>JBJELP010000269.1:0-27962 GCA_051879215.1 Lachnospiraceae bacterium
AACGAAAAGGAAATCTGAAAAACTGCCATTTTACCAAAGACAGCTTGTTATTTCCCACAAAGGAAGCTGTGGATGAATTGCCCCTTCATCCGGATTTTGCAGCTACACTGGACACAGTTGGTCCACAGACTTTCCCTTCTGATTTAACCGGATATCGAATCCTATATCAAAATATTTATTATAATGAACGTTCTGTTGCCCGACTGCTTATCTGTGAAACAGAATTCCCTTTCCGCGACAGTGATTACACTCTGACTGCGGTTGCTGTTAAATACATCGAAAAAGCGTTCAGCCACCGGAATGACAACAGTTTTTTCCTTCACCCACCTCAGCTCACCCGAATGTTTCAAAACTTAATCAGCGGTGAATTGATGTCAGAAAATGATTTGCAAAACACGATCCAGCCACTGGGCTGGCATATAAATGATACGTTTGTATGCTTCCATATTGTTTCCAACATGAAAAAAGCAGGTGCTTTTCTGAATACCTGCTTGTCTCTGGAAAAAAAAATCCGGTACAGTATTGCCATTCCGGTTAAGGATTCCATTTTTTATGTAGTAGATTTGACTGCTTCGAATCTATCACGAAGAGATCTTATGGGAATTTTAATTTATGATTTTCGGGAATCTCTGCTAAAAGCAGGAATCAGTTCTGAATATACTGATTTGGCAGAAACGGTATTTTATTATCGGCAGGCATCCATTGCACTGGACTATGGGAGTGTACAAAATCCACAGATCTGGACCTATTATTTTGACGATTATGCTCTTGATTATGCCTTGAATCAAATTGAAACTTCCATTCCTGCATGGTGTTTCTGTAATCGGAAACTGAAAAAATTGATTCAGTATGACCGTGAGAACAAGCGCAGTTATAGCAGATCTCTGCAGGTTTACATGGAGAATAATATGAGCGTTGCCAAAACAATCCGGGTTCTGTATTTGCAGCGACAAACCTTCCTGTATCATTTAAAACGAATCGAAGAAATTACCGGGCTGAATCTGAACGATTATCCGACGCGGTTATATCTTCAGCTTTCCTTTCAGTTGTTGGAGCGTTCTTCAGTTGATTTGAATGGTAACAATTGATGGATTATATTCCCTGTATTCGGCAGAAAATCAAAACTTTTCCCCGCATTGTTTCATTAATTCAAAGGTTACCGCCATGTGCACTCTGTCATTCCAGCTATCCCAATCGATATCAGTTAACTGTTCGATTCTCTGAAGCCTGAAAAGCATGCTGATTCTGTGAATAAACAAAGCCTGTGCGGTCTGGGTGACATTATAACGATTTTTCATATATTCGTATATTGTGTGTACCATATCGCTGTGCTGCTTTTGATCATATTCCAACAGTGTGCGGATTGCCGGATGATAAAGCTGATGGGCATCCATCTCTTTTGCTGCCTGCTGAAAAATATAGGGAAGCACCATCTTTTCAAACGGATAATACCACCAGGTGCTTTGGGAATGTGTTCCAAGCATCAGCGCATTTTTTGCTTCCAGGTAGTAATTATGTAGTCTGGAAATATCATCAAATTGCCGGCTGATTCCGGCTTTACACAGATTTTCTCTCAGAAATACAGAAAGTTCCTGACGCATATCCCATCTATTTGAATCTGTCATGGTCAGATTTCGGATACAGCACAGATCTTCTCCAACTGACAGAACACAGCAGCTGGCAAAATAATTCTCCATTTCAACCTGATAATATTGTCTGGTCACAGAAGCATTTTCAGATTCGATAAATTGAAAAAAATACACCTGAAACATGTGATCACTTTTCCATCCTCGTGTGAACAGCTGCTGCTGGATTTCATCTGCATTTTTGGGAATTCCATGGAGCAGATCCCGTATAATGTCGTAAAAACCATACAGTACAATTCCATGTTTTCTTTCTTCATAACTGTAAGAAAGCAATTGTGTTAAATACTCACCCATATATTGCACAAAACGCAATCCACCGTAAAAAGGACACCCCTGTTTGTGATGAATCAGAATTCTTGCTTCATACTGCCCATTCATTTTTATATTAAAGCAGTAAGAAGTTTTGTTTTCGTCGTTATAATAATAGGAAAAAGCTTTATCATATTTAATTGCATTTTGGAAATCGAGATCCGTCATCAGGTCATATATCATGTCCAGAGACATGGTCTTTGTATCTCCAATCCACTGATTGTATGATCGATAGCTGTCAGACATGTCAATATATTTCAGGTTTTTATCAACTAAGATAGAAACCAGATCGTATGTTTGTTCCAGTTCATTTAATATCATGGAAAACGCTTTATGCTGATAGCATAACCGATCCATGACAGCTCTCCAGTTATAAAACCTTTGAAAAATCTCCTGCAAAGAATTAATAAGCTGAAATAGATCAACAGAACCATTAATGGAAATGTATATGGAGTTACTGTCAGTATTTTCATAGTTGATTCCCATATGGATTTTTTTCTGCCATTGTGTAACCTCCATTGGTTGCGAGGAACATAAATACAAAATCCCCTCTTCCGGGTCCTCTCCTCCCCAGATTCGAAAGCCTGTTATGGCCATATCCTGATCAATTGAAAGATTGGTTGTCAGATCATAAATCTGCTGTAATTGAAAAATAATGATTCCTGCCGTAATATCCATCGACTACACCTCCTGTGTAGCATTATACTACTGCAAATTGTAGTAGTACAGACGCTTTTTTTCCGAATTAATGAGTATTTTTCCAACAGCATTTCTTTACTATAATTTCCTTAAGCAAGGTTTTCATAAAGGGCTGAGAATCTATGGCGTTGTAATACGAAAAACACAAGGAGGAATATTATGTTAACACCACGCGAAAATTATCTTGCTGTATTGAATCATGAACCTGCAGATTATGTACCGGATGTCATGCAGGATGCCATATTATTGGGAGGAACTTTTGAAACGTTCGAAAATGGACCCATTGGCGGCGGATATGACGATTTCGGATTGAACTGGATTTGTACGGAGTCTGCAAATGGACAGGCTGTACCGGATCCGTCATGCCATCCGGTACCGGATATTCTGGAATGGAAAGATTATCTGAAATTTCCTGATCTGGACAAATATGACTGGGAAGGAATGGCAGCTGCCCAACTGGCCAATGCAAACCGTGATCAGAAAGTGGTAATTTACGGTACCTGGAACTCCATTTTCCTGCGTTTCAGCCATATGCTGGGATTTGAAGATGCACTTTGTGCCATGTATGAAGAACCGGAAGCATGTTTTGATATGATGAGTGCGATCACAGATTACAAATGCAGACTGGTTGATTATATCTATAAATATTTTAAACCCGACATTATCACGCATTTTGATGATGTGTGCACAGAAAATGGACCTTTTATGTCTCCTGCCACATACCGCAGCATGATCAAACCCCTTCACAAAAAACTAAATGATGCAATCAGATCCTATGGAATTCTTCCCAGCATTCACTGCTGCGGAAAATGTGAAGAGCTGGTTCCTGATTTTATTGATGAAGGCGCTGTTTCATGGGAATCTGCACAGCCCACCAATGATATCGTCAGAATTCAGAAAGAATATGGAGATCGTATTACGGTTGTAGGCGGTTATGATACCAATGGTGCTCCCGGTCGCCTTGGCGTAACAGATGAGGAAATCAAAGCCGAGGTAACACGTATGATGAACACCTATGCACCAAACGGTAGTTTTATTTCCATGGGATTCATACTTTCCAATAACCCGGATCCAATGGATTTTGTAAATAATATGATGCGTATTACTGGATATGTTAACGAATTGCGTTATAATTATTACAAAAAATAAATAATAAAAACGGAGGCATACATGGTCGGTCTTGATATTTACGGCGGTCTTCTCGGGGCGGGAAAAACCACATTAATTAACAAAATGCTGGATATTGCATATGCCGGATTTAAAGTTGCCATCATTGAAAATGAAATAGGGAAAATCAATCTGGATTCTGCAGAATTCCGAAATACACAGATTAAAGTGAAAGAATTGACAGCCGGTTGTGTATGCTGTACGCTGCAGGGCAATCTGACCTTAGCGGTGGCAGAATTAATCCATCAGGAAAAGCCTGATTATATTATCATCGAGCCCACTGGTCTTGCTGATTTTTCCGGTGTCATAAAAGCCTGTCTTGATACCAGACAGGTATATTTGAACCGATGTGTCATGATCGTCAACAGCAGAAAAAATCAGACGCTAATGAAGGTTGTCGGACCGTTCTATAGCGAACAGCTGAAAATTGCAGATACCATTTACATGAATTTCACGGAAAAGATGTCTGCGGATGACATAGAGAAAACAAAAGAACTGCTTCACTCTGTGAATCCCAATGCCAGAATCGTAACGATTCCTATTCATGAAATGACGGAAGATCCGTTTCAGTCTGAAACAAAGGCTTCTGACCATGCAAATCCAGGACAGAAATCCGACCTGTTTCCATCGGAGCCTTTTTCTGCAAAGTCAAACCGGAAGCAGAAAGTCAAAATAACTGTGGAGGAAGCTGGCAGCAGCAATCCGGTACGCATGCTTCCCGGCAGCCAGATGAAACTTTATACATGGTCCTATTTTTTTCAGAAGGAAATGTCTGAGAATGACATTGAAAAACTGAAGGAAATCTTGTCAGACAGTGGACACTGTGATATCTGGCGGGCAAAAGGCTATCTGAGAATGTCAGATCATTCCGTTTACAAAATCGATGCGGCATTCGGAGAAATGTTTGAAGAAATTCGCATGGATGGGAATGATCAGAAAATCGGTATTCTGGTGTTAATCGGGAAAAAGATTGACAGTCATTGGCTTTCAGAACAATTCAAAATGCTGTAAATCAACATTGCACTTCGTCTTTTTTCATGTACACAGTTTGCTTCAAAAACAGCGGATTTGTAAATCATATATTGGGATAATTCAAAATGGAAAAAACTGCATTTCCATCTGGATTTTCCCGTGTAATACAATTTCGAACTGCATCCATTTCATAAATATTATAAAAATCAACTCACATGAACAATATTGACAAAAATGTATAAATTATGTATACTGAAATAAGCAGATTGTACATAAGGTCTTTATGAAGAAAACAGGAGGAATATGTATGTCACATCCGAAAAACATTTCTGCCAGAGAAGCCATGGAAAAACTGGTGAAGGGCAACGAGCAGTATCTGACAAGTGACTTCCATTCAGGCGACGTTTCACGTGCCATTCGTCTGAATACGTTCAACCACGGTCAGGTACCCTATGCAATTATCATCACATGTTCGGATTCCAGAGTAGTGCCTGAGTATATCTTTTCTGCAGGCATCGGCGATTTATTCGTTATACGCGTTGCAGGCAACGTAATTGACAAACATCAGCTGGGCAGCATTGAATATGGTGCAGAGCATCTCGGTACCCCTTTGGTGGTAGTATTGGGACATACCCGCTGCGGAGCGGTTGGAGCCGCTATCAATGATAATCCCAGCGGTTATGTGAAATCCATCACAGATGAAATCAAACAGGCGATCGGTATGGAAAAGGACGATTATCGTGCCGGCTGCCTGAATGTGGCTAACAGTGTGGACGTGATTAAAAAGAGTCTCGGTGAAGAGTATATCAAAAAGACAGGTATTCAGGTTATAGGTGCCATCTGTAATATTGACAGCGGACGGGTTAACTTCTTATAATTCTATCATTCTTTGTACGGAAAACAATTGTATAAAGCAGGCATCACCGATTACAGTATACATAGATGCCTCACATGTCAAAAGGATTCACCCGACAGATTACACTGTCGGATGAATCCTTTTTATTCATAGATTATTCAATTGAATTGAGTATTTTGTATAAAAGGTAATACAGTTTTGCCTCTTCTTCTTTTGAAAGGGGAATACACTTTCCAACGTTTCGGGTGATGTCCCTGGCATTCGCTTTCAGTGCCTCGCCTTTCTCCGTAATTGTTACAACAAGGCTTCTCTCATCTGTCAGGGAACGCTGTCTTGTCAGATAACCTTTACTTTCCAGTTTCTTCAAAACAGGTGTCAATGTTCCCGAATCCAGATACAGAACTTCTCCCAATTCCTTTACTGACTGGGATTTTTTCTCCCACAAAACGATCATGGTGATGTACTGTGTATATGTCAGATCCAGTTTATCAAGAAACGGTTTATACATCTTTATGATTTCTTTGGAACAGGCATATAAAGGAAAACAGAGCTGGTTCTCCAGTTTAAGTGAATCATCTGTCGTATTGTTCATGTTATCCTCCGATATTCAGTTTTATTCGCAGTTCATCCAAAGAAAATTCATAAATTCCGGAATCTGTTTTTCCCAGTCTGCTTCACAGTGACCTCCGCCTCTCTGACAGAACAGTTTTGTCCGTGCTCCCCGCTGCTCCAGCATTTTGGCAAACATGCGGTTAAGACCGGCTGTTTCTGTTTTCCAGTCATCATCAGGGTTTTCATGGGTACCTCCGGATTCTTCGGTTCCCCAGGAAAGATAAACTCTCGTATCAGATGAGATGGTACTTTTCAGAAAATCATTGGTAAGCGGAATAGTTACAGAGTGAATTGCACTGGAAACACATGCTGCTTTGGAAAAATAAGCATTATAACAGATGGCTGCATACAGACTCATTAATCCTCCCATACTGGAACCGGCAATTCCGGTAGCTTCACGGAACGGATAGGTTCTGTATCTGCTGTCAATCATGGGCTTCAGTTCATTGACCATCCAGTTCAGTGTATCGACACCGGTACCGTCGATATCTCCCAGAAACCAGCCGCGGATCTGATAAGGACTGTATTCGGCAAGACGTTCTCCTTCTTCATGACCGCATTCCATCCCCACCACAATGATGTCTTTATTCCAACGCTGTAAAAAATCCTCCAGCCCCCAGGATTTTCCATAAGTGGCATCGGCATCGGAATACAGGTTATGACCATCAAAAAAATACATAACCGGGTATCTGTCTTCCCTGTCATAATAGTTGTTCGGCAAAGAAATATGCAGTCTTCTGGTTTTTCCTGCAGGTGTGAACATAACATCGAATTTTTCAATCATAATTATTCTTTTCCATTCCAGCAATAAGTACAGAGTTTCTCTTTGTCAATACCAACTGCTTCCAGCATATCATCCAGTCTGTGATAACGAAGAGAGGTGAAGTTCAGTTTTTCACAGATACCGTCAACCATTTTCTGGTATTTTTCCGAATCGGGATCTGCATACTCCTGAAGAACCTCTTTTGATACTTCTCCGCCTTCCAGTTCACGGATTACACGGCGGGCGATCAGTTCCATTTCTGATGAGGAACGTGAGAAATTCAGATATTTGCAGCCGAACAGCAGGGGAGGACATGCAGGGCGAATGTGAACTTCCTTTGCACCGCTTTCATACAGGAATTCCGTTGTTTCACGCAGCTGTGTTCCTCTTACAATGGAGTCATCAATGAGAAGCAGTTTTTTGTCTTTGATCAGATCATGCACGGGAATCAGCTTCATATGTGCGATCAGATCACGCTTTGTCTGGATTGTAGGCATAAAGGAACGGGGCCAGGTGGGGGTGTATTTGATAAACGGTCTTGAAAAAGGAATACCGGATTCGTTGGCATATCCGACTGCATGGGCGATACCGGAGTCCGGAACACCTGCTACCACATCCACATCCACATTGTCACGTTTGGCCAGCAATTCACCGCATTTATAACGCATTTCTTCCACGCTGGTGCCCTCATAGCTTGCAGAAGGATATCCGTAATAAACCCAGAGGAAAGTACAGATCCTCATCTTTTTCCCGGGTGCAACGAGAGTTCTGCAGCTTTCCGCATCAAAAACAACAATTTCACCGGGACCCAGTTCTTTGTAATCTTCATATCCAAGATTCAGATAAGAAAAGCTTTCAAAACAAGCGCAGAATGCGTCTTCCTTTTTCCCCAGTACAACCGGAGTACGTCCGTATTTATCTCTTGCGGCATAGATTCCCTTTGGTGTCAGCAGCAGTAAAGACAGCGATCCGTCAACTATATCCAGTGCATACTGAATTCCTTCAATGAGATTCTCCTTCTGATTGATAATTGCCGCCACCAGTTCTGTGGGATTGATTTCACCATTGCTCATTTCGAAGAAATGTACATTATTCTTTAAGATCTCCTGTACGATTTCATTTGCATTGTTGATTTTTCCTACTGTGGTAATGGCAAATGTGCCATGATGGGAGCGAACCAGAATCGGCTGTGCTTCAAAATCAGAGATACAGCCAATACCCATGGTTCCTTCCAGTTTTGATAAATTTCCTTCGAATTTTGACCGGAACGGGGTGTTTTCAATGTTATGAATTGATTTGCTGAAACCATCCTTTCCGTAAACTGCCATACCGGCACGTCTAGTGCCAAGATGTGAGTGATAGTCTGTACCAAAAAATAAATCAAAGGTGCAGCTATCTTTACATGCAGCGCCGAAAAAACCTCCCATAGTGCTTTTCCTCCATATCTGTTGTATTATTGACTCTTTTGCAGGCATTGCCTTTATATATGAAAAGATTTCAAACATCAGTAAAACTTATTAATTTTACCACATAATATATCTGACCGCCATAAAATATTTGTATTCTCTGTGAAACAATTCCGTGTTTCCTGATGTGATTATCAGAATATAACGGCTATTCATTTTCAAATAACGGAGTTGAGAAGTACCGCTCTGCTGTATCAGGAAGTATGGTTACCACTCTCTTTCCGGGACCCAGTTTTTTTGCCAGCTTTATGGCTGCTGCCACATTGGTACCACTTGAAATACCACACATAAGGCCTTCCAGACGACACAGATCTCTGGATGTCTGCAGTGCTTCTTCATCTGTAATAATGCAGATATCATTATAGATAGAAGTATTCAGTACTTCCGGAATAACGCCATCTCCAATACCCATCTGCAGATGGGTGCCAATGTTTCCGCCTGCAAGGATTGCTGCATTTTCCGGTTCACATGCCCAGATTGCAATATCCGGATATTTTTCCTTTAACACTTCTCCTATTCCGGTTAAGGTTCCGCCGGTACCCACGCCGGAACAGAATCCGTCAATAGGGCCATCCACTGCTTCAATGATTTCCAGTGCAGTCTGACTTCTGTGAATCATGGGATTTTCCGGATTTTCAAACTGCTGGGGAACATACACACGGCTATCTTCTCTGGCCATACGAAGTGCAGTTTCCAGGCATTCTTCAATACATTTTCCAATATTGCCGGCATCATGAATCAGGATGACTTCTGCCCCATAATGATGTACCAGTTTTCTTCTTTCCTCAGATACGGAATCCGGCATGATTATCTTAACAGGATATCCTTTTACAGCGCCCACAAGAGCAAGACCGATGCCCTGATTACCGCTGGTGGGTTCCACGATAATACTGTCTTCTCGCAGAATACCTGCTCTTTCTGCTGCCTCGATCATGTTCCGTGCAACCCTTGTCTTTATACTGCCTCCGACATTGAGGCCTTCAAATTTCACAAGAATTTCTGCGCAATTCTCAGGTACAATGCGGTTCAGTTTCACAATCGGTGTATGACCGGTTGCTTCAAGAACGTTGTTATAAACCATTATTATAAGCCCTCTCTCTTTCATACTTTACATTACTAATTATCATACCATATGCCTTATCTGAATGCAAGAAAACCCCTCTGCCGAAAAATCAGCAGAGGGGGGAATGTTACAGATATTTTACTGTTTCAGACAATTCTTTTCGGGAATGATGATTGGCCAGTGGACCGGTACCTTCCATGGCATAACCCAGATCCATCAGCATGAGGATTTCCTCATTTTCCGGAAGATTCAGTTCCTTCGCCAGTGCCTCCGGATTGAAGCAGTTGAGCCAGCAGCTGTCAACACCAGCATTTGCCGCAGCAAGAATCATGTGTGTTGCAACAATGGCAGCATCTTCAATTCCGGAAGTACGGCTGCTTCCGGGATAGGTATATACATTATTCTTATCATATGCAACAACAGCTACTGTACCTGCATTATAACGACAGGGAGTGGCTGCATCAATTTTGGCAAGTCCTTCTTCTGATTCGATGATATAAATGGACTGCTCCTGCAGGTTTTTGGCAGTGGGTGCCAGACGACCTGCCTCCAGAATTGCATGGAGTGCTTCTTTCTCCACTTTTCTTCCGTCAAACTTCTTGCAGGAATAACGATTTTTTACAACTTCTGTAAATTCCATAGCAGGATCTCCTTCCTATAAACAATTCAACAAACCGGAATCATTTTCATGCACACCCGGCTTTTTGAAATTACTGTACTTCAATTAATTCAATCTGGAAATTCAGTTCTTTTCCGGCCATTTCATGATTTGCATCAAAAGTGATCTTATCATCCACCTTTGCAATTACTTTTACAGGGAACTGCTGTCCCAGTGAATTGGAAAGATATACACGATCACCTAAAGACAGGTTTTCAGAACCGGGAAGACTTGCAATGGGAATGGTGATAACGGCTGCAGGATCCGGCATACCATAAGCTTCTTCCGGATTCAGATGGATCTGAACCACTTCTCCAACCTTCATGTTGGCAACAGCTGCATCAAAGCCGAGAATCATCATGCCGGCACCACATACGAATTCCAGAGGTTCACCGCGGTCATAAGAAGAATCAAACTGAGTACCATCATTGAAAGTACCTTTGTAATGTACTTTACAGGTTCTGCCCGCATTGATTCCTTCCACGGTGAAACGGGGATGTCCGCCGCATCCGCCGCCGCAGTGGCAGTCATGTCCTTCTTCCTCATCACCACAATGGCAGTCATGTTCCTCATGCTCGCCGCAATGACAGTCATGACCGTCTTCATGATGGTGATCACAGGTCACACCGGCATCGGTCAGTTCACCCTTTAAATAAGCTTCCACCACTTCATCGGTATTGCCCTGTGTTCCTGCACATACAGTAATACCGGCTGAAAGCAGTGCACTCTGTGCGCCGCCTCCGATGCCGCCGCAGATCAGCACATCAATATCATTGTTGGCAAGAAGACCTGCCAATGCGCTGTGACCGCTTCCATTGGATCCCATAATCTCACTGGAAACCACTTTATTCTCTTCTACTTCATAAACTTTAAACTGTTCTGTTCTGCCAAAATGCTGAAATACGTTACCATTCTCATATGTAACTGCAATTCTCATATGGATCCTCCTGATTTTCTATTTTGACTGTTCCCTCCAAATGGAACACCCGACAGAGATTATATTATCATAGATTTCCAGAAAACACCACATGAAAATGACATATTACAGAAACTCATAGGAAAATTGTTCATACAAAACAGTCATACCGGATAGCTTTTCCTTTTATCGTATATCCCGGTGTTTTACCAGCCAGGTATTTGCCTTTTAACGGCCGTTTGATAATAATCTTTTTCGGATGCAGGTCCATTGCTGCTTTTAACAAGAGCTCTTCCTGCAGACAGGGCTGTTCCAGTTTCTGAATCAGCTGCAGTTTTTTGTTGATCAGGCCGGATTTCTGGCGAGCAGGGAACATGGGATCCAGATAGATCAGATCCGGCTGCTCCATCTGATTTGACATTCCTTCGATACTGTTTCCCTCCACCAGGTGCATCCGGTTTACAATTTCCCCCAGTATGGGATGTTTCTTTGCCCGACGGATGGAGTCCTTTAACAAAGCTGCTATGACAGGATTCTGTTCATACAGAGTCACTTCATATCCACAGGCTGCCAGAAGCAGAGAATCTTCCCCCATACCGGCGGTGGCATCAATGGCTGTTGGATTCGGTTCTTTTGTCTTTGCCGCACGAACCAGCATCTCGTGCTGGAGGCGTCCATCTGTTATGCGGTGCAGCATGGTTTCAAAATCACCACGGTAACTGAGACCGTATCCATGCAGTGAAACGCCGCTTCCATCAATCCATAAGGTCAGATTCTTTCCCGGCTGATCCGAAAGCGGTGCATGGACTCGTCTGGCCAGTGCTTCTGCTGCATCTGTCTGACCGCCCTTTCCCATACACACTACCAGGTTTTCGTCACTCATATGTTTTCCTTCATATAAAAGAACTGTCCATTAACCAATCTCCGGCCAATGGACAGTTCTCTTATTCATTTAATACGCATAATCGAACATCACTGTGTTCTGATTCAATTAACCAATGGGTTCAAAATCAGCTACACCATGCTTGCAAAGCGGGCAGATGAAATCTTCAGGAAGTTCGTCACCTTCATAAATATAACCGCAAACTACACATACAAAACCTTTCTTGCCTTCTGTTTCCGGCTTGGGTTTTACATTGTTCTGGTAGTAGGTATATGTCATGGTTTCTGCCTTGGAGATGACTCTGGATTCGGTAATGCTGCAGATGAACATGCCATGTGTGCCTAAATCCATATAATCTTCAACCTTTAATGACATAAAGGAATTGATGTATCTGGGAAGGAATACCAGTCCGTTGTCAGAATGAAGCGGTGAGCAGCCTGCGAATTTGTCAGCATTTCTTCCGCTCTGGAATCCGAACCGTTCGAATACACTGAAAGGTGCATCTACGGACAGACAGTTTACATTCATGATACCGGTCTGCTTGATTACATGGTGAGAGTAATTAGCTTTATTGATAGTTACAGCAACACGGTTCGGTGAATTCGTCAGCTGTGTAACGGTATTCACGATCAGACCATTGTCTTTCTTGCCATCGTTGGAAGTTACTACGTAAAGACCGTATCCGATATTGAACAGAGCACTCAGATCGTTCTTATTGGCAGTTGCATCCTGCTGTGCCAGATAGTCGCTGCACAGTTCATTGGCCAGTTCTTCCAGCTGAGCACTGCTTTCTTCTGAAAGAGCAGACTTGATGCATACAGTTGTATCAGTAAAGGT
This sequence comes from Lachnospiraceae bacterium, assembly GCA_051879215.1. Classification (GTDB taxonomy): domain Bacteria; phylum Bacillota; class Clostridia; order Lachnospirales; family Lachnospiraceae; genus TWA4. The sequence goes on from JBJELP010000269.1 coordinate 12,848, forward strand.
CAGCTTCTTGCTTTCTGCCAGCATGTTCTTCATGGTCTTGGCTGCAAGAGGTGCCCAGGAACCGTTTTCGATCAGACCTACCACACGGTTCTGATAATCACGTTCTGTCAGATGTTCAATAAATTCACGCATGAAGGGGAAAATACCTGCATTGTATGTAGTGGTTGCCAGAACCAGCTTGCTGTAACGGAATGCATCTTCCACAGCTTCTGCCATATCGCAGCGTGCAAGGTCATTTACAACAACCTTGGGGCATCCCTTAGCGCGAAGTTTTTCAGCCAGAATTTCAACTGCTTTTTTGGTATTGCCGTATACAGAAGTATAAGCAATTACGATACCTTCTTCTTCCACAGCATAGGATGACCATGTATTATACAGATTCAGATAATATCCAAGATTTTCTGTCAGAACCGGGCCATGAGTAGGGCAGATAATCTGAATGTCCAGACCTGCAGCCTTTTTCAGCAGGTTCTGAACCTGTTTGCCGTACTTGCCGACAATACCAATGTAATAACGACGAGCTTCACATGCCCAGTCTTCTTCCACATCCAGTGCACCAAACTTACCAAAACCGTCTGCAGAGAACAGAACTTTATCACAGGTATCGTAGGAAACCATAACTTCAGGCCAGTGTACCATGGGTGCAGCTACGAAAGCAAGTGTATGTTTGCCGAGGCAGAGAGTATCGCCTTCTTTGATCACGATCTGTCTGTCAGCATAATCGGTACCGAAGAACTGCTTCATCATAACAAAAGCTTTTGCAGAAGCAACAACTGTGGTATCGGTATATACATTCATAAAATTCGCAATATTGGCTGCGTGGTCCGGTTCCATATGATGGATAACCAGATAATCAGGCTTACGGGAACCGAGAACATTCTCGATATTATCCAGCCATTCATGGGTAAAATGCTGATCTACGGTATCCAGAACAGCAACCTTTTCATCCATGATCACATAAGAGTTATAGGCCATACCATTTTCAACAACGTACTGACCTTCGAACAAGTCAACCTGGTGGTCATTGACACCAACATACTTGATATCGTTTGTAATAAACATCTTTAACCTCTCCTTTTCCTGATAATATATTGAACCGTCCAAAAGAATCGATCGGTCCGTTCACATGCCGTTCCGCTTAAAAGCGAAGCATGTGAATATTATAACATATTATTTTTCATTCGTATAGATTTTTCACAAAAGAATTCATAACAATATACTTTTCATTGGTAATAATTGTATTTTCCGCCCTTATTCTATCCGCAGCATCCGGTATCCGATGCCGATATGGGTCTGAATATATTGAGGGGAACCTTCCGCTCCCTCCAGTTTTTTCCGTAATGTTGCCATATAAACTCGTAATGTACCGATATCATTTTCCCAGCTGCTGCCCCATACATTCTGAAGAATATATTTATGGGTCAGAACTTTACCTGTATTTTTAGCAAGAAGACATAACAGTTTATATTCAATGGCAGTCAGATGCAGCTCTTTCTCTCCGAGAAATACGCATCCTGCCGCATAATCAATACGCAGTTCACCATTTTCATAGAAGGAATCCGATATGGACGACGGCTGCAGCAGAGCCAGACGACGTTGGGTAACCCGGAGTCGGGCCAGCAGTTCTTCTACGGAAAATGGTTTTGTCAGGTAGTCATCTGCTCCTGTATCCAGTGCCTCGATTTTGTCACTGTCTTCACTTCTGGCACTGATGACAATAATGGGAACATTGGACCAGCTGCGGATCCGGCGGATGACTTCCACTCCATCCATATCCGGAAGCCCCAGATCCAGCAGAATGACATCCGGATTGTGAGAGGCCGTTTCCATAATGGCTCCTTCTCCATTTTCAGCTGTAATAAAATGATAATCATGAGCTTTTAATGTAATTGTGATGAGATTCCGCACGGGGGCATCATCCTCCACCACCAGGACCAGAAAATGATTCATAAACAGAAACCTCCTCCAGAGGCAAAGTAAAACAGAAAACCGCACCATGCGGGTGGTTGTCTGCAACATGTATGGTTCCGCCATGAGCTTCCACAATGGCTTTACAGAGGTAAAGACCAAGCCCAAGACTTCGTCGGTTATCAGCAATTTTATTGGTTCCGCAGTAAAACTTTTCAAAGACTTTTGCCTTTTCTTCATCGGGAATTCCGCTGCCGGTATCTGCAACGGACAATTCAGCCATCTGATGATTCTTTTTTGCCGTGATCGTAATGGTTGATCCGACCGGAGTATATTTTATCGCATTATCCACCAGATTCAGCAGCACCTGTACCAGAAGTCTGGCATCCCCTCTGACCATCAGAAGTTCATCTTCACAGCAGGTCAGTACCTGATGGCCGGAAGCCTGATGGGATAGATGCTGCATGGCTTCACCGATAATCTCTGTTACCAGTTCCGGTGCCGAAGAAAGGGTCATGCGTCCATCTTCGATGCGGGTGGCATAGAGCAGATTTTCCACCAGATTAATGAGCCACAGAGAATCATTGTAGATATCCAGATAAATCTGCTGTCTTGTTCCTTCATCGAAACTGCTTCCACCCTGAAGAAGATTGCTGGCATTGCCTGAAATACTGGTCAGTGGTGTACGCAGATCATGAGAAATGGTCCGCAGCAGATTGGCACGCAGCTGTTCACTTTCTGCAAGGACAGCAGCCGCTTCTTTCTCTCTGGCATTTTTATCATTTTCAAGAGCCAGTGCCGTTTCCCCGAGAATGGACAAAAGCATTTCCTGCTCCGTGGCTTCCATGGGAGAATTTGCGGATTCAATTCCCACAACACCATACACCCGTTCATTCACCCGAAGAGCAAAGTAACAGTAATGGGATTCCGGCATGGTTTCCGTACCTGCGCCCGCTGAATGGTTATTGAGAAGAACCCATTGTGCCGTGGGAATTTCAACGGTCTGATCGAATTCCGTCTGAATACTGCTGTCGAAATCATATAAATGCGGCTCGGATAATTCTCCGTCTTTATTTTCAAAAACTACAATATCCCGCCGGAGCAGCTTCATGATCTGCTCTCCCGCCGCCTGCAGAATTTCATCTTTATCCCTGGCTTTGGAAAGCAGCTGATCCGTATCAAACAGGATTTTGGTCCGATATGCATTTTTGGCTGACTGTCCGGCCTGTTCCTTATACCGGAGGGCAAAGGTACCTGTAATATAGGCAGTCAGAAACATAACAAAAAAGGTGATCGGATATCCGGTTCCGTATGCTGTCAGAGAAAAACGCGGTACGGTAAACAGATAGTTGAAAATCATCACGCTGCCGACAGAAGAAACCAGACTGTACATCTGATGGGAAGTCACAACCGAAGTCAGAAGCACCCCCAGAATATAGACCATGATAATATTGGAATCGGTGAATCCCAGATGATAGAATAAAAGACTCAGTAACGTGGCTCCTGCGAGAATTGCAATACTTTTAGACACATTCAGAAGGATTTCCCGCCTGTTATATTTGGATCCTTTTTTCAGATGATATTTTGCATCTGCATTCATATCCGGAATAATATGAATCTCCATTTCCGGAACATAGTTTAACAGCTGTTCCGTCAATGTCAGTTTTCCGAGACGATGTTTCCCGGTCAGCGTACTTCGGCCCAGTACGATTTTGGTCACACCGGATAATCTGGCATATTCTGCAATCTGATAGGGAACATCTTCACCATATACGGTTTCAATAGCCGCACCCAGATTGGCAGCCAGTTTCCGATGTTCCTGCAGACGATTCCTATCCTCCTGCGAAGCCACTGAAAAATCCGGGGTTTCAATAAACAGGGCTGTAAACCGGCAGCCAAAGGCATCAGCCATTCTTGCCGCCGTACGGATGATTTTCGCATTGGAGGGTGCAGCAGAAAGGCAGGCAAGAATATGTTCCTCTGCCAGTCTTTTTTTCATCTGTTCCTTCTCTGACTGCTCCATGGCTGCACCTTCCTTTCTGCATTTGAATCGTATCGGCTGACGACATCAGAAATGAAAACACTTCTGAACAGACTTTTCATTTCCCAGAACAAGAATGGAATTCCGGCTGTTGAATTTCATATCCGGCATAACATTCATCTGCAGAATGCCATTTTCACGAACCCCGAGAATATTGATCCCATATCGTTTACGGATATCCAGCTGCAGGATTGTTTTTCCCTCCCATTCTTTCGGAACGGAAAGTTCGAAGATAGAATGATCTTTATCCAGTTCAATATAATCCAGTATATGATCGGATGTACAGCGGATTGCCGTCCAGGATGCCAGCTGTTTTTCCGGATAAACAACTTCATCTGCTCCATTTCGCAGTAAAAACTTTTCCTGTACATCTGTAGATGCCCGGGCAATGACCTTTTTTGCACCCAGTTCTTTCAAAAGGGATGCGGTTTCCAGAGAATTCTGAAAATCATCACCAATGGCAACAATACATGCATCATAATTTCCGATTCCCAATGAGGAAAGAAATTCTTCATTGGTACTGTCACCAATCTGCGCATTGGTTACATAAGAAAGTACGGCATTTACCCGCTCTTCATTGTTGTCAACAGCCATAACCTGATGATTCAGATCATTCAGCTTCATGGCAATATGTCGGCCAAAACGTCCTAATCCAATTAATAATACCGTTTTCATCCTGTCCTCCTATATTTCAAAAATACAGATTACGATCTGGTTCATTATGCACTTATTTCTATCCCACCGTCAGTTTTTCCTGCGGCAGTCTGGCTGTATTTCCCTGTCTGGCAGAAATTGCTGAAAAGATCAGAGTCAGACCACCCACTCTGCCGATATACATCAGAAGAATCAATATACAGCGTGAAACCTGACCCAGTCCTGATGTAATGCCAACCGTAAGACCTACTGTTCCCACAGCAGATGCCGTTTCAAACAGACAGCTGATTAAAGGAAGTCCTTCCACACGGCTGATGATAAAACCGCCGGTAAGGAATAATACCAGATACATCGTCAATATGGTTGCTGCATTTCGCACCGTGTCATCGGAAACCCGGCGTCCGAAGAAATGGGTATGCTCCCTTTTTCGAAACACAGAAACTGCAGTAGAAAGCATCACGGCTAACGTGGTTGTTTTCATACCGCCTGCTGTGGACCCGGGAGAACCGCCAATCAGCATCAGAATAATCATAATAGCCAGACCGGTTTCACTGAGTGTTGTCAGATCTGCGGTATTGAAACCGGCTGTTCTGGTGGTAACGGACTGGAAAACAGATTCCCAGATTCTCTCCCCAAAAGGCATGCCGGAAAACTCAAAGAAACAAAAATAAATTGCAGGCAGCACAAGCAGAAAGGCAGTGGTCATCAGAATCACTTTACTCTGCATATGGTATCGGCGCAGCTTCCACTTAAATGTACGGATATCATCCCAGGTCAGAAATCCGATGCCGCCGATGATGATCAGTGACATAATCACCAGATTGACAACCGGATGGGTGGCAAATGATGTAAGAGAGGAATATTGCTCCCGCACCCCCATCAGATCAAATCCGGCATTGCAGAAAGCGGAAACCGAATGAAATACTGCATACCAGATTCCTTTCAAAAATCCAAATTCACTGCAGAATACCGGTGCAAGCAAAACAGCTCCGATTCCTTCGATCAAAGCTGTCATTCGTATAATAAAACCGGTCAGACGGACAATACCGCCTACTTTGTGAGCTGAAATTGCTTCCTGCATGGTACTCCTCTGCTTTAATCCGATCCGTTTTCCGAAAAACACGGAAATCGATACTGCGACCGTAACCACTCCCATACCGCCGATCTGAATAAGCAGAAGAATAACAGATTGTCCAAACATACTCCAATACGTTCCGGTATCATGAACAACCAGACCGGTTACACAAACCGCTGATGTTGCCGTAAACAATGCATCCAGAAAACTGGTCCCCTGACCGGTCTTCACTGCAAAAGGCAATGTAAGAAGCAGGCTTCCGATCAGTATGACAGCTGCAAATCCCAGAATAATAATCTGTGAAGACGAAAGCCGTTTCCCTACGTCCCCCATAAAAACACCTCCTGATTCTATTTCAAATTTACGTTTTTGATATTTATTGTCGCACAGTAAATATGAAAAAGGTATTAATAAAGAAAGTTTAACATTAAATCCGTATTAAGGAAAGCAGAAAATAGAATTACTTATTATTCATAAAAACGCAAAGAAGACCCGCAGGATTTCTCCTGCGGGCAGAAAATCAGTATTACCCCCTGATTTATTTTATTCCGTTTTTTCCCAGATTCGATTTACCGGAAATCTTATCGGATACCTGCAAATCCCTTTTCCAGATCCGCAATAATATCGTCGATATGTTCTGTACCGATGGAAAGGCGGATGGTGTTCTGATGGATTCCCTGATCCTGCAGTTCTTCTTCCGTCAGCTGGCTGTGAGTCGTGCTTGCGGGATGAATCACCAGACTCTTTACATCAGCTACATTTGCAAGAAGAGAGAAAATTTCCAGGTTATCAATGAATTTCCATGCTTCCTCTTTTCCGCCTTTGATATCAAAGGTAAAAATACTTGCACCGCCATTGGGGAAATACTTCTCATACAGATCATGATCGGGATGATCGGCTAAAGAAGGATGGTTGACATGCTCCACCTGGGGATGAGATGCCAGAAATTCCACAACCTTTTTTGTATTTTCCGCATGTCTGTCAAGACGAAGAGACAGTGTTTCCACACCCTGCAGTAAAAGGAACGCATTAAAAGGAGAAATGCAGGCACCGGTATCGCGAAGCAGAATTGCACGGATATAAGTCACATATGCTGCTGCACCCACCGCATCCGCGAAGGAAATACCATGATAACTGGGATTTGCATCGGCAATCTGGGGATATTTGCCGCTCTTCTTCCAGTCAAATTTTCCGGAATCCACGATGATACCGCCAAGGGTTGTTCCGTGACCTCCGATGAATTTGGTGGCAGAATGAACAACAATGTCTGCACCATGCTCAATTGGACGGATCAGATAAGGAGTTCCGAAGGTATTATCAATTACCACAGGGAGACCATGCTTGTGGGCCAGAGCAGAAATGGCATCAATATCCGGAATATCGGAATTGGGATTGCCAAGTGTTTCCAGAAAAACAGCCTTTGTGTTCGGACGGATGGCAGCTTCCACTTCTGCTTCATCATGGATATTCACAAATGTGGTTTCAATGCCGTACTGCTTTAATGTATGGGCCAGAAGATTGTAGCTGCCGCCATAGATGGTTTTCTGAGCCACAATGTGATCGCCGCTGCCAGCCAGGGCTTCAATTGCATATGTAATGGCTGCTGCACCGCTGGCTGTTGCCAGAGCTGCCATACCGCCTTCCAGTGCTGCAATTCTCTTTTCCAGAACATCCTGGGTGGAATTGGTCAGTCTGCCGTAAATATTGCCGGCGTCTGCCAGACCAAATCTGGCTGCTGCATGTTCGGAATTATGAAAAACATAGGATGTTGTCTGATAAATGGGAACTGCTCTGGAATCGGTTGCCGGATCTGCCTGTTCCTGTCCTACGTGTAACTGTAATGTTTCAAATCTGTATTCGCTCATAGTATTTCCTCCATTTCAGGTTTTCATTCACCATTTTTATTCACTAGTTTTTTGATAGGTTTTATAATGGTATTATATACGAATGTAGCCAATGGCGCAAATACATGGAAATTATACCTTGTTATAAGTATATATTATAACAAATACAGACTGTTTCTTCTCAATACATGGTATATCTTATTCCCTTTTCGAACCATATCGTTTTAATATCGCAATATACTTCTGTCCCAGAAGGCTGAGAGGCATATTTTTCCGTTTGATATATCCGATGGTCATGGTGTCAGAGGTATCCAGAGGAATGGCTGTATGGAAGCCGCCGTTCAGGTCCTGACAGATGATACCGCTGCACAGGGTATAACCGTTTAAACCGGTCATCAGATTTAACATGGTGGCCCGGTCATCTGCTTTTATGATCTGTTTGTAATCCAGCGTACTCATCACTTCTTCTGCAAAATAAAACGAATTCCGATCCCCCTGTTCAAAAGAAAGGCAGGGATAATCATTCAGCTCCTCCATTGTAATCCGGTCTTTCCCGGCCAGAGGATGTTTTTTGCTCAGATAAACGGAAATTCCACATTCATACAACGGAATAAATTCCAGGTCATCCGAAGACAGTATCTTCCGTATTGCTTTTTCATTAAAGGGATTGATATAAAGAACACCCAGCTCACTGCGATAATTCTTTACATTATCAATCACTTCATAGGTTTTTGTTTCATGAACCGCAAGCTCATATTCTCCCAGTGCCAGTTCGCCGGCAAGCTCGATAAATGCTTCTACAGCAAATGAATAATGCTGCATGGATACACTGAACTTCTTTTTTGTTTCTGTTTTACTGATGAATCGTTCCTGAACCAGATTACCCAGTTCAACCATCTGTCTGGCATATCGGAGAAACTCCTCTCCTTCCGTAGTCACAACAATCCCTTTATTATTCCGGATAAAAATCCGGATACCCAGTTCTTCTTCCAGGTCCCGGACCGCACCCGAAAGGGCGGGCTGAGAAACAAACAGCTCACCCGCCGCTTTGTTCATGGATTTTAACTCTGCAATGGTCACTGCATATTGTAATTGTGTAAGTGTCATGTTTCCCCCAGAATTCTTCTGGCAACATAGACTCCGCTGGCCGATGCATGGGAAAGCGAATGGGTCACACCGCTGCCGTCGCCAATAATATACAGTCCCCTGTGTCTGGTTTCCAGATGTTCATCCAGTTCCACTTCCATATTATAGAACTTGACCTCCACACCGTACAGCAGTGTTTCATCACTGGCAGTTCCCGGTGCGATTTTATCCAGTGCATAGATCATTTCAATGATACCGTCCAGAATTCGCTTGGGAAGAACAAGGCTCAGATCACCGGGTGTTGCAGCCAGAGTCGGTGTCACATATCCTTCTTTTATCCGTTTTTCATTGCTTCGACGACCTCTCACCAGATCACCAAAACGCTGAACAATCACTCCGCCTCCCAGCATATTGGAAAGACGGGCAATGCTTTCCCCGTATCCGTTGCTGTCTTTAAAGGGTTCCGAAAAATGCTTGGACACCAGCAGAGCAAAGTTGGTATTTTCCGTGTGTTTGTCACTGCCTTCATAGCTGTGGCCGTTTACCGTAACAATCCCGTTTGTATTTTCATTCACGACAATTCCATTGGGATTCATACAGAATGTACGGACATTATCCTCAAACTGCTGAGTCCGGTATACGATTTTACTTTCATACAGTTCATCGGTCAGATGGGAGAAAATGACAGCTGGCAGTTCCACCCGGACACCGATATCGACACGGTTGGATTTCGTGGGAATCTCCAGTTCACTGCAGACCTTTTCCATCCATTTGCTGCCGCTGCGTCCGACGGATATGATACACTGTGTACTCTCATGGACACCATCCTGTGTATGAATCCGGTAAGAATCCTCCAGTTTTTCCACCTGTTCCACCGGTGTCCGGAAGAAAAAGGAAACACGATCCTTCAGCTCTGCATACAGATTTTCCAGCACCACATAGTTGATATCCGTTCCCAGATGACGTACCGATGCATCCAGCAGCTTCAGTTTATTCTGCATACAGATTTTTTTAAATCCGGTACCGGCAGTGGAATACAGCTTTGTACCTTCTCCGCCGTATGCCATATTGATACTGTCCACATATTTCATCAGTTCAATGGCATTTTCTTTGCCGATATATTCATGCAGCGTGCCGCCGAAATCATTGGTGATATTGTATTTTCCATCGGAAAAGGCACCTGCGCCGCCGAATCCGTTCATAATGGCACAGGTCTTGCAGCCGATACAGCTTTTTACCTTTTTGCCGTCAATGGGACATTTTCTCTTTTCCAGCGGATTCCCTGCTTCAAATACCGCAATCTTCAGATCCGGATTTTTTTTGCTCAGTTCATAGGCAGAAAAAATCCCGCCCGGACCGGCACCTACAATAATGACATCGTATTTCATATTATTCCTCATTTCTATCGTAATCGAACGTAATCGTCAGTAATAATCCTCTGTATCATTCTCATCGACAGATCAATCAGCCGTTCTGGATCCGGATCTGCTCCTCTTTCACCAGTTCATACCGTGAGATATCAGTTCCGTCCAGATTTTCCCTGTGCATATCCACAGCTGTAATCTGATGATTATCATATGTTGTGTAGTAATAAATTCCTTTATCCGCATTGCAGCAGGAGGTATAAATGGTGATTTCATAGGCCCCTTTTCCCAGATGGCAGCAGCCTCTCTGCTGATCCACAGAATTCAGGATATGGAAAAACTGGCTGACACTTTCCCTCTCCCCGCTGCCGGAAATGGAATTCATTTTGGTAAAAGCCACCCGCACAAAACGGGACTGGGAAGACAGATCGCCGGGAAGTCCCAGTCCGCCCATACCTCTGCTGTATTCCTTTAAATCCAGACCGGGTGCAAAGTGATTTTCTGTGATCTGGGGTGAAATGTGTCTGTAATTATTGAGATTGAACATCTGCATGGGGAATGGAGGATTGTTGGCAAGGACACCCACCGGGTTGTCATAAACCATGATTCCTTCTTCCACAGATTCCAGCGTTATGGCCTGATTCCGGTCGGCAATCAGCCAGTGCAGCTGTGCCACAGGAAGTTCCGGACGGAAAGGTGTATTCAGAATATTGATTTTTTCAATCAGTTCTTTTGCCTCATCCACAGTGGAACACTGTGCGAGGATCCAGGGAATCAGTTCATACTGTGCAATATTGTCTTTTCCATTCTCATGGGCACGATAGCAGGCATTTCCCACAAAATTCAGCCCTGCCATACCGAGTCCTTTTTCATTGACGGCATCATAGAAAAGCGGTGTTCCATCCATTACACAGGCCATACCGATCATGGCGAAATGATGATCCATCTTTTCCTGTTCCAGAAAATTCAATGGATAATTTCGCGGCATGACCACAACTTCATCTCCATAGGAAAATTCATAATCCAGTGTCCGTCCGAAATAAAAATCATTTGTTTTATAAGTTGCTGCTGTACACATTATATTCTCCTTTCCTTCAGGATGTATTTTCGGAATCTGTTAACCATATGAAAAAGATTCCGAGAGTACATCATGGTACCAGTTGTCTGAAAATGTCTGCTGTATTGTATACAAAACTCTATTTTATTATACACAGTTAAGACATAAAAATCCAGTAAAATGGAATTGGATTGAAATAAAAAGGGGACCGTCACTAACCTGAATTAGTGCGACAGCCCCAAAATAATCATTGTGTATCTTCAAAAAACAGCAGAAACAAACTCCTGTCCTTTACCAGGTACGGGAATTCAGCTCCTTGAACTGTCCGACTGTGGAAACATGGGAGTTCAGACCACCGTCCACATTGACAATCTGACCGGTCACATAGCTGCTCTCATCTGATGCAAGGTATACACACATATGACCGATATCCTCCGGGCAGCCATAACGGTTCACCATAATATTATTTAAGAAAATATCTTTCAGTGCCTGCGGAACATTAGCCTCATTCTGAGGGGTTACAATCAGACCGGGACGAACGCAGTTGCAGCGGATATTCTGCTTTCCAAACTGCAGTGCCGTATACTGTGTCAGCATATCAATGCCGGCTTTGGCACATGCATAAGCAGTGGAACCCAGATCGCCTCCGCAGGAAGCCATGGAACCGATATTGATGATGGAACCACCTGCTTCATTTTTCTGTAAATAGGGGATTACACATTTGGTTGCATAGAACGTACCTCTCACATCACTCTGGAAAATGTTGTCCCACATTTCAAGAGTCAGTTCATCCACACGACCGTCTTTCAGTGCCACATTGGCAGCATTGTTCACCAGAATATCAATTTTTCCATACTTTTCAGCCGTATCTGCAAACAGAGCATCCACACTGGAAGTATCGGTAATATCCATAAAATGATAGTATGCCTCGCCGCCTTCTGCCGTAATGGTATCTACCACAGCCTGTCCTTTTGCTTTTCTTCTGCCGCAGATGACAACTTTAGCTCCTTCTGCTGCAAACAATCTGGCAATACCGATACCAATACCGCTGGTGGAACCAGTAACAATTGCAACTTTTCCTTTTAATCTGTCCATATTCATTACCTCCAACAGTTATTCCTATGGGCTTATTGTACCATTATATCTGAAAATGTAAATGATATCTGCGGATTTTTCTGAAAAAAGTTTTTCGGATTATGTTTTCCCCCAATAGTATTTCCAGATTTCTTTGCTGCATACAGCCGTTTCAGAGAAATTCAGTTGAAATAAATGGAAAGATATGATTAAATTCATACAGGAAGGAGTATTACCATGTACCGTATCTTAATTATCGAAGATGATTTTTCTCTGGCGCAGATCATGAAAAAGCAGATCGAACCCTGGGGAAATGAAGTGCGTCTGATCACCGATTTTCAGAATGTGATACCGGCTTTTGCCGAGTATAAACCGCATCTGGTTCTGCTGGATATCATGCTGCCTTTTTTCAACGGATACCACTGGTGCAGTGAAATCCGGAAAATCTCCAACGTACCGATCGTATTTATTTCTTCTGCATCGGATAATATGAACATTGTCATGGCCATGAACATGGGCGGCGATGATTTTATTTCCAAACCGGTTGATCCCAATGTGATGAATGCAAAAATACAGGCGATTCTGCGGCGATCCTACAGTATGACCGGCACCACCCCGATTATGGAACACCGCGGTGCCATTCTGAATCTCAGTGACAACACACTGGATTATGAAGGAAGCAAAATCAATCTGACAAAAAATGAGTTCCGTATCCTTCATACACTGATGGAGCAGAAGGGGAAAATTGTCAGCAGGGATACGCTGATGATGAAGCTATGGCAGGATGACTGTTATGTGGAAGAAAATACTCTGACGGTAAATGTTACAAGACTGCGGAAAAAACTGGAAAAGGCAGGCCTTCATGATTTTATTACAACGAAGGTCGGAAGCGGGTACATCATTCAATGAAGAAACTGTTATTATCCTATTTAAAAGAAAAACGTTTTCAGCTGTTGTTTTTCGCACTGTTTCTACTGATTTTTGCTGTGGTTTATAACCTGTATATGACAAGATGGGAAGCCTTTTTCTACGCTGCCTGCCTCTGCAGCGTTCTGGGATTCATTATCCTGTCCGTTTCTTTTTTCCAATATGCAGCAGCCCACAGGGAAAGAAAACGTCTGATCCGATCCATAGAAACAAACTATGAAGCCCTTCCCACGGCGAAAACCATGGCCGAACAGGATTATCAGGAAATGATCCGGATTCTCGGGCAGCGGTGCAGTGAACTGATCACCCGGTTCCAGGCGGAGAGGCAGGACAGTCTGGATTATTACACCACCTGGGTCCATCAGATTAAAACACCTATTGCTGTCATGCAGATGATCTTAAAATCGGAGGATCGGGAAGAATACCGGGAACTTTCTGCAGAACTGTTCCGTATTGAGCAGTATGTGGAAATGGTTCTTTGCTATATCCGTCTGGACAGCGAGTCCAGTGATTTCATGTTCCAGCATCATGCACTGGACGACCTGATCCGTCAGTGTATCCGCAAATATGCGCCACAGTTTATCCGGAAAAAAATCCGGCTGCATTACAAATCAACCCAGACTTCTGTCCTGACAGATGAAAAATGGTTCTGCTTTATTCTGGAACAGCTGCTGTCCAATGCCGTGAAATATACGTATCAGGGCGATGTAACCATTTCGGTCTCCCCGGACAAAGTTCTGACCATACAAGACAGCGGTATCGGCATTGCCCCGGAGGACCTGCCCCGGATATTTGAAAAAGGCTTCACCGGATACAATGGCCGGGCAGATAAAAAATCCACCGGTCTGGGACTGTTCCTGTGCAAACAGGCAGCGGACAAACTGGGCATCCGGATTTCGGCTGCATCAGAACCGGGAAAGGGAACTGCCTTTTCTCTGGATCTGTCCTCCGTAAAACTGGAAGTGGAATAAAGTACCTCATACGAAGTTATCTTACAAAAATGTCACATATACAAGCCGAAATGTCACCTGAATCGATGTTGGCATTTCGGCTCTTCTGTTAAAATGGAACCATCAAAACAAGGAGGTCATCTTTATGACAGTATTGGAAGTAAAAAGTCTGAAAAAAATATATACGACACGTTTTGGCGGAAATCAGGTACAGGCTCTGTCCAACGTGAATTTTTCTGTGGAATGGGGAGAATATGTGGCAATCATGGGAGAATCCGGTTCCGGAAAAACCACACTGCTGAACATTCTGGCAGCACTGGATCGGCCCACCAGCGGGCAGGTTCTGTTAAACGGAAAGGATCTGGGCAAAATCAGCGAAAAAGATCTGGCCACTTTCCGCAGAGAAAATCTGGGGTTTGTTTTTCAGGAATTCAATCTCCTGGATACTTTTTCCGTAAAGGATAATATCGTACTGCCGCTGGTACTCAATGGAACCAATCTGAAAGAAATGGAAAAACGCCTGCATCCCATTGCAAAGGAACTGGGAATTTCCGATCTGCTGGACAAATATCCCTATGAAATTTCCGGCGGACAGAAACAGCGGGTGGCTGCTGCCAGAGCACTGATCACCGATCCAAAGCTGATTCTGGCAGACGAACCCACCGGAGCACTGGATTCCAAATCCACAGATGATTTGCTGGAAACCTTCCGGAAAATCAATTTCCAGGGACAGACCATTCTGATGGTAACCCACTCCGTAAAGGCAGCCAGCCATGCAGGCCGTGTTCTGTTCATCCGGGACGGAGAGGTATATCACCAGATTTACCGTGGAAACAGTACCAATGAACAGCTTTATCAGAAAATATCCGATACTCTTACGGTATTAGCAACAGGTGGTGACAGATCATGAAAACCGGATTTTACAGCCGTCTGGCATGGACCAATATCCGGAAAAATGCCAGACTTTATATACCCAATATCCTGACCGGCATCGGTCTTACAGCCGTATTTTACATTCTTCTTACCTTATCCATGGATAACCGGCTCAGTGAAGTGCGGGGCGGAAATTATCTTCCGACCATCATGCCTCTCGGCGTGGTGATACTGGGAATTCTTTCCTGTATCCTGATTTTCT
>JBJELP010000270.1:0-1711 GCA_051879215.1 Lachnospiraceae bacterium
ATGCTTATTTTCATCCAAATCCATAATGTAATCAGCAAATAATTTAATATCATCTTCTATGTCATTATAATCTATTTGCATATATACTTCTGTCGTCTTAAGCAATATCTTTTCTTCATCATCAGATAATGGCAATATTTTCTCGATTAAGTCAGTCTCTACTTCTTCTATTTTCCCTTTATCGAAAAAATCTTTAAACAAAGGAAATACTTTATCTATCCAAACTTTCATATTTTTTGCTGGTATATCCGACTCAGCATATATTATTTTTTCACTCGAAATCATATTTTTGATTAAGGAAATAAGAGAAGTTTTTCCACTATTATTTGCACCTGCGATAATTGTCACATCATCATCAAAATCTAATTCCGCTTTATCAAATTGTCTATAGTCATTTACAATCATTTTAATAAGTTTCATTTGTATCCCTCTCTATACTTTCTTATTTATTTTGCACAAAAAAGCCTGTATTTTAGCCATTTGTGCAATGGTTTATAAAGTTACAAACAATGATAAGCATTCATTAATGGGCGAAAACTGTGTCATTTCAGGTGCAATGCACTTCGTTTTCCAGTCAGAAAGGTACACGAAATAAAACGTCATCCTTTTTTATGAAGGCGAATCTGTGTCCCATTCTTCCCTATGGCTGCTAACCTCTCATGTCTAACAGGATCATCCTCTACTACAAGGGTCCTAAATTCCTTCGTCCAGCCTACCCATAGTGGGGTGCCGCTTCTGCTCCATATCAGGGTCATGCCCTATAATAAATGTCTTAGCGGCTTCGCTCTGCTTTGTCACTGCTAGAGAGCACTCCTGTAATCCAGCACCAATTGAATTTCTGGCGGACGTTATCTGTTACAGTATGTGCGTATGTTTTAGGCTGCTTCCGGTCTGATGATGTCCCTTCGGAACTTCTCCTCATCAAACTCACAGCCTGTTTGTAATACTACGTAGAATACTCGAATTGCTTTACATGCAACCGCTATCTTCGCCTGCATTCCTCCTAGTGGATTCTTACTTCTGTTCCTGTAATAAAGGAACACATCCTGGAATGCCGGATTCCAGTTAATCAGTGCACGTGCTGATTCATACATTGTTCTGCGTAGTTTTCTTCTTCCCCTCTTACTGATTCTTGGCTGACCTTTCTTTTTACCTGAGCTTTTTTTGACTATCTCTAGCCCTGCAAGCTTCTGTATCTGCTTTGGGTCAGTGAAACGTCCGATATCACCAACCTCTGCAATAAAGCCAATCACAGTACTCATCCCTACTCCTTTAATGGCGAGCAGTTTCTCCACATTTGGTACTTCTTTTACTTTTTCTTCCAGGTATTCATCCAGTCTTTTTAGCTGTTCTGCTTTCAGGATGTAGTCATTTACAAGAACCCAAATCTCAAGTCTTGCAGCCTCACCGGCTTCCAGTCCTACACTGTTCTGTGCAGCTTCTACCAGGGTCTGTGCCCTCTTGATTCCTGCCGCACGCACCTTTGCATCACGCCATATCTGATTGATTCCACCTGCTCCGATTTTTAGGATATCCTGTGGCAGTGGTGCCTCCTTAAGAAGCATAAGTCCACTGGTGGAATCCCAATCGGCATAACACTCAAAATACTCCGGGAAGAACTTCTGAAGCCATCCCTGTATCTGATTTGACAGACGTACATGCTGTTTCATGATCTGGTCTCTGCAGACAGAAGCCTCTCTAATCTCAGCAT
>JBJELP010000271.1:0-6790 GCA_051879215.1 Lachnospiraceae bacterium
AATCCTTTTCTTCTGGCTTTTCATCTTCTGCATTATCTATCTTTTCTGCAGCTTCTGCACCTTCCTTTTCAGTTGCAGCTTCTTCCGCGCCTTCCTTTTCAGTTTCTGCTTCCTCCGCATCGTCCTTTTCGGTTTCCGCCGTATTATCCCCTGTTTCTTCTGATACTTCTTCTGAAACGGCTTCTTCTGCTGCTTCGTTTTCTTTCTCCTGACGATTCTTCCGGATATCCTTCACAGCTGCCATCCATCCGATCCATAAGGTGGTGATGATACCGGCAATACAGATCAGAAACAGCATGAAATCCGGATTATGCAGAGGACTGCTGTTCTGAGGAATGATCTTTCCGCCTGCAACCACTTCATTCAGGATTTCCATTTTCACTTTGGAAGAACCGAGCTGTTTATCTCCCATGAAATACTGAAGTTCCGCAAAGCATCCATTTTCCTCCTCCGTCGGATTCAGATAGACAATCTTTGTATCCAGTTCATCCAGTGAAACAGAAGCCGGTTTCACCAGTTCCGTATCGGTCAGCTGCAGTCGGAATTTTCTGCTTCCTTCCATAAAACGAAATGCTGTATCTTCTGTTTTCACAGAGCCGATATCCTGTTCCACTTTCCGGTCGGAAAGTACCTCAAAATTCTGGAAACCGTATTCAAACAATGCTTTGGTTGACAGGAACTGCTCCCCATCTTCGCACTGCATGACGCAGCAGATCAGTTCCATATTTCCCTTTTTTGCATATGTAACCAGTGTCCGGCCGGATTCGGTGGTATTGCCGGTCTTTCCGGCCACTGCATACTCATAATAATAGGGCGAAGTTTTTTTCAGCATCTGATGGGTGAGATCCACATATCTGGCAGCACTTTTGTTGGTGGCAGGAATGGTATGCTTCACAGTGCCCGCAATTTCCAGAAATTCAGGATACCGGATACATTGTCTCAAAATCAGAGACATGTCGTGTGCTGTGGTATAATGATCCGGATCCGCCAGTCCGCTGGGGTTTACAAAATGGGTTCCCGTTGCACCTGCTTCGACTGCCCTCTGATTCATCTTTTCGGCAAATGCCGCAATAGTGCCGGCATCATGGACTGCCAGTCCATTGGCTGCATCATTGGCTGATGGAAGCAGCAATGCATACAGACATTCCCGCACACTCATCACTTCTCCCTCCGAGGCATAGATGGACACATATCCGGGGGGAAGGGTTCCCAATGCTTCTTTTTCAAATACCATCTGCTCATCCAGGCTGCTGTCTTCAATGGTAAGAAGGGCAGTCATAAGTTTTGTAATACTTGCCGGAAATCTGCGGGCATCTGCATTTTTCGCATAAAGCACCATGCCGCTTTCCGCATCCATCAGAACCGCTGTGGGCGCTGTAATCTCCGGTGCCTCAGGCCAGTTGTCCTCCGGTATATAATAAGAATCATCATATGCTTCCGCCGTTATGGTAAAACACATACAGAGCAGAAATACCAGGCTGATCTTTTTCATAACTGATTTCATCTCGCGTTACTACCTTTACTTTTTCTTTTTTCCCATGCCGATCCGAATCCATCCGGATTGCAGAGTGTTCTTATAGTTTATATTCTTTTTCTTCTGATATCAAGTGGGAATTCGGAATCGTAAGAATACTGTGACATTTTCCATGTTCTGATTCTTTCCTTTCCATGGGGAATCTGTTATAATCTTCCCTGTAAAATGTGTTTCATCACATGAAAGGACTTTGACAATTATGAATATCAACGAAAAAATCTCTCAGCTGAAAAAGGAACGGACTCATCTGCAGATAACCGGCGGCATCATCATGCTTCTTCTGATTCTGTGTTTCGGACTGATCATCTGGCTGCCTTTGTACGGGATGATTCTTTTTGCAGTTCTGATTCTGGTTTACATCCTCCCCGTCAGAACCATGCTCAAACGATATCAGGTCCACATCAAACAGGTTACCTTTGAAGAATCCCTGCGATCGAAACTGAAAGAAATCCGGTATCTGGAGAAAGACGGCATGTCCAGACAGGAACTTGCAGATACGCATTTTCCTCCCGTGGAACGACCCAATGTTTCTCTGATCAAAGACACGATCCGGGGAACCTATCAGGCAAAACCGGTTATTCTGGCAGAAATCACAACCGATTTTAACCAGTTCAAAGAAACCGGCTCCGGAAAAGACAGGAAATATATCGACTACTTAAGCGGATGCTTGTTTGATATCACCCTTTCAGGTGATACCGGACTTCAGTGTATGATCTGGCCTTCCGATCTTCTTTCCCAGGAAAGCCTTGCACTGTATTACCCGGATTTCCAATCCGAAAGCTTTGCAGATCATGTAACAATGGATGCAGAGGAAATCAACCGGCTGGATCAGAAGTACTTTCTTCTTATTAAAAAAGGCACTTCTTCAGAAAAAGCAAATGACCGGCTGATCAAAGAATACCTGCATCTGGATGATTATACACCGGATCACGCTGCACTGCAGATTTCCGGTAATCATCTGCGCATCTTTATCAGAAACCGGTTTCTTTACAACCGTAAAGTACCTGTCCGAAGCGAAATTGATCCCCGTTTCCTTACTTACAATGAATTTTCAGAAATCAATCCTATTCTCCGGATTGCCGATGCTGTCATGCATCTCTGATCTGTTTTTTTAACATGTGCCGTCGGGCGATCGAATAGACGGGGCGATTAGTCCCGTCCTCTCACACCACAAAAAGGAGGGCCATGGTTCATGGGGAACCATAGCCCTCCTTTTTTATTGTCTTTATTTTCAGTCGGTCAGTATTTCAGGCATGAACTACATGACCTTTTGATTCTGAAATTATTTCAAAATCTCTCACTGCTCAGAAACAGGAACCATTATTTTGCAAGGGTATCTGCAATTTCCTTAATGGTGTTGTAGATTTCTTCATCATGAGCTGCAGAATCAGCACCACTCAGGTAGTAAGGCATCATATCAACGCCTGCAATACCTTCCTGTACTTCGGGCATTTCCAGCATAGACTTAACCAGGTCTTCATACCATGTGATTACATTGTCGGGTGTTTCTGCAGGGAAGTAGAATGAGAAATCACAGTCGGGATATACCATCTCGATACCCTGTTCCTTCATTGTGGGGATATCTTTGATCAGCTCATATCTTTCTTCGGAAGGGCAGCCCAGGCATGCGAACTTGCCGCTTGCCAGATAATCCTTACAGTTGATGTATGCACCGGGCATCAGGTCTACAGAACCTGATAACATAGCTGTGATCTTATCGGAGTTGGAACCAGCATCCACGATCTTCAGTTCGATACCTGCAAGTTTCTGGAACAGCAGTACTTCGTAGTATGTGTAAGCACCAACTTCAGTTGCAACCTTCAGTTCGCCGGGAGCAGCCTTTGCAGCAGCGATGAAAGCGTCCAGATCTGCATACTTTTCAGCGTTAACATACAGCTGCTGAGCGGGATCCTTTGCAAATGTGGGACCAAGCTTGAATGCACTGTAGTTGTAATCTGTAATACCTGCAATATTCGCAACGTTTACCAGGTTGTGGCCATAGAGGAAAGTTTCGCCGTCAGCCTTTGCAGACAGAACCTGATTTGCAGCTACAGAACCGGATGCACCGTTTGCATTAACAACGATGAAATCCTTACCTGTAATCTGCTTTGCATACTGAGCAAATACGCGGGCGGAAAGGTCTGTGTTGCCGCCTGCATTTGCAGGAACAACGATATTAACTGTGCCGGAGGGACCTGCCCAGTCGGAAGTTGTTTCAAAACCTGCGTTTCCGCCTTCTGAGCCATTATCAGCACTTCCGCTTCCGTTTCCACTCTCTGAACCACCGCATGCAGCCAGACCAAGCACCATGGTAACTGCCATTAAGAATGCTAAAATTCTCTTCTTCATTTTTGTTCTCCTTTTTCTTTATTGAGCACACGCTCTATGTAAAGCCATACAGCTTACATTTTCTTTTAAAATTAAGCGTTTTTCGGTTTCTTTTTGATAAACATCTTTAAAATAGAGTATACGATTACCAGACATGCAACTGCAAAGAATACATCAAAGATCGGTCTCTGGAAGAAATCGCTAAAGGTACCGTACATCATAATACCACGACGCAGATAGGTTTCCGTCATCTCACCCAGCAGGAAGCAGAGAACGAAAGGCGTGGTGGAAAGTCCGAATTTATGATACAGATAACCAACTGCACCGAACAGTACGATGGATTTTACATCCATGATGCTGTTGTTGGTTGCATATGCACCTACGGAACACAGAACCAGAATACAGGGCAGCAGGATATGCTTCGGAATTGCCAGTAATTTTACAAATACTTTGATACCAAAGAATTCGATGAGCAGCATAAACAGTGAGCAGATCATACATGCTGCAAAAATACCGTATACAACATCACCATTGTTTACAAACAGCAGAGGACCTGTGGACAGACCGTGGATGATGAAACCACCGAGCATCATGGCGGTAACACCGTCACCGGGAACACCAAGTACCAGCAGAGGAATCATGGCACCACCGATTGTTGCGTTGTTTGCACATTCGGTTGCTACGATACCATCGGGGCAGCCCTTACCGAACTCTTCCGGATGTTTGGACATGGTTTTTGCGGCCACATAAGATAACATTCCGGATGTGGAACCGCCGATGCCGGGCAGAATACCGATACCGGTACCGATAATTGCGGAACGAAGTGCATTGGGCAGCTGACGGACAAAATCCTGGAAGCTGAAACCAAAGCCTTTTACTTTCTTCATAACTGCAGCCTTACCTGCTCCTTTGTTCATCTTTTCAGCAGTTGTAAGAATATCTGCAATGGCAAAGATACCGATCAGTGTGGGGAGCTGATCAAAGCCCTGCATCAGATCAGACATACCCATGGTGAAACGGGGAGTTCCATCGATGGGAGCCATACCGATGAAGGTAAACATCAGACCCAGCATACCGGAAAGCAGACCCTTGAAGAAGTTTTCCCCTGCAAGGACAGCTACCATGGACAGTGCAAAGAAACAGATACCAAAGTTTTCAGCGGGACCAAACTGCAGACAGATATCTGCAAGAACGGGCGCACAGAATGTTAATACAATAAATGAGAAAATAGAACCCAGGAATGAGAATACAATACCATATCCCAGAGCGGTCATCGCCTCACCCTTCTGTGCCATGGGGTGGCCGTCAAATGTTGTGGCAATGGAAGAAGCAGTACCCGGCATATTCAGCAGAATCGCTGAAATCAGACCACCGGAAATACCACCGATATAAACTGCAACCAATACGTTCATACCCAGAGAGGGGGACATACTGAAGGTCAGCGGCAAAAACAGCGCAACGGCCATTGATGCAGACAGACCGGGGATAGAACCAAATACAATACCTACTGCTACACCGGCAATCATTAATAAGAGAGACTGAGGTGTACAGATGGAAACAAATGCATTTCCAAGATTAGCTAATGCTGCCATATCTTATACAATACCTCCTTATTATAAATTGATGGTGAAAATACCTGCGGGAAGTACGATCTTGAAACCGTAACGGAACAGGAAAAATACTGCGAAAGTGAAAACCACGCCGATCAGAGCCAGGATTGCAGTATCCTTCAGACCTCTCTTATCGTTGGGGGAAAGAATCCACATTTCTACAGGTAAAAAGACCACTGTAGAAAGGATAAATCCAACGGGCTGAAGTACGAAAACGTAAATCAGAATTGCAATAAAGCTTGAGAGTACACGAACGTAATCACAATCAGGTGCACCTGCTGCTTCTGCTGCAGCAGCATTCTTTTTGAAATTAATGAGTGTTGTGATCAGCAGAGCAACTGCCAGAATCAATGTTACGACACCAACCACCAAAGGCATAAAGTCGGGACCGATATCCATGACAGTTGACTTCGGCAAAGCCCTGGCAGCAACGATCATAACCAGTGCTGCGGCAATGTAGAAGATGCTGACACAGATGTCACCGTATTTCTTTACAAACATCTCTTCATTTCCTTCCTTTCTTTTATCTTAAAGTTCCCAAAAACTTGCGTTCAGTCTATCATCCATATAATCAAAAGTAAAATTACTTTTGATTATCGACGCCGTAACTTTTTCTTATTTTACACATTTTTTCGTTTATTATGTTCAAAAAATCATCCAATCTGCACGACATTTTTCCGTCATTATGCTCATGGTATATTATTTTTTAATGATATGCATCACATTTTTCTATGGAAGAAATTACCGCACCAGACAGGGTTTTTTGGAATCAAACTTCCAGTTGGGGATCAGGCACTGCATGGCAACCGCATCGTCTCTGTCATGGGTGGGAAGGCTGTTGTACAGTTTATTGGCTTCCATAACCTTTTCCATGTTAATGGTAACACCCATACCAGGCTTATCCGGAACCTGAAGATAACCATCCACAATCTGAGGTGTATCATTTAACAGATTCTGTCCGTCCTGCCAGATCCAGTGGGTATCCAGTGCAGTGGGATTGCCGGGTGCTGCTGCTGCCACATGGGCGAAAGCGGTCAGTGTAATATCAAAATGGTTATTGGAATGGCTGCCCCATGTGAGACCCCAGTCATTGAGAATCTGTGCCATACGGACGCTGCCGCCGAAGCCCCAGAAATGAGGATCCGCCAGAACGATATCCACTGCTCTATTGCCAACGGAATGATAGAACTGTCTCCAGTCTGTTGCAATCATATTGGTGGCTACTGGAAGTTTTACAGCGTTCTTAAATTCGGACATGATTTCTCTTGAGCTGTAACCGGCTTCCGGTCCACAGGGATCTTCCACGTATGTAAGGATA
>JBJELP010000272.1:0-6765 GCA_051879215.1 Lachnospiraceae bacterium
CTGTCCTGCAGAAGCAATCACAGGCGAAAAGAAGAAACCGTACACCATCGATCCCGGCAAGTGCGTGAAATGTGGCGTATGTATTTCCAAGTGTAAGAAAGAAGCTGTTTACAAAGCGTAGACTTCGCACGGATTCGAATAGGAAAATGTTTGCTTCGCAAACCGAATCCGGCGCCAAATCTCCGCAAGCGTCGATATAATTCAGAAGGAGTAAAACATGATTAAAGTTACAATTAATGGGATAACGGTTGAAGTTGAGGCCGGCTCCACCATCCTGCAGGCAGCAGAGGCAGCTGGTGTTGAAATCCCTACTTTATGTTATATTAAAGGTTTATTTCCGGAAGCATCCTGCCGTATGTGTATGGTAGAAATTCAGGGTATGCCCAAGCTGGTTACCGCTTGTTCCTTCCCTGCAGCTGACGGTAATGTTATATTTACAGAAAGCGAAAGAGTTGTTGCAGCAAGAAAGGGTATCCTGGAACTGCTGTTATCCAACCATAAAACAGACTGCTTTAACTGCGGTTCCAACGGTGACTGTAAACTGCAGTCCCTGTGTCTGAAATACGGTGTGAAGAAGTCTTCTTTCGAAGGCGAAATGATTGAGAAACCCATTGATGATTCCAATCCCTTCTTCACATATAATCCAAACCTGTGTATCATGTGCCACCGTTGTGTAAACACCTGCCAGAAGATCGTTGGCCGTGGTGCAATCGATACAACCAAGAGAGGTTTTGCAGCTACAATCGGTACTTCATTCGGTATTGACTGGAGAAACACCAACTGTGAATCCTGCGGTAACTGTGTACAGGCTTGTCCTACAGGCGCTCTGTCCATGAAGCGTACAGAAACCTACAGAAAGTTCGAAGTGGAAAAACGTGTCAGAACAACATGTCCTCACTGTGCAACAGGATGTCAGTATGAAGTTCTGGTTAAAAACGGTAAAGTTGTTGATACATTTGCAGTGGATGGTCCTTCCAATAAAGGTCTCCTCTGTGTAAAGGGCAGAAGCGGATGTTTCGATTTCGCTCAGTCTGATGACCGTATCAAGACTCCTCTGATCAAGAATAAAGAAACCGGTGAGTTCGAAGCAGCAAGCTGGGATGAAGCTCTGGATCTGGTAGCTTCCAGATTTATGGAAATCAAGAAGAAATACGGCCCTGATTCACTGGCTGGTTTCGCTTGTTCCAGATCACCTAATGAAGATATCTACATGGTTCAGAAGATGGTTCGTACCTGCTTCGGTACCAACAACGTAGATAACTGTGCACGTGTATGCCACTCCGCATCTGTTGCAGGTCTTGCCATGACACTGGGTTCCGGTGCCATGACCAACCCGATCGGTGACATTACCACAGATGTTGATGTAATCCTGCTGGTTGGTTCCAACCCGGAAGAAGCGCATCCTGTAGTTGGTATGCAGATTCGTCAGGCAGTTGCAAGAGGTACAAAACTGATCGTAGTTGATCCTCGTGATATCGACCTGGCAAAGAAAGCAGATATCCATCTGAAATTAAGACCCGGTACCAACGTTGCATTTGCAAATGGTATGATGAATGTATTCATCAGCGAAGGTCTGATTGATAAGAAGTTTATTGAAGAAAGAACAGAAGGTTTTGATAAACTTGCTGAAATTGTTAAAGATTACACACCTGAAAAGGTTGCTGAAATCTGCCATATCGATGCAGATCAGTTAAGAGAAGCTGCACGTATGTATGCAAAAGCTGACAAGGCTCCCATCATCTACTGTCTGGGTGTAACCGAACATTCCACCGGTACAGAAGGCGTTATGTCCATGTCCAACATGGCTATGATGGTTGGTAAGCTTGGTCGTCCCGGCTGTGGTGTTAACCCTCTCCGTGGTCAGAACAACGTACAGGGTGCCTGCGATATGGGTGCTCAGCCCGGTGACTTCCCCGGCTATCAGAAAGTTAAGAATCCTGCTGTTATCTCCAAGTTTGAAGAGGCATGGGGTGTTGAACTTCCCAAGGAACACGGTACTCACGCTACAGACTGCTTCCCTAAGATGATCTCCGGTGAAATCAAGGGTCTGTACATTTATGGTGAAGATCCGGTTGTTACCGATGCAGATACCACCCATATTATCAAAGCGTTAAAGAGTCTTGATTTCTTTGTAATTCAGGAACTGTTTATGACAGAAACTGCTCAGCTGGCAGACGTAATCCTGCCCGGCATGAGTTACCTTGAAAAAGAAGGTACCTTCTCCAATACCGAACGTCGTGTACAGCGTGTTCGTAAGGCAATCGAAGTGGAAGGCGATATGAGACTGGATACCGATATCATCATCGATCTGATGAACCGTATGGGATATCCTCAGCCTCATCTGACCTCCGCTCAGATTATGGATGAAGTGGCTTCCTTAACACCTTCTTTCGCCGGTATCAGCCATGAAAGACTGGACAGCGAAGAAGTTGCAGGCAGAGGTCTGCAGTGGCCTTGTACCTCCAAAGATCATCCCGGTACACCCATCATGCATGTGGGCAAGTTCACCAGAGGTCTTGGCTGGTTCTATCCTGCGGAATATGTTCCCAGTGCGGAACTTCCTGATGATGAATATCCGATCACTCTGATGACAGGCCGTATCCTGTATCATTACACCACAAGAGCAATGACAGGTCGTACACCTGGTCTGATGGAAATCGAAGGCAAGTCATTCATCGAAATGAATATCGTGGATGCAGAAAAACTCGGCATCAAGAACGGCGACAGAGTTAAAGTTTCTTCCAGACGTGGACAGATTGAATCAACTGCAAGAGTTGGCACCAAGACATCACCTGCAGAAGCATGGATGCCTTTCCACTTCCCGGATGGCAATGCAAACTGGCTGACCAATGCCGCACTGGATAAATATGCCCGTATTCCTGAATACAAAGTATGTGCTATCAGGATTGAAAAAGCATAATTCAGGAACCGTGCAGGCGTTTTGCTTGCATGAAACTATTTAATATGTAACAGCATTCCCCCGATGCATGCGTTGAATACAATCATCTGCTGCATTGGGGGAATTTGTTTTACATTTCTTATTCTTTGTTGCTTTGCTTGTTGAAAAGAGTGTTGAAGTATTTAATCAGTACATCTTTTGCCAGATCGGTGTTGACATGCCGGAACCAGAACAGGCTGGCTTTCGTTTCTTCGGCGTGTATGATCTCGACCTGATCTTCATTGTTCAGAATATGATGAATACCATATCTGTGGGAGTGGTCATTATTGATGATGGCATAATCAAAATTTAATCCGATATCTTTGTGAATGGCAAATGCAAAGTCCAGAACGGTGGAACCGGGATCAAAATACATGGGGCGTCCATCGGGACAGTAAACCCGGATTTTCTGGGAGATTCTGGAATTGGGGTTGTCCGTAATGAAATCACAATAGTCAATGATATCGCCGCACAGATAGCGAAGATATTCTGATTTTGTTTTGATAAAGAAACGGTATATATTTTTCAGTTCATCCGAAATCAGAAAATAAGTGGAATCCCCATAGCTGGTCGCATGATATCCGAGAAAACGAATTCCTTTTGCACGTAATTTTTCCTGATAATAGGCAAAGAAAAGTTCTTCCTTGTTGAGGCTATTATTGATATCAAGGTTGTCATCCACAACAAGAGTAAAATCCCAGTAAGCGGTAACATAGGTGTTTTTCAGTAAAGCAAGCTGTTCCTGTACGGTTTTACCGAAACGTTTAATAAAACGATGCAGACTGATATAGGACCGTTTTCCACTGTACAGAATGGATATATGGGGGTGATAAAGGTTCAGTTTGCTGTTATCCATATTATAATCGGATATGAAAATTCTGTTCAGAGATTGAAAAAATTTTTCGGTATAGACCTGAGACTGATCGTAAACCAAATCAACAATCCGGTGCATTTCTTCAAATTCTGCTTTATTAAGGATTCTAAAACATGCTTCTTCCAGCTCATTGATGATTTCAAATGCATGATATTGCGTCAGTTTTGGAATCAGAATAGTCCGGGTCTGTTCTGCCAGTTTAAGATGCACTTCGGAGGGGGAATTCGGGCAGGACAACAGATCATCCAGACGTTCTGCGATTAAAATGTAATAAGGAGCTGGTGAGCTTAAAGAAATTTTATCCAGATCAGGCTCTACGTTTTCTGATTCTGCGTAAAGATCCAGATACTGCTCCAGCTCATTGATGATCAGAGAACTGAAATTTGCAATGATTATTTCCTTATTGAACGAAGCGTTTTTAAAAATATCATGGAGAAAGCCTGCTGTAATCGTGCTGTAATCCAGCCTCCATTTTGCAAGTGATTCTGCAACAGAAACCGCATGCAGGATCAGATGTTTCGTTTTTTTTGTTTTATAACAGTTTTGAACGAAAGAAAATGCCTCTCTGATATTGCGAATTCCCAGATCGTCCTCTTCATAATATGTTTGAACCGTGTTTTCAATATGACGAAGTTTATTTGTAAGCTGTTGATCATTCATTGCTGTTGTTCTCCGTATTTGTCTTTTTCTTCTCTTTCTTTCAGAATTTTATAAAAATGGCTGTCAGCATCCCGGGTGATTTCGTAATAACTCAGTTTGTGTTCGGAAAGAACATCGTTAATTAAAGACTGCAGCAAAGCCATCAGCATGTTGTCAATCGTGGCCTGAGAGAAGGAAGAATAAAGGCTGTTTTCATCTTTGGAGTAAAATTGTTTTGCGATATTAAGCATGTTGCTTACAGCTGGTTTTTTGCTGATATCAATGTTTGATACGCGGAATTCCAGATTTTTTTTAATCTGCTTCACCAGAAAATCATCGGCTTCCACACGGGTAAGGGCAACAATCTGAATCGTCGGATTGGAAGTTTTCTCGGAGGAAGAGGAATTCAGCGTTCCCAGACCACCGATATAATTGGGATGATCGTTTTCTATATGGTGCAAAGCAATTAAAACCTGATCCTGATTTCCTGTGCTTCGTTCCAGAGCAATAAAAACGTTCTCATGGGAAATTTTAAATGTCCCGGAATAGAAGTTGTATGGATAGGCTGCCTGAAGCTGGTCAGATAAAATATGGAAATTTGTCTCTTCATTTAATTGTTCAACAACTTCACTGATATTTTTATAATGACTCAGATTAAAAAAACCGATACAGTCCGTTTCTTTGGACCGGGATGAATACTTATTAACATAAAGCAAAGCTTTTTTTATGTTTAATCCGGGATCTTCATGGATAATTTCATTGGAAAGCGTTCTTTCCGGTTCCTTTGAATCCAGATAGTAAACGTAGTATATTCCGGCGTATTTTTCCAGTTCTTTCGAAGTGGTCAAACCTGCTGTTTCCGATTTTTCAAATAAAAACTGATCCAGATCAATGGCAGGATTGTACTCTTTAATTTTACATAAAAAAGACAGAGTGGGAGATTTGGTCCCCTTCAGATATCCGGACAGGGTGGATTCGGCGATATCGATTTTTTCTGCAAACTCCTTCTGTTTCATGCCGCTTTCCCGGATCAGAAGAGCAAGATTATGTTTGAAATTGTCACCAATTGTGAATATGGTACTGCCTTCTTTACGAGTTGTCATAATAATTCATTCCTTTCCCTGGATTGAATTGCAGTCCTATACAGAAATATCTATCCGGAGTAATGAAAAATGTCGATTAAAAAATATGAAATTTCTTTTCTGAAAATATAGAAAAAAGAATTCTATACAAGCATCGGAATCGGATAAATTGGCTGAAAATTTCTTCTATGCAAAAAAACGAGAAGCTGGACTGCGTTTCTATTGGTATCTTATCGAAAAACAGGTGTCTTGTCAATTAGGAATTTCCTATTCAGAAATTATTAATAAAAAGAGAATTGAACATGAAAAAAAGAGAAAAAATATCATAAATAACACGAAAAGAGATTCGAAACTAATAAATAATTGACAAATGAAGTGATATATTGTATAATACCTGATAAAAAGGGGGGAATCCATGTGCACTGTTCCGGTATACCGCGAAAGGCACAAATCACATGGCTCCGAAACCCTTGTATTTTTCGGGATAAAAACAAAAAGAAGGTGCCAGAGCACCTTCCTTGAGCGACGCTGAATCGGAAAGATTCATGTCTGTGTTGTGTGTGTTTTAAGTGTACATGATTCTCTTATCAGTGTCAAGAGTGTTAAGCATTTAAGTGCATTGAAACCGTTTTACAGCTCCTCTGTATTTATCCACAATGAAACAGTTCATTATCTGGCTGGTGATTTGTATTTCATGCTGCAGGTTATGTGTGTGATACAGATTACTGAAGCCTGGAAACCGTATGCAGAATGATTTGGTTCGGGAGGGATAATTCTGTGTACATTCTATATGGAGGGAATCACTATGGTAAGAATAAGAGTAGAAAGATTAAGAAATTTACCCTATCCGCAAAGTATGATCCGTATTGACGAAAGGACTTCTTCATGGGAATTTACGAATAATGATGGTTTGTATATCTGTACCAATCTCTATTGTATCAGAAACGTGTCCATGGCGGATATGGGGAATCTGGAACCGGAAATTGAATGTGAGATTCTGGATGCCTGTGGAAAAGTCAGATATACCAAAATCAGCAGACATACAGCGAAGTTTGCAGCAACCATGAAACTTGCCATTCCGATTAAAATTTACGATCTGTCAAATGTATTTCCGGATTGGGAAAAAAAGATGCGGGTTATCAGACTTCGTGTCGTATTTCGGGACCCGAAGGATCCACGGGATCCCATGGCGGCAGTGATCGATCCGAGGAATCCTTTATCGGCGGCATAAA
>JBJELP010000273.1:0-1692 GCA_051879215.1 Lachnospiraceae bacterium
AAAAGAAAAATTTTTTCGGAGGTGCCGCCCATGCTGAAACACTGGGATACCCATGCTGAATACCAGCACTTTATTTCTGAAGCTGTGACTTCATTAAATCCATCTCAGCTCAAAAGACTTTATTCCATGTCCGATTCCTGGAATAAACTTACTTCCATGAATCTGGATCCTGTTGGGGACTTCCTTGCCCCTTTTTACTCCGATACCGGAAGACCAGCCATTAATCAGCCCCAGATTCTGCGTTCACTTGTCCTGATGCTTGACCGCAAATTTACAAGCCTTACCAACTGGGTCGCTGAATTGCAGTCCGACGATCTGCTTGCCATGCTCATCGGCTGTTCTCCCGGACATCTTCCGCCTCTCGGTTCCTATTTTGATTTCATCGACCGGCTGTGGCTTCAAAATCCAGAGTATGAAAAACTCGGGCGTGGAGATCTTTTTCCGGCTGACAAGAATAAAAAACCTTCTTCTAAACCCGGTAAGGGGAAAAAGCTTCCAAACCGCCACTCAGGTATTACAAAAAAAGTGGCTGATTATGCACTGTCGGAGCGCGACTTTCCTTTTCATTATGAGAAAGTCCTGCAGCAGCTTTTCTCCATTGTTGCCATTGTCCCTTCGCTGGAACTCGGGCTTATTGATACTGATAATTTTACTGCATCAGGAGATGGCACATGCGTCCATTCACATGCCAATCCCTACGGACACAGGGTCTGCAAATGCTCTGAAAAAGGCATCACAGGCTGCATGTGTCCACGCCATTTCTCTGACCCTGACGCATCATGGGGATGGGACAGTGATCTTAATGCCTACTATTATGGACATACTCTTTACCTGCTGTCCTACCACAATCAGGAATATCAGACCGACCTGCCTTTACATATCCGTTTTTTCGATGCGAAACGGCATGACAGCGTTTCCGGAATTATCTCACTTGCCGAATTCAGGCAGATCAACCCCGGTATACAGTTAAAGAACATCTGCCTTGATTCAGCCCATGACAACTATCCTACCTATAATCTCTGTAAAAAATGGGGCATCAGTCCTTTCATTGACATGAACTCCAACCGTGGCAGACCCCAGACCATTCCGAAACATCTGGACATTGATGATGATGGGACTCCTTTGTGCGCTGCCGGATTCCGCATGGTCTACTGGGGCTACAGCCCGAAACGTCATGACTGTAAATGGCGCTGCCCAGTTGCCTGTGGGAAGGAGGAAAAGTGTACGTGCGAAGTCCCCTGTTCCTCTTCTTCCTACGGGCGCTGCATTTATACCAAACCTGATTGGGATATACGTCTGTATCCTCCGGTTCCAAGGGGAACAGAAGAATATATAAAGACCTATAATAACCGCACAAGTTCAGAGCGGGTTAATAACCGGATCCTCAACGATTATCATTTACATGATATGAAGATCCACAGTAAAAAACGTTTTTCCTTCTTTGCAATGATTGCCGGAATCAACATCCATCTGGATGCCAGAATCAAAAAGCAAAAGCAGGATTCTGCTGCATAGTCGCAACACTTAACATAGATGATCCCCCGGGCTTGCCTCTCAGAAGGCAGGTCTGGGAAAGTGCGCCCTTCACCAAAAACTCGTAACGGATTCGGGCACACCGCAGTCTCTTCTGGCTGATTCCTCTCTTTATGCAAGAATCTCATTCGTTATGCATTATGTTTCCGAGACTGCTCT
>JBJELP010000274.1:0-6757 GCA_051879215.1 Lachnospiraceae bacterium
AAGCTTTACTTCTCTTTAATTCACCGGATCCGGTCTTTTTAAAACGCTTTGCAGCTGCTCTGCTGGTTTTCATTTTAGGCATGGTTGTGTCCTCCTTAACTTTTTCTTACTAACGTTTTTCTGTCAGGAACATGACTAAGCTTCTGCCTTCCATCTTGGACGGCTTATCGACTACGGCGATATCCGTAAGTTTGGCAGCAAAATCGTCAAGAATATGCTTGGACTGAGCAACATGGCTCATTTCACGTCCGCGGAAACGTAATGTCACCTTCACTTTATTTCCTTTGGAAATAAACTTTCTGGCAGCACTGACTTTAGTATTCAGATCGTTCTCATCAATATTGGGAGAAAGACGAACTTCCTTAACCTCGATGGTTCTCTGTTTTTTCTTTGCTTCCTTTTCTCTTCTTGAAAGCTCATATCTGTATTTACCGTAATCGATAATCTTGCATACAGGGGGCTTTGCATTGGGAGCAATCTTAACAAGATCAAGTTCGGCCTCCATAGCCAGTTTCATCGCTTCTTTTGCTGACATAATGCCCAGCTGTTCACCATTTGTACCGATCAGACGAACCTCACGGTCTCTGATCTGTTCATTAATCATTAATTCGCTAATGGTCAGCACCTCCAAATTTCATACATCTGACGATATTCCTCAAGCTGCCCTTTTTCATCTGCCCGACCGGTCATACAACCAAAGCTACCGGGTAGGAACAAATAAAAAAAGCGGACAGGCAGAACTATCCACTTTATACTTCGTTAATATTAAAAGCATATAAACCCGAGTCACTGAATTCGTGCTAAGGTGAGAGTGGATACTCTACTTTGTTGTTTCACAGCGTCTTATACTATAGCACAGTCTTATTTTTCTGTCAATAGCAATGTTTAAAAAAATCATCACATATCGTCTTCCAGCTGACGCTTCAGATATGTTCCCACCACATTGGAAAAACCGCCGATATTGCGGATATAAGCAAAATCCTTGCCGAAAATCTTCTTTTCCGCTGCCAGATCTTCATCTTCTCCTGCAAATACCCCCAATACAGATATACCGAGACTTCGAGCCATACGAACTTCAAAAGCGGTATCCCGAACAGCAAAATCCCCTTCATACATCTTCGTATTCCGGACACCCGGACGGTTAATCTTCGGATCATTGGGACGGCCGTCACTGAGAATGATCAGTATCTTATTGGCTTCTTCCCGTTTGATCAGCTCATCGTATGTGGCCCGGATGGCCAGTCCGTCCCGGTTATTGGAAGAGGCAGTAAACTCAAAAATCCGGGCGTTCATCCGGCGGTCATCATCATATGTGCGGAATCTGCGCATGATGGTATAATCCCAGAAGGTGCAGAACCCTCTGACCTGATGGGGGATCCCGATATTGCTCAATGCCTCACTGATAATATAAGCCTGTGCCGCCACCTGATGCTGTCTGGGCGCCTGGGAACCACTGGAGTCAATCAGAATATCCACAACAAAATCAGACGTATCCTTTTTTATTACCTTATTAAATAAGCGGGTATCTTCTGTTCTTCCCAGTTTCCAGAGTCTGGCAGGAACCAGTGTTCCGGCAGACCCTTTGCACACATCATCCTCGTTTCGGATGATCAGCGACTTACGCAGCATCTCCGTCAGCTGAATGATATTTCGTTTGATAATCTGGTGATTTTCATAATAATACATCTTATTTTTGGAATACATTTTTTCAGCATATTTATACTGATAATTGATTTTCACCGGATTATGCAAAATCCCATCCGTATAATACAGGGTGCATTCTTCATGTGCACCGCGGCAAAGCTGGTAATTCAGATGCTCCTGTTCCCGCATGGACAAATAAGAAGCACCGTGATTCAGCTGCACATAACTGTAAACCTTTTTCAGATCCTCATCATCCAGAATTTTAACACGGGTACCGGTATTTGAAATCTCCTTCCGGGGAGTATCCCGCAGATTCACCTTCTCCACTTCGCTGCTGGTCAATGCATTCATATACTGCTGCAGCACATCCTGCAGGCTCTCTTCATTCAGATAATCCTGCCAGTCAAACTCCTGCAGTTCATCCAGCGTAACCGCCAGCACATCCTCCAGAGTCCCCTTTTTTTCCTCAAAAGTCAGGTCAATAAAATGGTTGTACAGATAATCCACGGTCCGGATAATGTCCATGGTATTCTCCGCCTGCTGCAAAGCCTCAATCCGATTGGCCGCCGACTGAATCCTTGCCGCAGAGGTTTCGCCTCCATTTTTCAGATAATTTCGCAGCAAATGAAATTTAACCTGACCGAAGAAACTGGTGCTCATCCGCTGGCTCTGATATTCCAGCATATCCCTGAAAGCTCTTCTTCGGATCTCGGAAACCCCAAGCCGTTCTCTGGTAATCAGCGGATAAGACGCACTGTCCACACACAGCTGAGCAATCTCCATCAGCGGCGCCTGATCTGCCTCCATGTAAATCTTCTTCACAATATACATGGAAAGCTCTTCCATATTAAAATACCGGGCAAATGCTCCCTGCTTTACCGCATCATAAATGGAAATGTATTTGGACTTTTTGAAACTCTTCAGGTCCAGATTCACATCCAGTGTATAATCCCCGCTGACGGTCCAGAGAAGATTTTTCATACGGTTCTGCAGTTCAAAGGATTCTGTATCCGGATCCATCTCTTTTGCCGGCGAACGATAATGGGACGTTTTTGTCTGCTGTCCCCTGGCAGAAATCGGTTCCGGTTCGACCACATCGGTATACTTCCTGTCTTCTGCCGATCCGGTTGCACTGCTGAAATACTCTCCTGCAATCGGATCCCTCCATGCACCGATTTTTGTCTGATTCTTATAATTTCTGGCCACAGAAAACTCCCTCCTTTCCCTTTCCTGCCGAATATTCACAAACATTGATAAACATCTATTTGAATGGCTTCAAACAAAATCAGCTTTTGAAAATATCGGCTTTTGTCCAGGTGGAAGGAATACGTGTCATCACCGTGTCATCCACAATTTCTCTTTCAAACACATCAAAACTCTTGTTGGTAAGACCCATCTTCACTGCAAAAGACGGTGCCAGACCGGTACGCATGGTACGGATTGCAGACATCAGACCACGAAGATCCAGCGGTTTTGTGGAAATTTCACCATTATATGCCTTGGTCTGCATATCCATAAACAATCCGGTAAACTGTTCTCTGGCATTGTCCTGAATATCCGGGAACATCTTCAGCAGCAGGAAATTCAATGTATCTTCCGTCAGAGCCGGC
Source organism: Lachnospiraceae bacterium (assembly GCA_051879215.1). Taxonomy (GTDB): domain Bacteria; phylum Bacillota; class Clostridia; order Lachnospirales; family Lachnospiraceae; genus TWA4. The sequence goes on from JBJELP010000274.1 coordinate 3,255, forward strand.
ATATCAATAACCATAAAACGGGACACCAGTGCTTCATTCAATTCTCTTGTACCTGCGTATCCGTAATTCATGGTACCGATAAAACGGCAGGCATCATCCAGGCGAATTTTATTATAGCCGGGTACATCAATAATACGGCGATGATCCAATGTGGCATGCAAAACAGAAACTGCATCATTTTTCGCCATATTGATCTCATCAAAAATACCAAAACCGCCAAAATCCGCACACTGGTAAACCGGACCCTTTCGCAGAACCACTTCATTGTTGCGGAAAGTATCCGTACCGATCAGCGCAGCACTGTCTGTATTTACATGGAAGGAAATATTGTAGGTCGGTCTTCCGAACATATAGGCCAGATTCTCGCAAAGCACATTCTTACCGGTGGCCTTTGCACCGGACAGCAGCAGATTTTCCCCCTGCAGCAGTGCAGAAATCGCCATCTCCAGAATTTCTTTTCCATAAAATGGAATGGACGGCTCAATAATACGATCCCGTACTTCATCAGAAACATCATGCTCCTCACGGAATTTTCTCAGGTCCTCAATCAGACCTCCATCCACATTTTGTTCTTTTAAATGTTCATCAATCAAAAACATAGTATTCTCCCCTTTATCCATATCTCATATATTCATGTACATTATCCACCGTTATCCGCAGACATCATCTGTAGATATGCTATCTGAATTATACCAGATTTATACGATTTTGTCCGTTTCATTTACAACAAAATTTTTCCATACGGTATACCTTACTTTAATCGATGAACTGTTTCTTGCAGGATTATTTTCCACACGGTATGCTTCACATTTAAATCATATAAGTGTTGGAGTCATGGTATATTTATCGAAAAAATGTGCAGACTACTTTCATATCGACCTTGTCGGTAAATAATCAAATCGGAGGCTGCTATGACAAAGTTAGTATGCAGTGTAGATACCTGCGCCCATAATTCAGATCATTATTGTTGTAAAGGGAAAATTCAGATTGAAGGCGAACGTGCAGAAATGGCTTCTTCCACCTGCTGCGCAAGTTTCGATGAAAAAAAACAGGGATGCAAAAACAGCACAGAAATTCCCGATGAAGCTCTGGACGTTTCCTGTGCTGCTGTAAAATGTATGTATAATAAAAATGAAATGTGTCATGCCGGTAAAATCGGTATTGCAGGCAGCGGTGCCAGAAAAATGGATCAGACCGAATGTGCAACATTCCGGATGGAATAAAGTTTGGGGATAAAGTTTGGGATTATAGTTTCAGGATAAGGTTCTGGAAAAAAATAACAGAATACCGATAATATCCAATCCGCTCCATCACATCCGGCAGTAATACAGAATACAGCTGCTGCCAGATTCCGGACAGCAGCTGTGATGATATATTAGCGATACTGATACTGTAACTGTTCTTATACTATAACTGTTCTTATACTATAACTGTTCTGATGTATTAACAGCACTGATACATTAGCTAAACCGATGTACTAAGCTAAATTGATACTTTAACAGTACTTTTTTCAGTAGTAATTTCTCTTCAGAAGCCTTTTTACATATAAAAACATCGCAGCTTCACCGTGTTCTGATAAAATTGTCAGGATATGCTTCAGTTCTGCATACGTCTCCGGATGCATGGTTTCCTTATCACGCCCCCGCATGAGATAATCCAGATTATCACTGTCTTTATAATCCGCTCCTCTGTAGGTTTTCGATGCTGCAATACGATCCATCACCATCTCGGCCAGATATCTGGGGGGCATTTTCTTGCCGGCCAGGCAGGCTGTCTTATCTTCAGACACATCGGTCCAGTACTCAAAATGGTGACGGTTCCTTCCTTTATGATGAAGCCATGCTGTGGAATATCCAAGCAGTTCTCTTTCTCTGGCATTGGGACTCCGTGTCCCCTGAAAATACCGGACACCTGTAAGGAATTCCGTCGGAGAAAATTTCGAAAGATCATGGGTAATCCCCTGCCAGTAAAGTCCTACTTTAAAACAACCTTTCATGACCTCTTTTTTATGATGCAAAACAACTTTCAGATGTCCTTTTGCATTTTTCAGATACAATCTGCACTGATCTGTATAATTCATTTTCCGCATTTACTGCTCACCCGCATTCTGCTTTCCCTGTTTCTGAAGACCCGACCATCTGTCTGTTCCGATCTGCAGAAAGGAACAATCTGTTACTTTACAATCTGTGCATCCACTGCTGTTTTTGCGACTGCCTCTGCAACCTTCTTTGCCACTTCTTTATTTAATGCATTGGGAATAATATATTCCGGTGATAACTCTTCCTCGGAAATAATACCTGCCAGTGCATATGCTGCACTGATTTTCATATCCTCTGTGATCTGCTTTGCTCTTACGGAAAGAACACCTTTGAACAGACCGGGGAAGATCAGAACGTTGTTGATCTGATTCGGATAATCACTTCTGCCGGTGCCGACAACCTTTGCTCCGCCCTTCTTTGCATCCTCAGGCATGATTTCCGGTGTGGGATTTGCCATGGCCAGAACGATGCTGTCCTTTGCCATGGTACTGACCATTTCCGTCGTCAGCATACCGGGGCGGGAGACACCGATAAAAATATCCGCACCTTTTACCGCATCAGCCAGCAGACCCTTCTGATGTTCCAGATTAGTAATCTGCGCCAGCTTTTCCTGGGCATCTGTCAGCCAGTCTTCACCGGCACATACAATACCGTAACGGTCGCACATGGTAATGGAACCGAAATTCATCTGCAGAAGCAGTTTTGCAATTGCTGTACCTGCAGCACCTGCACCATTGATAACAATTTTCGCTGTACCCATCTTACGGCCTGTAACCTTCATGGCATTCAGCAAAGCAGCTGCAACCACAATGGCAGTACCGTGCTGGTCATCATGAAATACCGGAATATCGCAGCGCTGTTTCAGCTTTTCTTCAATTTCAAAACATCTGGGAGCTGCAATATCTTCCAGATTGATACCGCCAAAGCTCTTGGAAATCAGGGCAACGGTATTAACAATAGTATCCACATCCTGAGAATCAATGCAGATCGGGAATGCATCCACATCAGCGAACTCTTTAAACAATACACACTTTCCTTCCATAACCGGCATACCTGCCTCCGGACCGATATCACCCAGTCCAAGAACAGCAGAACCATCGGTAACAACTGCTACCAGATTATTTCTTCTTGTCAGCTTCCAGGAAAGCTCTTTATCCTCGGCAATTGCCAGACAGGGCTGTGCAACACCGGGGGTATAAGCCACTGCCAGATCTTCCATTGAATTGATTTTGCAGCGGGAAACTACTTCAATCTTACCATTCCAGTCATAATGTTTCTCTAAAGATAATTCTTTTGTATCCATCCTATATTCCTTTCAGACAGCATATTGATTCAGTTGTTTTTTTAATTCAGTTGTTTATTGTAACGCAAACCCGTTGAACTTGCAATCATTTGTTACTGTTCAGAGCCCAATGTCATTTAGTTAACTCAAGAGGTCATCCCCTGCAAAGGGGGTATAACCAA
>JBJELP010000275.1:0-1680 GCA_051879215.1 Lachnospiraceae bacterium
TTAAAACCATAGAAGGCCGTGCCAAAACCATGGATCATCATATTCAGCAGCAGGACATCAAACTAGCATTTTCACTGTACTATTCAGAAGAAGATAAAAATTCTCAGCTGACGTATCTGGATCTGTGTTCGGAATCCATTATTCTGGCCCTGCCAAAAAGTCATCCCTGTGCTGCACTTGCAGGAGAACGCAGCTGGGAAACGTTTCCTGCCATCGATATTCAGTTATTAAAAGAGGATAATTGGATTCTTTCTTCCAGAGACACCCGTATCCGCGAAATTACAGACCGGTTTTTCAACCAGAATAGTATAAAACCAAATGTGCTGCTGGAATCCACCAGTACCTCTACCATTGTCAACCTGGTAAAAAGTCAGATCGCTGTTGCCTTCATCCCCCAGTCATATGCAGAACCGGATGCCGACATGGTTTATTTCACCGTTCCTCCCATTGTATCGTGGATGCGCTGTGTCACCATGTTGAAAAATACCTACCTGACAAGACCGGAACGGTATCTGATTCGTCTGGCAAAACTGTATATGACAGGAAAACTTCCTGTACTGGAATACGGAAAACCGGTTCCCATATTACCCGAATATCCATCCTCCGTATAAGAAAATCCCCTCGGATAACATTTCATATTATCCGAGGGGATTCCATAAAACCTCCTTTACGTCTATCCTGAAAGGGGAGAGACGGACAGACGGTATTTCAAAAAGGGACTCTGCCTGATATACTACATTAAATGTTTGCGGAAGAAATTCAGGATTTCATTTTTTATTTCAATCTGGAAGAATTCTCTGGTGCCATGCCCTCCGTTTTTAATGGTGCACATATCCACACGGGATTCCATCCCTGCTTCCACAATGGTATGATATAATTTTTCACTGATTGTATGGGGAACAAGTGGATCCTGATCGCCATGCAGTATCAACATAGGTGCCATCCCGTCATTCACTGCATGAATCGGGCTGGCTGCACGGCCCAGTGCCAGTATTTCTTCCTTTTTGGTCTCAGCTGTCGCACCCAGATAAGCTCCTTCATGGGTTTCTGAAATATGATGCCAGCGATAGGTCGGATTATCAAACCTGCTGTAATTAATACGGCTGCATATCTCAAGATCTGTGGGGCCAAACATATTCACTGCTGCCTGAACCTTGCTGGACTGGTCAGCCCACTCTTCGGTGTCAAAACCATCCGTATTCATGGCCATCCACGCCGAAAGATGCCCACCGGCAGAACGGCCGATGGTTCCGATTCTGTCCGGATCGATCTGATACTCTGCTGCATGCGCACGAAGAAAACGGATTGCTGTTTTTACATCCTGAACCTGTGCCGGATAGTGTCCCTGACCGGAATGACGATAGTCAACAAATGCCACTGCAAAACCTGCTTCCGCCAGAAATGCCATTTCCGCAGCCATCAGAAGACGATCACACTTTCTCCATCCGGATCCGTTAATCCATACAACACAGGGCTGTACACCAGTGCTGACTTCATCATCTTTTCCATCCGCAAGACGCATCTCGCTGTTTCCATTCTGAAGCATCAATGTCATATACAGATCAAGTGGATTTCCTTCCAGATCGGTAACATGTGAAAAACAGATATGGTCCATTACATTAATGCTCCGGCGTTCTTTTCCGGGATCAAGTATTTTATACATATATAATCTCCTTCCTA
>JBJELP010000276.1:0-6607 GCA_051879215.1 Lachnospiraceae bacterium
GCGTTTTTCTCTAGGTAAGTCAACACCAGAAATACGAGCCATAAGTGTTTTACACCTCCGTTATATTCTTTAAAATGATGAAAACACACTTCTCCTTTCGGAGCCCATCAACTATGTCACCACCCGGTGTTTTCAATACGTCATGGGTTGTGATGACATGGAAAAATGCCTATGCCTGCATAAGCATATTCCGGTGGTCCGGACAGAATAATCGGTTTCTGCCAGAACCTTTTCTATAGGATCAGCATGTCCCTTCTACACAAAATAGTAACTACATGCTGCAGCCTTCTGTTGAAGTAACTGACAAAAACTCTTTGAAATTAACCCTGTCTCTGTTTGTGTTTGGGATTTTCACAGATTACTCTGATGCTTCCCTTTCTCTTAATGATTTTGCACTTTTCGCAAATAGGTTTTACTGAAGATCTTACTTTCATTGCATTTCTCCTTTCAAAAAGTCCATTTTGGATTGTAACATATTATAAAAAATAATGCAAGCAATTTTTTTGCAAATTATGCAGAGCACAAAAGCCAATGCAAAAAAGGGCCGCACACAAAATAAAATTCGTGCGACAGCCCTGTGAGTCTGTTTCTTCTTATTGTAATGTGGTAAAAATACCGGATTACTTATCTCTCCAGATGATTCTGCCTTTGCTTAAATCGTAGGGAGAAAGTTCCAGTGTTACCTTGTCACCGGGCAGGATACGGATGTAATTCATACGCAGCTTACCGCTGATATGAGCGAGTACCTGGTGACCATTTTCCAGTTCTACCTGAAACATGGCATTGGGAAGCTTTTCAACTACTGTTCCTTCAATTTCAATAACGTCAGCTTTTGACATTTAATACCTCCTAAAAATTCATATGACTGGTGTAATTGTATTATTCCAGTCCTGTCAGTGATAAAATTTCCGGTTCCCCGTCTGTGATCAGTATCGTATTTTCATAGTGTGCTGCCAGTGAACCATCGTCCGTTACAACTGTCCAATCATCATCCAGCCATACCACATCCGGTCTTCCTCCGGTAATCATGGGCTCAACGGCCAGTGTCATACCCGGCTGAAGTCTGACTCCTCTTCTTTTCTGTCGAAAATTGGGAATCTCCGGATCTTCATGGAGATGACTACCAATGCCATGTCCCACCAGATCTTCTACGATACCGTATCCGAATCGGCGTACATACGCATCAATTGCATTGGAAATATCATAAAGATGATTGCCTGCTTTTGCAAATTTTATACCTTCGAAAAAGCTCTGCTTTGTAACTTCGATCAGTTTGGCTGCTTCGGGACTGATTTTTCCAACCCCGTATGTTCTTGCCGCGTCTGAATGATAGCCCTGATAAATAACACCGGCATCCAGACTGACAATGTCTCCTTCTTCAATGAAATGGCGTGGATGAGGAATTCCATGAACAACCTCATCATTCACAGATACACAGATCGAAGCCGGGTATCCATTATAATTCAGAAAGGAAGGAGTGCAGCCATATCTGCGGATAATTTCTTCACCTTTTTTGTCAATATCAAGTGTCGAAATACCAGGTCGAATGAATTCTTTCAGCTCTTCATGAGTTTGTGCCAGGATTTTACCTGCTTCCTTCATCAGTTCAATCTCTCTGGCAGACTTTATTGTAACAGCCATTTTACTATGCTCCTAATACCTGAACGATATCAGCAAATACCTTGCTCATTTCCTGAGTACCGTCAAATTCTTTTAATACGCCCTTTGCGCCGTAGAAGTCAATCAGCGGCTTGGTCTGTGCATGATATACTTCCAGACGTTTCTGAACGGTTTCGGGCTTGTCGTCATCCCGAAGAATAAGCTCACTGCCGCATTTATCGCAGATACCCTCTTTCTTCGGAGGAACATTCACTACATGATAAGTAGCGCCGCATGACACACATGCTCTTCTTCCGCCCATTCTCTTTACAATGTTTTCATCGGGAACTTCTACATCAATTGCGAAGTCAATTGCTTCTCCTCTGGCATTCAAAGCTTTTTCCAGACATTCTGCCTGCGGAATGGTTCTCGGGAACCCATCGAGAATGTAGCCGTTTTTACAGTCTTCTTTGGAAATTCTGTCCAGAAGAAGATCTACGGTTAATTCATCGGGAACCAGCTGACCGGCATCCATAAATGCTTTTGCCTTCTTTCCCAGTTCTGTTCCGTTCTTGATGTTTGCTCTGAAGATGTCACCGGTTGATACATGAGGAAGACCATACTTTTCTGATATCATCTTTGCCTGTGTACCTTTTCCGGCGCCTGGAGCCCCCAACATAATGATTTTCATGTTACTACCTCCTTAAAATTTTATCGACGCCTGCGGCGTTTTACGCTGGATTCAATCCCCGAAATACACTTTTCATATCGAATCCGTGTAACTCTCCGCGAAACGTATAACATTTCAGAAGGGGAATTCTGCCCGCATCTGAAACTATCTATGTTACCACAGCTTCGTGCTCTGCGCGCTGGAAGCGTGGGACATCTCTGAAGGGTCGTAAGTTAGATAAAAAAAGACACACCACAGGCTTCCCCCAATTGGCGGAGAAACCGAATGGCATGCCGTTAGCTCTAATGGTTTAAGAATCCCTTATAATTACGCACTGTCATCTGAGATTCAATCTGCTTTAATGTTTCCAGTACAACACCAACGATAATGATCAGTGATGTACCCAGGAACGACATTCTGCCGATATTGAATACACCTGATACAATAATTGGAATCGCACATACAATCAGAAGACCGATTGCACCGATAAAGATGATGTAATTCAGAATTCTTGTCAGATAATCCGATGTGGGTTTACCAGGTCTGATACCTGTTACGAAACCACCCTGCTTCTTCATGTTATTCGCAACTTCAATCGGGTTAAAGGTAATTGATGTATAGAAATATGCAAACAATACGATCAATACTGCGTACAGCAGAAATCCGATGGAATACTGAGGAGCCTGAGGATTACACCAGTTTGATGAACTGAGGCAAAGCAGAATCTTGCCTCCGATCGTGGAATAATCGACATCGAAGAACTGCGCTACTACTGCAGGCGTGGTCATCAGTGAAGAAGCAAAGATAACCGGAATAACACCAGCAGTGTTAACTTTAAGCGGAATATGGGATGACTGACCGCCAACCATTTTTCTGCCCTGCATCTTCTTGGCATACTGCACAGGAATCTTTCTGACAGCTTCCTGAAGCAGCACAGTAAATGCTACCATTGCAATCAGTACAGCCAAGATAACTGCAATTGCAATCACCTTGAGAAATACTGTCTGTGACTGAACAAAACGTTCATACAGTGTCATAAAGTCATCGGGGATACTGGATACGATATTAATCAACAGAACAATTGAAATACCATTTCCAACACCATACTGTGTTATCTGCTCACCGATCCACATGAGAATTGCAGAACCAGCTGTCATGGTTAATACAGTAACTGCTACTGCATACCATGTAAAGTTGTCATATAAGCCGCTTCTTCCGAATCCAACGGCCATTGCTGTTGATTCGATTAAAGCAAGGGCAACTGTCAGATATCTGGTGATTTTGAGAATGACCCTGCGGCCATCCTCGCCATCTTTCTGAAGTTCTTCCAGCTTAGGGATCGCTATTGTAAGCAGCTGCATGATAATCGATGATGTAATATACGGTGTGATATTCAAAGCGAATATCGACATCGTCATAAAGGAACCACCGGTCATCGCATCAAAGAAATTGAAAGCATCGCCGGTATTGTTCGCCATAAAATCTGCAATTACTGAATGATTAACACCCGGAACAGGAATCTGGCATCCTGCTCGTACAACAACAAGCATGAACAATGTGAACAGCAGCTTTCCTCTGATTTCTTTGATTTTTAAAGCGTTCCTAAGTGTTTCAATCATATTAGATTACCTCGCAGGTGCCGCCTAATGCTTCAATCTTAGCTTTAGCGCCTTCGCTGAAAGCGTTAACCTTAACGTTCAGCTTCTTTGTTAATTCACCGGTAGCGATGATCTTAACACCGTCGCACTTATCACTCTTCTTATCTTTGATGATACCTGCTTCTTCTAATGCTGCAATAGTAACTTCTGCACCATCTTCAAAAATATTCAGTCTGTCAAGGTTAACTGCAATGATATTCTTGGAATTTCTGCAGTTGAAACCTCTCTTGGGCAGACGTCTGTATAAAGGCATCTGACCACCTTCGAAACCGATTCTGGGTGCGCCTGAACGAGCCTTCTGACCCTTGTGGCCCTTACCAGCTGTCTTGCCGTTGCCTGAGCCATGGCCGCGGCCTCTTCTAAAGTTATCACTCTGTTTGGAACCTTCAGCAGGTTTTAATGTTGATAAATCCATTTTCTGCACCTCCTGATCTTAGATTTCTTCTACTTTAACTAAATGCTTAACATGCCAGATCATACCTCTGACAGCAGCATTGTCCGGTAACTCGTTGGAATTGTTAACCTTCTTGAGGCCAAGAGCTTCAACAGTTTTTCTGTGCTTCGGAACAGCGCCAATGGGAGATTTTACCAGTGTTACTCTTAACTTATCTGCCATTTCAATACCTCCTAGCCGATTACTTCTTCAACAGATTTGCCGCGCTTTGCAGCTACTGCTTCAGGAGTTGTGATTGCTGACAGGCCAGCGATTGTAGCCATAACAACATTCTGTTTATTGTTGGAACCTAAAGACTTTGTACGGATATTTTTGATACCGGCTAATTCGATAACGGCACGGGCAGGACCACCTGCGATAACACCGGTACCGGCTTTCGCGTTCTTTAACAGTACGGAAGCACTGCCAAACTTACCGATAAAGTCATGAGGGATACTCTTGTTTTCATCTAATGCTACGCAAACCAGACTCTTTTCAGCAGCCTGTTTGCCCTTACGGATTGCTTCCGGAATTTCAGCAGCCTTGCCGATGCCTGCACCAACATGGCCATTGCCGTCGCCAACTACAACCAGTGCAGAAAATCTCATGTTACGGCCACCCTTAACAACCTTGGTGACACGCTTGATGGTAACAACTTTTTCTTCTAATTCTAACTGGCTGGCATCAATGATTTCGCGTTTCATGTGTTTTCCTCCTTGATTAGAATTCCAGACCAGCTTCTCTGGCTGCATCTGCTAATGCTTTTACTTTACCCTGATATATGAAGCCGCCTCTGTCGAAAACAACTGTTGTAATACCTTTTTCCAGTGCTCTTTTAGCGATAACTGTTCCTAAATAAGCAGCTGCATCTACGTTGTTTGTTTTCTCAAGCTCAGCCTTGATTTCTTTCTGAACGGTAGACGCTGATACTAACGTATTGCCGACAGTGTCATCAATAATCTGAGCGTACATATGATTATTGCTTCTGAAAACTGCAAGACGAGGTCTTTCAGCTGTACCAGAAAAACGATTACGGATTCTGTTGTGTTTTTTAACACGTGCAATGCTTCTTGATGCTTTACTAATCATATCCTGTCACTCCTCTCTTATTTCTTCTTACCTGTCTTACCAACTTTACGTCTGATCACTTCATCAGCATACTTGATACCCTTGCCCTTATAAGGTTCAGGACGTCTCTTGTCTCTGATTTCAGCAGCGTACTGACCAACTTTTTCTTTATCAATACCTTTGATAACAATCTTATTGGGTGCCTCTTTGGTAATTACAGATTCGATACCTTCGGGATCGATCATTTCAACAGGATGAGAGTATCCAAGAGAAAGAACCAGCTTATTGCCCTGCTTAACTGCTCTGTAACCAACACCGTTAACTTCCAGAACTTTTTCATATCCAGCTGTTACACCGGTTACCATGTTGTTGATCAGAGTTCTTGTAAGACCATGTAAGGATTTCATTCTCTTTAAATCGTTCGGTCTGGAAACTACAATCTGACCATCTTCTAACTTGATGCTCATTTCGATAGGTAATACTCTCTCAAGTGTACCCTTGGGACCCTTTACAGTCACTTTATTATTTTCTGCAATTTCAACTGTTACACCAGCGGGAACTGCGATTGGCATTCTTCCTATACGTGACATGCCCGTACCTCCTTATTAAATAGCTGAACGGAGCTTTACTCCCGTTCACTGTTTATAACAAAATTATACTTTTCACAGCAGACTTTGTCTGCAGGCGGCAGGAAACCGCCTCCGGATCGGAGCACCGGTCCGGCAACTGTAAGTCATTTCTTCTGGAAAACCTGCCGAAGCAGCTTTTCCAAAGACGATGACAAATAAGATTTTATTACCAGATATATGCAAGTACTTCGCCGCCAACGTTGTTAGCGCGAGCTTCCTTGTCAGTCATAACACCTTTGTTTGTGGAAATGATTGCGATACCGAGACCGCCCAGAACCTTGGGCATGTTCTCAACGCTTGCGTATACACGAAGACCGGGTTTGGAGATTCTCTTTAAACCAGCGATAACTTTATCGTTTTTGTCTTTGCCATACTTTAAGGTAATGCGGATAGACTGATAACTTCCTTCGTCTACCATTTCGTATTTTGCAATGTAACCTTCCTTAACCAGGATGTCTGCAATAGCCAGTTTCATCTTGGATGAAGGAACATCAACTGTATCATGTTTTGCAGTATTTGCATTACGGATTCTTGTAAGCATATCTGCAAT
>JBJELP010000277.1:0-27057 GCA_051879215.1 Lachnospiraceae bacterium
CAGTATACATAGTATTTCCTTTCTTGTTATTTTCTCAATTATGCAGAATCTGTCAGTTGTTGGTATGGAAACGGTTAATCTGCCGGTTCGCCTTCTTCGGTCTGTTTTTTTCTGCGGCGGCTTCGGATCTGTTCATAGCGGGTCCAGAGTCCGGAATAAAGAATATTGCGCAGAAGTTCTGCATCTTCAATTAACGGAAGACGCTCAAAATACCGTGCACAGTCTGCCATTACCATTGTCATATAGCTGCGGCAGATTTCATCAAAGGATTCTGCGGAAGTTTCATTATTATATATAGATAACAGGGGATTAAAATTCCCTGTCCGGATATCGTTTTCCACGTCTTCCCATGCATCCATCAGATAAATGAACTGTCCCAGATGAAATCCGATTCCCCGGAGGGTATCAGCCCATTCATCCGGGCAGGGAACAAAGATTTCAGACACAATCTGCCCGGATAAGGCAGAAAGACTGTCAAGGTCCTGACAGTTTTCCTTTTCCAGCTGATGGAGGGTGCAAAGGGAATTTTCAATCTGTGCAATTTTTTCGGGATACGTTCGTTTTATCTTTTCAAATGCCCTTTTATACAGCAGCAGAAGACCGCTGCCGGCAATTTTGTCCCGAAATGTATCGGCATCCATCCTGCGGTCTTCGGACAGATACCATGTCAGAAGAATGTTCATATCTGCGCAGTAATCGGACAGGCGATTCTGCAGTTCCAGATGGCGATGTACCGGATGAAATGGACAGCGCACACGTTTTTCTGATGTTTCCGGTTCATAAAGGCTGGTCAGAAGAATCATCAGAAAAGTGATGTCATAGGATAAACTCAGCCGTGAGGTAATTCCATAATTCTGTTTGAGACTGCGGCAGAGTCCGCAGTAATACCCCCGGTAACGGTCATACTCCCGGATTTTTAATTCGGGCTGATTAATATTTACATAACCAAACATAATGATCTGCCTCAGGTACGTTTCTGGAACTGTGTATGGCATTTTGGACATGTGATCAGAATGGTTCCTTTCCCCTTCGGAACGCGGACCTTCTGTCCGCAGCCGGGACATTGGAATACTTTTTTGGTATGATCTCTGTCATGGGTATGACCGGCTGTTTTATGTCGTTTGCCGGTAAAACGGGACAGGATACGGTTTTTCCATGAAAGAAAGGACTGATTTTCCTGATAGCGGTCCTGTACTTTGCGGGAAAAGAAACGGTATAAAGCACTGAACAGCATCGTATATGCCAGTACGGTAAATAATTTAGGGAAAGCAAAAAAAGAAATGAAAGAAAAAACAATACCGCCCAGCAGGAGTGTTTTGTTCAGGTCATCATTGCCATAGCGTCCATACATAAATCGATTCAGATAATCTTTCATATAATAATATATCCTTTCTGTAAGTTTTATAAAAGAAAAGTATAGCTGATTCTTCCGAAGAGTCAATCTTTCAGGTCTGAATCAGAAGAAAAAAGGTCAGGGAAACCTGAAAAATCAGAATCAGGGGCATACCCAATACAAAATACCAGTGTCTGGTTTTATGTCGGAAAACATACATACCGGACAACGAACCGATGGAGCCTCCCAGAATGGCCAGTAAAAACAAGGTTCTTTCCCTGATTCGCCAGCCATTTTTTCTGGCTCTGCGTTTGTCAATAAGCATAGACAGAAAACCGATCAGATTCATCAGAAAAAGATAAACAAAAAGAATCCATTTTATTGTTTCAGGCATGAAAAATCCTCCGTGCATCGATGGGTGGACCAATACACAGGTCCTCACATGAAATCACAAATATTTTCTGTACAGTGTAACACAGAACACCGGATTTTACCAGTGAAAACAATGTGAATTAGTATTGACAGCACACAATGATTGTTATATTATCACTATAACAGTTATAACGAATTGGAGGGAATGCGGTATGATTATACAGATTGACATCGATTTTAACAGCAATGAGGCATTATATATTCAGTTATGCAATCAGATTATCAGAGGCATTGCTCTGGAGCAGATTCAGGAGGGTGAGGTGCTTCCTTCCGTACGCCAGCTGGCGGATGTGATTGGAATCAATATGCATACGGTAAATAAAGCGTATGCTGTACTGAAGCAGGAAGGTTTTATCAAACTTGATCGAAGAAAAGGTGCTGTAATCTGTTTGAATATTGATAAGTATCAGGCAATTCAGGAACTGCGGGAGAACCTGAATCTGGTTCTTGCCAGGGCACTTTGTAAAAATATTACCCGTGAGGAAACCCACGAACTGGTCGATGAAATATTCGATCGTTATACAATAGGAAAAAAAGAAGATTAGAGGCAACATCATTTTTTATGGAGGAATATTATGTTATGTGAACGATGCAGGCAAAGAGAAGCCAACATTCGCTATACAGAAATCATTAACGGAGAAGTGACAGAACACCACCTCTGTATGGAATGTGCCAGAAGCGGAGATTTCGGTCATAGATATACAGCTTTGTTTGATGGAGAATCTCAGCTGGGAAAACTGCTGTCCGGTCTGCTGGGATTTGCGGTGGATGCCGATTCAAGGGAGCAGAGCGTACCGGGCAGTTCCATTGTCTGTCCGGTCTGTCATACTTCTTACGCTGATTTTGTAAAAGAATCCAGATTCGGATGTGCAGATTGTTACGAAGTGTTTGCTCTTCTGATGGGAGATCATATCCGGACTCTGCAGGGCAGTGATACCCATACCGGCAAAAGACCCATGAAGAGTAAAGGCCGTGTGAAAGCGGACACTGTACAGCAAATGGAGAAAAAAGCAGAAAACAGCAGCGGAAACCCTGCAGCAGAAGAGCATGCAGCAGCAGATCGAACCGAAAAAATCATGCAGCTGGAACTGCAGCTGAAGGAAGCACTTCGCGAAGAAGAATATGAGCTGGCGGCGAAGTACAGAGATGAAATCCGGGCTCTGAAAACAGAGGAGGCCGCTTATGAATAAATGGTTTGAAGTGACTGGAAAACCCCAGGGAATTGTGGTTTCCAGCAGAGTTCGACTGGCGAGAAATATTGATGGATTTGCATTTCCGGAAAAACTGGATGCAGGAGAACGCAGGAAACTGATTGATACACTTCGGCTGGGACTTTCCGATCTGGATATGAATTATATGGAACTTGGCGGGCTGGAACCCCGGGAGAAAAAGGCTCTGCGGGAAAAGCGGGTGATTCATTCCACAATTGCATCCCGTGATACAGAGATGGGGCTTTTTTTATCAGAAGATGAATCCGTCAGCATTTTGCTGGCCGGTGATGATCATCTTAAACTGCAGTGTCAGCTTCCCGGCTCTTCCCTTCATAAGGGATGGGATATTCTCAACGATCTGGATGAACAGATTAATGAGCGGTTTGATTATGCGTTCCATGAAAAATATGGGTATCTGACAGCATTTCCCACGAACATGGGAACGGGGCTGCGGGCATCGGTGGTTCTTCATCTTCCGCTGATTTCCAGAGAACGCAATTTTAAGAGACTGATGGAAGAAATCGGACGTATGGGTATTTCACTGAAAGGGGTTTACGGAAGCGATCCGTCTGAGAATTACGGATGTCTTTATTCCCTGTCCAATCAGAAGACACTGGGTCAGTCTGAAAAAGAAATTATTGAAAATGTGGAACGTTTTGCCATACAGCTTGCCGGTCAGGAACGGCAGGCAGAGAATGAAATGGTACGTGCCAGACGGGCAGAACTGGAAGATGAGGCATATAAATCCTATGGCGTTCTGAAATATGCCAGAAGACTTTCTTTTAAAGAAGCCATGATGTATCTTTCGACGGTTCGTATGGGTATTGCCAACGGTCTCATTACATTGAAGAAACCGGTGAATATTCACAGCCTGATGGTACATGTACAGCCTGGCATGACAGAACAGTTTGCAGGACGAAAACTGACAGAGGATGATTATTGTACAGTAAGAGCACAGTTTATTCGTTCTGAGCTTCCGGAACTGCTCCGGCAGGATTAACACCAAACAAATTGAGAGGAGAATTTGCATGAACAGCAGATTTACAGATAAAGCAAAATCAGCCATTTACCGTGCAAAGATTTCTGCAGCGGAACTGCAGCATGGTTATGTGGGAACAGAGCATATTCTGATTGGCCTGTTACAGGAATATGAAGGGGTTGCTTCCATGGCTCTGCGGGATAACGGCGTGGATGAGCAAAGACTTGTTTCACTGGTCGGCCAGCTGATTTCACCGCCGGTTATGCCGATCATCAGCACCATGGAAAACGGAAATTACAGTCCCAGGGCCCGTGCAGTTCTGGAAAACAGTGCAAGAGAAGCCAATCGTTTTCAATCGCAGATGATCGGAACGGAGCATATCCTGATTGCCCTGATAAAAGACAGCGAATGTGTGGCAGTCCGTCTGCTTAACACCATGCATGTGAAGATTTCCAAACTGTACACGGATATTCTGCAGGCCATGGGAGAAGAAGGGGGAACCTACAGAGAAGATGTGGGAAACAGTCATCCTGGGAACGGACAGAGCTCCACACCGACTCTGGACAGTTACAGCCGGGATCTCACCGCACTGGCCAGAGAAGGAAAACTGGATCCTGTGATCGGCAGAGAAAATGAAATCAATCGTGTCATCCAGATTCTCAGCCGCAGAACCAAAAATAACCCCTGCCTGATCGGGGAACCCGGTGTTGGTAAAACAGCCATTGCCGAAGGACTGGCTTCAGCCATTGCAGCAGGAAATATTCCGGATACGGTTAAAAACAAAAGAGTACTGACTCTTGATATTTCCGGTATGGTGGCAGGATCCAAATATCGCGGTGAATTTGAAGAACGCATCAAAAATGTACTGGCGGAAGTCCGTGCAGATGGAAACGTACTGCTTTTTATCGATGAAATTCATACAATTATCGGAGCAGGCGGGGCAGAAGGGGCCATTGATGCCTCCAATATTATGAAACCCTCACTTGCAAGGGGAGAACTGCAGCTGATCGGAGCCACTACGATTGATGAATATCGCAAATATATTGAAAAAGATGCTGCACTGGAGCGTCGATTCCAGCCGGTACAGGTGGAGGAACCTTCGGAGGAAGAAGCCTGTGAAATTCTGAAAGGACTCCGTCACCGTTATGAAGAACATCATAAGGTGACCATAACGGACGATGCATTACTGGCAGCTGTAAAACTTTCTTCCCGATATATCAATGACCGTTTTCTTCCGGATAAGGCAATCGATCTGATTGATGAAGCATCATCCAGAATCCGTCTGAGTGCCTATACTGCACCGCCCCAGCTGGAACAGCTGGAAGAAGAAATCCGCAGACTCAGTCAGGAAAAAGAAGAGGCCATTCAGACAGAAGCATATGAAAAAGCCGGTGAGATCAAACAGAAACAGGCAGAACTGCACAGACAGCAGGAAGAACTGCGTAAAAGCTGGGAAAAGGAAAAGCAGGAAGCTTCCCTTATGGTGAATGCGGATGATATTGCAGGAGTTGTATCCCAGTGGACAAAGATTCCTGTACAGAAGCTGCAGGAGACGGAAGCAGAGCGTCTGATGAATCTGGAAAAGATTCTCCATGGACGCGTCATTGCCCAGGACAAGGCTGTTTCCGCTGTGGCAAAGGCGATCCGCCGGGGCCGTGTCGGGCTGAAGGACCCCAACCGTCCCATCGGTTCCTTCCTGTTTCTTGGTCCCACCGGTGTCGGCAAGACAGAGCTCTCCAAAGCACTGGCACAGACACTTTTCGGTACGGAAAATGCACTGATCCGCGTGGACATGTCGGAATATATGGAAAAGCACAGTGTATCCAAACTGGTGGGATCACCGCCCGGATATGTGGGATATGAGGAAGGAGGTCAGCTCAGTGAAAAAGTGAGAAGAAATCCATACTCCGTCATCCTTTTTGATGAAATTGAAAAGGCACATCCGGATGTATTCAATACACTTCTTCAGGTACTGGATGATGGTCACATCACTGATTCACAGGGCCGCCGGATTGATTTTAAAAACACCGTTATTATCATGACATCCAATGCAGGTGCCATGAGAATCGTAGAACCCAGACAGCTGGGCTTCCTGACAGCTGTTTCGGAACAGGAAACCTATGAAAATATGAAGCAGAATGTCATGGAAGAGGTGAACCGCCTGTTTAAACCGGAATTTCTGAACCGTATTGATGAGACCATCGTATTCCACGCTCTGAATAAGGAAGCGGTGGCTGAAATTATGGATCTGATGCTGGAATCCATCAATAAACGCACAAAGGAACAGATGAATCTGACTCTTTGTGTGGACGAAAAGGCAAAGGCAGTTCTGATGGAAAAGGGATATGATCATAAATACGGTGCAAGACCTCTCCGCCGGACCATTCAGAATGAACTGGAGGATATGCTGGCAGAAGAAATTCTCACAGGCCGGATCAAAGCAGGAGATGAAGCACATATTACAGCAGAAGACGGGGTACTGAAGCTGGGGTAGTTTGTGCCATTCCTTCCTTGTATCGTATAAAGTAATAAAGAATGCTTGAAACTTTACACAAGTTATATTATACTGAAACTACAGAATGGTTGCAGGATCAAAACAGTTTTGATCCTGTATTCTGAAATTACAGGAGGACATAGATATGTCAGCGGTTAAAGAATTATTACGCGCAGAAAGTGACGGAAGTATCAGTTTTGGCGATTACACTCTTGCATCTAAAACCAAGCTGCCCGGATTTCAGCATCAGGGAGATGAGTATTATGTAAAAACATATGCAGAAAGTACTCACCTGGAGCGTAATGGTATGTTTGTATACGACTCTGTTCCGGGTACATCCGTTCATGGATTTAAGGTAACAGAAAAGGGTGCCAGCTTTACAGTAGAAGGTGCAGCAGATGCACAGATTACTCTGGAACTGGCAGCAGGTGAAACCTACACCGTATATGTAAATGAAAAGGCTGTCGGTCAGATGACCACTAACGGATCCGGAAAGCTTTCCATCAGTGTTGAACTGGGCGAAGCACCGGCAGAGGTTGTTGTGAAGAGATAGTAATCCGGCAGATCCGTTTTAACAGAGGGCGGTTTTGCAGAAACAGTGTCTGTGGATGCATTATATTTTCGTACATAACAGCTGCTGATTTTCACAGCAGGTGATTCCGGAATTTCACCGGGATCTGCAGGATAAAACAGGTTTTAAGAAATTAACGGGCTATGGCATACGGTGTCCATAGCCCGTTTGTATCATATAAGTAAGGAAACAGTTTATGGCAAAAGCAAAGAGTACGGTTTTTTTCTGCAGGGAATGCGGATTTGAATCCACCAAATGGCTGGGACAGTGCCCGGGCTGTCATGCATGGAACAGTTTTACGGAGGCCCCTGCCCAGAGAACAGCTCAGAAGAGGGGACTGAGTCAGAGCGGAAAGGGTGCAATGGGAATTTCAGGCATTTCCGGAGGAGCAGGTACCGGTGAAGCGGTGCGTCTGGAACAGATCGATATGACAAGACAGCCCAGGATGGATGCAGGAAGTGCGGAACTGAATCGTGTGCTGGGCGGCGGTGTTGTACCGGGCTCATTGATTCTGGTGGGAGGCGACCCTGGTATCGGAAAATCCACGCTGCTTTTACAGACCTGCAGACAGCTGGCGGCAGCAGGCAGAAAGGTTCTTTATATATCCGGTGAAGAATCATTGACTCAGATTCGTATGAGGGCAGATCGGATCGGCACATTTACAGGAAATCTGACATTCTACTGCGAGACAGATCTGGATGTGATTGAAGAAAAACTGACCCAATGGAAACCGGATGTGGTGATTATCGACTCCATTCAGACCATGTACAGAGAAGAGGTTTCGGCAGTACCGGGCAGTGTCAGTCAGGTCAGGGAATCCACAGCGGTTCTGCTGCGTATGGCAAAGGGACTGGGAATTGCGATTTTTATTGTGGGTCATGTAACCAAAGAAGGAACCGTTGCCGGACCAAGGGTACTGGAACACATGGTGGATACGGTACTGTATTTTGAAGGAGACCGGATGGCGGCATACCGGATTCTCCGTGCTGTAAAAAACCGATTTGGATCCACCAATGAAATCGGTGTATTTGAAATGGGAGAGCGGGGACTGGAGGAAGTGCCGAATCCTTCCGAATATATGCTGAACGGGCGGCCTGAAGGAGCCAGTGGCTCGGTGGTAACCTGTACCATGGAGGGAACAAGACCGATTCTGTCGGAAGTTCAGGCTCTGGTCTGCAGAACAAATTTTGGCATGCCCAGACGGACAGCGGCCGGAACTGATTATAATCGTGTCAATTTACTGATGGCAGTGCTGGAAAAGAGGCTGGGACTGGCACTGGGACAGTGTGATGCCTATGTGAATATCGCAGGCGGCATGAAAATATCGGAACCGTCCATTGATCTGGCAATCGTAGCAGCAATTTTATCCAGTTATCAGGATAAGGCCTGGGATGATCATACCATGATTTTCGGTGAAGTGGGTCTTGCGGGAGAAGTCCGGGCCGTCAATATGTGCCAGCAGCGTGTGGATGAAGCAGTAAAGCTGGGATTTACCACATGCATTCTGCCGAAGGTAAATCTGGCAAGACTGAAAAAACCGGAGGGACTTCGTCTGATCGGAATTTCCGGAGTCGGAGAACTGCTAGTATGACTCACGTTAATTAACTGCCTGTTTCACTGGTCTAAATTTCCATCTGCATCGTTGTCGTCAATCGCCGTAGCCACCGCTACGACTCATTCCTCCTCCTTGCAGACTGAAAATTTATCCTGCATGAAACAGTTTGTCAATTAGCGTGAGGCATACCAGGAAGAAGAAAAACTGAGACAAAAAAAGCTGTTACCGAAGTAACAGCTTAAAAAGCAGGGGTGAAAGGAGTCGAACCTTTCTCTGAGGTTTTGGAGACCGCCATTCTACCGATGAACTACACCCCTGTACCGTCGATTGCGAACCGACTGTGATATATTAGCATATGAAATTCAGATTGTCAACTGTTTTTTGAGAATAATAAGTAAGCTTTTATCTCAGTCAGAGAAGACTCTCACCTCTATAGGTGATGAGTAATAACAAACTTGTCTCAGTGAGAGTACAATCTCTGACTGAGATAAACGCTCCGCGGGATGCGCACGGATTCGAATAGGAAAGTGTTTGCTTCGCAAACCGAATCCGGCGCCAAATCTACGCAAGCGTCGATTTGAATTTATTCTTTATAGATTTTTCATTAGACCTATCCTGTGTCTTGATGTATACTATATCCGTAAGATTGCTGATTGCATGCGGATCTGCCGCAGCAGTAATTTGATAAAACCGGAATAAAAAGACCAGATGTTGTGATACAACATAACAAGGGATTGTGAGGTATATATTTGGAACAGAATGTGAAATTTCTGGAGAATTTTTTAAAAGAGTTAAATCGATACTGTGATTCTTCCGCCCAGACGGACAACTGGTACGCCAATATGCAGAAACGCCTGGCCGATGAGCAGGAAGAAAAAAGGATTCGAAATGATGACAGTTACAGAGAACAGCAGAATTCATTGAAAGCGGTTCAGGAAAAATACATGCGGGAGCGGGACGAGATGATCGGCCGGATCCGCAGACAGATCTTTCAGAAAACGGAACGGATTCGAAAAGGCATCGAGGAAAATTGCCGGATCCGTGACCGGATTCTGCACAAAAAGGAAGAAATTGTACGTCCTGAGTTTTTTGAATTTGCATACCGATATCAGGAGTACGGCGATTTTTATCCGGAGATAACGAGATTGGAGCAATATGGTGAACTGCCTCTGGATCAGATGGTTGCCAGAATCAATGACAATCGCACCAGTCTGATTGTGAACCGAATCAAAGCACTGCTGAAAAGTGAAGATATGATGATCGAATATGCAGCATTTTCCAACCTGATCGGAAAGGCACGTTATCTTTGCGAAATGGATAATGATGCCTTGCGGGAAAAGGGCAATGAAGAAATCCGGCAGCTGGAACTGGAAATGGAATCGACAGAAGAACGCTTTATGAAAACAGCAGCAAGATCTTCCGAAAAAAGAAAGCAGATTGAAAAGGAGAATGAAGAATATCGCAGAATGTTTGAACAGGCCTGCGAAGCGGAAATCCGTCATCTGCGGGAGGATTATCAGAACAGACAGCTGAAAAACTATGATTCTTTACGGAGTCTTCTCAGGGAAAAATATCCTGCATCCGAGATGAAGCGTATATACAGGGCTTTTGAGGATGCCGAGAATCAGCAGAAGAAATATATCTGTGCAGATGGCGTTCCTCTCCCGGCAAAGCTGGGACAGCTGTGGTTTACGGGAAATGAAACACTGAAAAATGATTATATCAGACAGCTTCTGGAAAAGGATTATGATTTTATGATTCAGGAAGGAAGACTGTCCATACCTGGTATTGCATAGGGGGAAATGAATGTGATTATACTGGAAGGACAGAAAGATATTTACATGTCTGTGCGTCTGCTGACAGAAAACAGCGGTGAAGCGAGAATCTGCCTGTGTCAGAACCAGAAAGGACAGCAGTTTGCCGGACGGATTTACCGGGATATGGACGGACTTGACAATTCTGTCAGACGTTTTCTGTACAAATCAGATGTTCCGTATTTTCTGAAACTGCTGGATCATGGTATTACAGAAATCAAAGGCAGGAAGTGTGCTTTTGAAGTGTTTGAATATATTCAGGAGGGAACGCTGGCCGAAAAGGCACCTTTAGAGGAATCTTATGTGGAAAAGACGGTGATTCCCTGCATAAATGAGGCACTTCATGCCATGCATGGAGCCGGATTCCTTCATCGGGATGTAAAGCCGGACAATATGTATCCGGCAGGCACAGCGGATCATCCGCTGGTTAAGCTGGGAGATTTCGGCATCAGTATACGCATGGATGAGGATCACAGTTACTGTGACGGAGGACTTGCATTTACACCGGGATATGTGCCGGCAGAAGTTCTGAATACAGGCACATATTCTGCAGCATCCGATTACTATGGACTGGCGGTCAGCATTTATTATCTGATTACGGGAAAACAGATTTATGATGGTATGACACCGGATGAAATTATGATTCGGACCAGACGGGGGGAACTGATGCATTATGAAGGAATCAGCAGGAGAATGGCATCCCTGCTGGAGGGACTGACCGTTCAGGATCCCAGATATCGATGGGGATATCAGGAAGTAAAGGCATGGATTCAGGGAGCGGATGTGCCGGTATTCCGATATTCACAGGAAGAACAGATCATTGATCCGCCGTATCAGCTTACGGCAGAGGTGACCTGCAGAAGTCTGAGGGAACTGGCCTGTCAGCTGTGCTGCTTTCCGGAAGAGGGAAAAGAACATTTATATGATGGCCTGATTGCGGATAGTCTGCGCCGGCAGTATCAGCATATCTCCAATGCCCTTTCCAACCTGACCATTGATCGGTTTCCCCATGCAAAAAATGCAGGAATTGCAGCGGCTGTTCATCTTCTGGATCCCCGCCATGATTTTTTCTGGTGCGGAAAAGAATATAAAATCCTGACCGATCTGCTGTCCGAAGTGGAACAGGAGGTTATGAAGGGGATACTGTCTTCTTCTACGGAAGAACTGCTGACCAGCGGAATCCTCAGTTTTTATTATGAACGATCTCTGGGAGAGGATGAAGTTACGATTCTCAGACTGGTGGAGAAAGAAGCACAGCATCATAAAATGCGGGCAGCAGCTGTTCTGGTTCTGAATCTGCAGTCCCATCCCCGGTATCATATTTCGGAAAACCTGTATGTTGAAAATATCAGTGATTACATTGATCTGCAGGTACAGATACCGGAGGATCTGGAAAAACGGCTGTGTGATGACTTCAATAAAGAGTATTTCCGCTGCTGGCTGGAATGCATGGGGTACGGTTCTGTTTTTGCCGAATGGAAAAATCATTTATATAAAAACGGCTATGTGGTTCGGGATGAACAGCTGTTGGGCAATGTCTGCAGATTTCTGGCTAAAATCTGTCCGGAAAAAAAACAGACTCTCTGCCGTCTGCTGATTGCGCAGCTTGAGCAGAGACCGGAATACTGGCTGAAGAATCATCTGGAGCTTTATCAGATGGATGAAATGATGGAACATATGGTGAACGAAAACTTTTCAGCTGTTGTTTATTCAGAGGATATGACCATCAAAGAACTGCTTCATGCACAGAGTGAACTGAAGGAATGTATGCATGAACTGCGGAGAGATTTTATGAACAATCCGTTTCTTTATGAGAACGGTATTTATGATGAAGCAAATTTCAGAATTACCAGTCCATGCTGTGATGCTTATTTTGTTCCGGATGGATATCATGAACTTGTTCCTGCCGGATGGCTCAGGGAACAGGGAACTCTTCAGGATCGCAGCCGGATTCAGCATGGATTTGATGAATTTCGCAGAGAAGCGGACGAATTGATGAAGCAGAGAGCAGAGCAGATTCAGCTCTGGAGCAGAAAAAACCGGAATACATGTAAAGAAAAGAAAGAAGCAAAACAGAAACCCGGTCTGGCAGGGGGAATTGCAGCTGTTCTTTCCGGGGCAGTGCTGCTGGTTGTTATACAGCTTCTGTCTGCAGAATATCTGAGCAGAAGCAGTCTGTTTACCAAAGCAGGAATTATTGTGACACTCCTGGTTGTTCTGGCCTGTCTGTTTTCCGGAATTATCCGGATTGTCCAGTACAGCCTCTGGATCAGACTGACACGATCAGCCGAAAGTCTGAAGGAGATTGCGGAAAATATCAGAAATCAGGCAGAAGAGCTGGCCGGTGAAAGAACCGCAATCAAAAATACCCTGAAACCGGCTTCCCGGAATATCATCAGAGAAGCACAGCAGGAACGGGCGTACGGCAGTTATCTGCTTCAGTACCGAAAACTGAAAAATGGTCTTTTACGGTATCTGATTCTGATTCCTGTGATGATGGTAATGATGACCGGATGTCTTTATCTTGATGGCAGTATTTCACTGGACAGCGGAAGCATGGTGAAGGAAATATATGCATTATTTCAGAACAGGGGAGAACATACGACGGATTCATCCACTTATAAAGTTGTGGTCAGCAGTGCCAGACTCAGAACCGGTGCAGGTACCAATTATGAAATACTGAATTCCTATGAAAATGGTACAGAAGTAACCATAACTGGCAAAAAGCAGTCAGATGGCAATAACATCTGGTATGAAGTTGTTGCACCCGACGGCACAATCGGCTGGATGCGGGATGATATGATAAGGAGGTAATGTTGTGAACGAACTGGAAACCTTGAAATTATGGGTGGAAGACAGCAATAATATTGTGTTTTTTGGCGGCGCAGGTGTCTCTACGGAAAGTAATGTGCCGGATTTCAGAAGTGAAGACGGTCTGTATAATATGAAATATAAATATCCGCCGGAAACCATCATCAGCCACAGTTTTTACAAACGCAATACAGAAGAGTTTTTCCGTTTTTACAAGGATCGTATGATCTATCCGGAAGCAAAACCCAATCCGGCCCATCTTGCTCTGGCTGAATTGGAAAAAAGAGGAAAACTGCGTGCGGTTATTACGCAGAATATTGATGGTCTTCATCAGGCGGCAGGAAGTAAGGAAGTGCTGGAACTGCATGGATCCGTTCACCGCAACTATTGTGAGCGATGCGGCTGTTTCCATGGACTGGATGATGTTCTTTCGCAGGAAGGGGTTCCCCACTGCCAATGCGGCGGCGTGATCAAGCCGGATGTGGTTCTTTATGAAGAAAGTCTGGACGACAATGTAATCACCAAAGCGATACAGTATATCTCCCGGGCAGATGTGCTGATCATCGGAGGAACATCATTGACCGTGTATCCTGCAGCCGGTTTTGTAAACTATTATAAAGGACATAAACTGGTACTGATCAACAAATCGTCCACACCAATGGATAAAATGGCCGATCTTGTAATCAATGAACCGATTGGTCAGGTGATGCGTATGTTCTTATAAAAAATCCGTAGGTATCAGGGGGGCAAAAGCTTTTGTCCTCAACATCGATGTTATATCAGCAGGGGGAAAGTCAGGCATGGCAGAACGATTGAATTATGAAGTGGGAGATGTAGTACGTCTGAAAAAACCGCATCCCTGTGGAAGTTCTGAATGGGAAATTCTTCGTGTGGGTATGGATTTCCGGCTGAAATGTGCCGGATGCGGCCATATGATCATGGTTCCCAGGAAAACGGTGGAAAAAAGTACCAGAGAACTGAAAAAACATTAAAAATTCCTTGCAATATTGCAATGGTTGTGTTACAATCAGCTACTGTGATAAATTCTAATCCTTGCTCCCGAAAAGGGGGCCACAAAAGTCCACAAGGAGGTAACGCGAAATGTATAAGTATGAATTAGCTGTTGTTTTAAGTGTAAAGCTTGAAGAAGAAGAAAGAGCAGCTGCAATCGAAAAAGTGAAAGGTTATATCACTCGTTTCAACGGTAACGTAACTGGCGTAGATGAATGGGGCAAGAAGAGACTTGCTTACGAAATTCAGAAGTCCAGAGAAGCTTACTACTACTTCATTCAGTTCGAGACAGAAGATAACAACTGCCCTAACGAAGTAGAAGCTCATATTCGTATGATGGAAACAGTTATCAGATATCTGATCGTAAAACAGGAAGCTTAATCAGAGCTTGAAACAAAAGCTGAGTCAGACTTCTGCTGGAAAGATTAGGGTGAATGTATGAATAAAGTTATTATTATGGGAAGACTTACCAGGGATCCTGATGTCAGATATTCCAATCAGGGTGAACGCCAGATGGCAATCGCAAGATACACTCTGGCAGTTGACAGAAGATTCCGCAGAACCAATGACAGCAATGAACAGACAGCTGATTTTATTAACTGTGTGGCCTTTGACCGTCAGGCAGAATTTGCGGAGAAGTATCTGAGAAAGGGTACCAGAATGGTGGTTTGCGGCCGTCTTCAGACAGGCAGCTATACAAACAAAGATGGTATTCGTGTATACACAACTGATGTAGTAGTAGAAGAACAGGAATTTGCTGAAAGCAAGTCTGCATCCGCTTCTTATAACGGAGGTATGCAGGATAACTTTGGTGGAAATCAGAGTTATGGCGGAAACCAGAATTACGGCGGCGCTCAGAGCTACGGCAGTTTCGGTCAGCAGAGCAGTTCAAGACCCAGTCCGGCCAGCGCAATCGGTGATGATTTTATGAATATTCCCGATGGTGTTGACGATGAAGGTCTTCCTTTTAACTAAGACTTCTTTGAAGTCCGGTTGAGTCATACAGCAGGTATGACAGAATTGTATTCTATTCTATGATACGGCATCCGGAAAGGGTGCTGACGTTGATTAATTAAGGAGGTTATAGCCATGGCTTACAATAAAGGTGAAAGATCAGATTCTCCCATGAAGAGAAGAAACGGCGGTCGCAGAAGAAGAAAAGTTTGTGTATTCTGTGGAACAAAGGATACAGGTATCGATTTCAAGGATACAAACAAGCTGAAGAGATACGTATCTGAAAGAGGTAAAATTCTTCCCAGAAGAATCACAGGCAACTGCGCAAAGCATCAGAGAGCTCTTACTGTAGCGATCAAGAGAGCACGTCACGTTGCATTAATGCCTTATACATTAGATTAATATGTATCCGGTTTTATCCGGCTGCAGAGTGATCGGATAATGAACCGTCATACTCTTTTGAGTATGACGGTTTTTTGCAATAAAAAGTATAGATATTATGATGAAACAGACAGGAAGGAGACAGGATATGACAGAAATCAGAGAACAAGCGGTAAAAGCAGCGGAAGAATTATGTGATGCAGCCGGACTGAAAAAAGGACAGATTCTGGTGGTGGGATGTTCTTCCAGTGAAATAATCGGAAAGAAAATCGGTTCCTGTTCCAGTGAAGAAACAGCACAGGAAGTTTACGATGCGCTGCAGTCCGTGCTTCGCCCCCGCGGTATTTACCTTGCAGCTCAGTGCTGCGAACATCTGAATCGTGCAATTATTATAGAAGCGGAAGCAGTACCCGGTGCAGAAATCTGCAACGTGGTTCCTCAGCCTAAAGCAGGCGGCTCCTTTGCCACTGCGGCATATAACGATATGAAAAATCCGGTTGCACTGGAAGAAATCAAAGCCGATGCAGGTCTTGATATCGGAAATACACTGATTGGAATGCATCTGAAAAGAGTTGCTGTTCCTGTTCGGCTGAAGGAGAAATACATCGGAGAAGCTCCTCTGGTTGCAGCGAGAACCAGACCGAAGTTTATCGGCGGCTGCAGAGCTGTGTACAATGATGCACTGGGTGTGGATAACCGCAGATAAAAAAACAGGATGTGTGAATAAAATATCTTCCTGCGTGAGTTATACCAGATGAAAAAGTGTAAGATTACAGTGTTGAAATCGGGCAATTGACTGCTATACTATAAGTGTCCGGCGGAAATCCGCTTTTGGCAAAGTTTTTTGACCCCAACATCATTTGTTTGGAAACAAGATGTTTATATGCCGATTGGAAAGGAGTAATTTTATGGCAAACGCAGGAAATCGGAGACGTATTTTAAATAACGAAGAGAAATTAGAACTGGGGCGTATGTATGTCCATATGGCCGACAGCAGCGAGACCCAGTCAGACTATACAGGAGCAGCAAACTTATATCGGATGTCAGAAATGATTTTCAGTGAACTGATGGAACAGGGAAACATGGAAGCAAAAGGTGAATATCTTCATACCATGTTTCGTCTGGCAGTTTTGCCGCAGACATCTGTGGAGCAGAAAATTGATTATCTGGAAAAAGCCGGAAAGCTTGCAGCAGAGCTGGAGCGTGAAACCGATGATATTGAGTTTGAAATTGCCGGTGACAGCATCAGAAGCGAATTGGAAATGACCTATCTTGAATTGAATGCCAAAGTAGTAAGTCAGAGGATGAAGTAGGAGATACAGAATTGGAAAAATGCTGTTCTGTCCGGAGCGGTTCAGAACATCCGGCATATGATATGGAATGGGCTGATAAAAGAAGAATGGAATGTTCTTTTTTTATCAGCCCATTATTGTATTCTTCAGCATGGAACGGTATAATAATTACTATAAAAGTCCCGGACAGCAGCCGCGTGACGGAGCATGTCTGCATACGCAGACGCTCTTTAGATTCGCACTGGCGCAGTTTGTGGAAATATTTGGGTGGAATGGTGCAGCAAATGAAAAATTTATATCGTAAAATTCCCAAAGTTGATCTGATGCTGGAAATGCCCGGCATACAGAAACTGGTTGGAATATTTGGGAAAAAGACAGTGACAGAAAGTGTTCGAAAGGAAACAGAGCTGTTGCGGGGATTTTTGAAAGAAAGTGAGCAGATGTTGAGACAGATGTCGGTTTCAGCAGAAGAAAAGGAAGAAAAAGAACAGGAACTGACAGCTCAATTTGAAGAAAAACTGGCAGATTTTGAAAATGCTGTGGAAAAGCAGCTTGTAAAAGAAGATCGTATCGGCTTCTGCAGGGTGCTGAATGCCACCGGAACAATTCTTCATACCAATCTGGGCAGATCGCCCATTTCCAGAGAACATGCAGAAAAAATCGCAGATCTGGTTTCCGGTTATTCCAACCTGGAGTATGATCTGGAAGCGGGATGCCGGGGTGAACGGTATTCTCATTTTGAAAAACTGATCTGTCAGGTGACAGGAGCGGAAAGTGCCATGGCTGTCAACAATAATGCCGGTGCAGTTCTGCTGACGCTCAGTGCCCTGGGATGCGGAAAAGAAGTCATTGTCTCCAGAGGGGAACAGATAGAAATCGGGGGAAAATTTCGAGTTCCGGATGTAATTCGCCAGGGCGGCGCGATATTGTGTGAAGTCGGAACAACCAATAAAACCCATTTATCTGATTATGAAGAGGCAATCAATGAAAATACGGGAATTCTATTAAAAGTACATACGAGTAACTACAGAATTGTCGGATTTTCAGACAGTGTATCCACCCATGACCTGGCTGAACTGGGAAAACGGAAACAGATTCCGGTGGTGGAAGATCTGGGCAGCGGCATTCTGATCGATCTGCGTCGGTATGGTATTGCCAATGAGCCTACTGTTCAGGAAACCATTGCTGCCGGTGCAGATGTGGTCTGTTTCAGCGGGGATAAATTGCTGGGCGGTCCTCAGGCGGGCATTATAGTTGGAAAAAAAGAATATATTGACCGGATTAAGAAACATCCTTTGACCAGAGCATTGCGAATTGACAAATTTACCGCAGCGGCACTGGAACTGGTATGGAAGGAGTATTATCTGTGCAATCCGGTTCAGCTGATGGAAAAAATCCCTGTTTTGAAGATGTTCGCCAGCACAGAAGTGGAACAAAGAAAACGTGCTGAAAAAATTGTTTCTGCATGGCGGGCAGATGCGGGAGATATGTATGAACTTCAGATCCGTCCCATGGAAGCACAGATGGGAGGGGGAACGCTTCCTACCTATCAGTTTAAGGGAGCGGGTATTGTTATTTTACCCCGGGATGAAAACGCATTGACTGCTGAACAGCTGGAGGAGACTTTCCGCAGACTGCCGGTTCCGATTATCGGAAGAATTCAGAATGGATGTTTTGAACTTCATATGCAGACTGTATTTGATGAGGATCTGCCGCTTTTCATTGAAGAGGGAAAAACGTGTTTGAGCCGTGAAAATGGTTTTGTATAAAAAAGACACGTGGGTTTGAAAGGAATAGAACATGAAAAATATTATTGTAGGTACAGCAGGTCATATTGATCATGGAAAAACCAGTCTGATCAAGGCACTGACCGGATATGATGCTGACCGTCTGGCAGAAGAAAAACGCCGTGGCATTACCATTGAGCTGGGATTTACCCATTTTGATCTGCCCAGTGGTACGAGAATCGGTATTATTGATGTACCCGGTCACGAAAAATTTGTCGGAAATATGGTAACCGGTGTTGTGGGTATGGATCTGGTTCTGATTCTGATTGCGGCAGACGAAGGAATCATGCCTCAGACCAGAGAACATATTGCTATTCTGGAACAGCTGGGTGTCAGCAATGCCATACTGGTTCTCAGCAAATGCGATATGGTGGATCAGGACTGGATTGATCTGATACAGGAGGAAATTCGGGAAGAACTGAAAACCTCCCTGTATGCCAATGCGCCGATGGTCCGTGTCTCTTCTGTAACTGGAATGGGAATTCCGGAACTGACGGAAATGATTGACCGGATGACCGAACAGACGGAAGAAAGGGATATCAGTGAAATCCCCCGCCTTCCCATTGACCGTGTATTTACTCTGACGGGTTTTGGCACCATTGTAACCGGCACACTGATTTCCGGTGTATTAAACAAGGAAACTCCCCTTGCTATTTATCCGGAAGGGATTGAATGCAAAATCAGAAATATTCAGGTGCATGATCAGGATGTGGAGCAGGCTTATGCCGGACAACGTGTGGCAGTCAATCTTTCCAATATAAAGAAGGAAGAAATCCGCAGAGGCGATGTACTGGCACCTCCGGATACCATGCAGAATACAGATCGCCTGGATGTGAAAATCCGTATGCTGGAAATGACAGACCGGAGTATTAAAAACAGAGGACGTCTCCATCTTTGTATCGGAACCACACAGGTTCTCTGCCGTGCTGTTCTGCTGGGAACCGACGAACTGGAAAAAGGACAGGAGGGATATGCACAGCTTCTGCTGGAGGAACCGATTGCTGTAAGGAAAAAAGACCGCTTTATTCTGCGCTTCTATTCGCCGCTGGAAACCATAGCAGGAGGAGAAGTCCTGGATCAGCTGGCTGTGAAAAAGCGACGTATGTCCGCGGACACGTTGGAAGAAATGCGTCAGAAAGAAAAAGGTGGACCGGAAGACGTTCTGGAATACATGGTAAAAGAAGCGGAAAAACAGATGATTACCGTGAAAGCAGTGGCGGATAAAGGGGCATTTCCTGCGGAAGAACTGGAACCTGCCATTGCAAAATTAAAGGAAAATCACAGGATTTCTGAGATCCCGGTTCGCAAGGAACGGTATCTGCTTCATTCTTTCTGGGAAATGGAACTGCTTGAAGATCTGGAAATCCTTTTGAAAGATTTCCATGAAAAGTACCGATACCGCCGGGGAATGTATAAATCAGAATTGTACAATAAACTCCTGTCTTCAGTGAAACAGTCACTGTTCGATCAGCTTCTGCAGCATTGGGTGGAAGAAGGAAAAATTAAAGTGGAGCAGGAATTTGTGAATATGGCAGATTTCCATATGTACAAAGATCGATACTACCAGAAGGCGGAAAAGTGGATTATGCGGAATCTGAAAGAAGCGGGATATAATTTTGTCCGCTTCCCGGATGTCCCTTTCGTAGAAGAACAGCAGGCCTATAAGGATGATGTACTTCAGAATATGGTTGTAGAAGGACGCTGTATTCATCTGTTTGAAGATTACTATACACTTCCTTCTTTTGTGACCGAAGCCAGAGAGAAAATAGAACCGGTTCTGGAAGCCAATGGAAAAATTACAATTGGCGAGGTAAGAGATCTGATCGGAACATCCAGAAAAAATGTTAAAATCCTTCTGGAATACTTTGACAGTATCAAACTGACAAAGAAAAATGGTACCGAAACAGAAAGAGAAGCGGTGAAAAAAACGGTTTAATATATTTGAGACAGAATCCATAACAGATGCAAAAAGGGCTGCCGTAATACGGCAGCCCTGTAATATTCTGGCGGAAGCATGTGGGAATCGAACCCACCCGGGATGATCAACACCCCACACAGGTTTTGAAGACCAGGAGGCACACCAGTTACCTTTCTACTTCCATATCACATAATACAAACGGATTTATCTGTCAAAACGATACATTTATTGACCTGATAAAACCATATCGATTATAAGATATCTTCTGATAAAATTCAAGTACTATTTTTTACTGCGCGGACAATAAAACGCTCGTGCTCATCAGCATCAGTACCGGTTGACAATGCGATGATGGATTCTGCTGCAGATGTTTCTTTGTGAGCAATTTTCAGATATTTGGCTTTTGTAGCCATACCGCCCCGGATGTGTCGTTCGGATTTGTTCAGATTCAGTACAGAGCGAACCTGTGCGGCAAGATGGGGGTCAATCTCCTCGAGGCGCATGGTGACATCCTTATGTACGGTCGATTTGCTGATTCCGAAGCGACGTGCGGTCTGACGGACGGTTGCACCGTTTTCAACAATATAGTTTCCGATATTTACAGAGCGTTCTTCTATATATTCTTTCAAAAACACACCTGATAACACTGTTTGTACAGTGTATGCAGATCTTGTTTTTAAAATGCATTTCAGATCAGATTATCCGGTCCGAAACCATATGGAAGAATTTCTTTTAATAGGAAAGTTCTCATCCCTTTTCCTTCATCTTCCAATATAATTTCAAATAATTCGGGATCACAAAATTCCATCATGACCTGCCGGCAGACACCGCAGGGCGGACAGATTCCATCGGGCTGCTTTCCTTCCGGACCGCCGACAATGGCTATGGCAGTAAACTCCCGCTCACCTTCGGAAATAGCCTTGAAAAATGCAGTGCGTTCTGCGCAATTGCCGGGTGTATAGGCGGCATTTTCGATGTTGCATCCGGTGTAGACATTTCCGGACTTTGCAAGAAGGGCTGCTCCCACCTGAAAGTGGGAGTAAGGTGCATAGGCATATGTTCTGGCCTGATGAGCAAGTTCCAGTAAAGCTTGTTTTTTCATGATAACCTCCGATGCGTTCTTATTAGAAAATATTTGTTTTGCAAACCGAATCCGGTGCCGGATCTCCGCAGGCGTCAATTTGAAAATCTTTCGGGAAATGCAGCCTGCTTTCAGAGTTAAAATATTAAGCGGCGGAAAGCAAATGGTTTCAGGTACGGGCCACAATTCGGGCACTGATCTGTGAAGCTGCTGTGTGAACCCATGGACTGATAAAAAGGGAGATGGATAAAACGAGGCAGTATACGGCCGGATTGTTTGTGGGAATGGAAGCTGTAAGACATAAACCACGAATTAATACGTGTGTCAGATACAGTTCCAGGGAATTATCTCCCAGCCAGATCAGAATCCTGTGGAAAAACCTCTGGTGAAACAGCGCACAGATACATACCCCAAGCAGCAAAAGCGAAAAGGCGTACAGCGTGCCCATAAATCTGCCATCAAAAAGAATAAAACCGTGAAAAAGAAAGGCACGGCGCAGGAATAACCCGGTAATTGCCAAAACGGGTACAGCTATTAACGGCATTGTTTCCTTATTATATGACTTAACACCGAGATAAACTCCGATTTCAAAGGGTATAATCCTCCACAAAGCGATTTCACAATTGGAATAAAAAGAGGGAAATGCAGTTTTGCAGCAAAGGATAGAAAATGCAGTCAGCATGACTGTACAGCAGAAAACAGGAAAATTGATTTTCTGCAGGTACTGAAAAATCAGCGGGTATATGAGGTACAGAATAATGATGAAGCTGATATACCATACCTGACGATTTCCGGATTCCCAGAAGGAGATGGTTGACAGATCTTTCAGAAATTGAATCGGTGTACCTGAGCCGCAAAGGAAATACCGTATTATCCAGAAAGGCGTTCCTATCATTAAGTAGGGGATAATAATCCTGCTGAGACGTTTCTGATAAAAATGGAAAATATGGGGATCCTTTTTCATGGAGTAATATAAACTCAGACCGGATAATATAAGAAAAATATCTACTCCCAGACTGGAAATATAGTGCATGTATGGATAAGATAATTTTCGGATCAGAGTATGAGGCGCTCCATATAGGGAAGTATCTTCGAAATAATGGAAAATCATAATGCTTGCAATAGACAGACCGTATAGCTCACCGCGATACCGGCTAAGCAGATCCCAGCTGAATTTTTTGTTCATTGATACCTCCTGAACGAATTTTTGTCTTATTATATCAACGGAAGCAGCTTCAAACAAGATGTCAGCCGGGAGCTGATTCTGTGCACTTGCGAAAATACATAAAAAATACAATTTTTCTTTTGAAATACTTTACAAATTCTGAATCCTATGATATATTATCAATCGCTGTGGCATTGATAGCAATGAAGCGTGAGGTTGCCGCTCGGAGAGAGCGGGTTTTCCGTGGAGCGAATGTCAAGTTAGGAAACTGGCGACAAGTCACTGTACAAAAAGAGGATAGTTCTGCAATTCGGCAGAAGACCGTGTGAGGGATGGACACGGCGTATTAAGGTGCGTCCGGGTCATGATACACACGGAGATGTGTACAGTCACCACTTGTCGTGCTCAATAGTACGAATAAGGAGGCGACTTTTTTTATGAGTCAGGTAATGAGAATTACATTAAAAGCTTACGATCACCAGCTGATCGATCAGTCAGCAAGCAAGATCGTTGAAACTGTAAAGAAAACAGGTGCACAGGTGAGTGGCCCCGTACCGCTGCCTACCAAGAAGGAAGTTGTTACAATCTTAAGAGCTGTTCATAAGTACAAAGATTCCAGAGAACAGTTCGAACAGAGAACACACAAGAGACTGATTGACATCATCGCACCTACACAGAAGACAGTTGAAGCTTTATCACGTCTTGAGATGCCTGCTGGTGTTAACATCAGCCTCAAGATGAAGCAGAAATAATCAGCTGATTATTTCATATTAATAAGTTAATCCGGAATTGGTAATAGATACCTGTTCTAGGATGAGCACCCTGGCTGTGCTCCGCTGTAGATTAACAGGAGGTAATGAAAATGAAGAAAGCAATCTTAGCTACAAAAGTGGGTATGACTCAGATCTTCTCTGAAGACGGTACATTAACCCCCGTAACTGTATTGCAGGCAGGACCTTGTGTAGTAACACAGGTTAAGACTGTTGAAAACGATGGTTATTCAGCAGTTCAGGTAGGTTTTGTTGACAAGAGAGAAAAGCTTGTTGCAAAGCCCCAGAAAGGTCTTTTCGACAAGATCGGCGTATCTTATAAGAGATACATCAAAGAATTCAAGTTTGAAAACGCAGAAGAATACTCCGTAAAAGACGAAATCAAAGCTGATGTATTCGCTGTAGGCGACAAGGTAGACGCTACCGCTATTTCAAAGGGTAAAGGCTTCCAGGGCGCAATCAAGAGACACGGACAGTCAAGAGGTCCTATGGCTCATGGTTCCAAGTTCCATCGTCATGCAGGTTCCAACGGTTCTGCATCTGATCCCAGCCGTGTATTCAAGGGTAAGAAGATGCCCGGTCAGATGGGTCACGTAAAGGTTACAGTTCAGAATCTGGAAATCGTTAGAGTTGATGCTGAAGCAAATCTGATTTTAGTAAAAGGTTCTGTACCGGGACCTAAGAAAGCGTTAATTACTCTGAAAGAAACCAGTAAGTAATGCTTTGAGAAAGGAGGAACTAACAAATGGCAAACGTAGCTGTTTACAATATGCAGGGTGAAACAGTTGGTACAATGGAATTAAACGATGCTGTTTTCGGTGTTGAGGTTAATGAACACATTGTACATGAAGTTGTTGTCGCTCAGCTTGCTAATAAACGTCAGGGCACACAGAGTGCTAAAACCCGCTCCGAAGTAAGTGGTGGCGGAAAGAAACCCTGGAGACAGAAAGGAACCGGTCATGCAAGACAGGGTTCAACAAGAGCTCCTCAGTGGACCGGTGGTGGTATCGTATTCGCTCCCAAGCCGAGAGATTACTCCATCAGACTGAACAAGAAGGAAAGAAGACTGGCGATCAAGTCTGTTCTGACATCCAAGGTTCAGGATTCCAAGTTCTTCGTATTAGATGAACTGAAATTAGATGAAATCAAGACAAAGAAGGTTAAAGCTGTTCTGGATGCTCTGAAAGTACAGAAAGCTGTTATCGTATTACCCGAGATGGACAAGAATGTAATTCTTTCCGCTAAGAACATTCCCGGTGTAATCACAGCTCAGGCTAACCTGATCAACACCTACGATCTTCTGAAGTACGACGCAGTCGTAACAACAAAAGCAGGCGTAGCAAAAATCGAGGAGGTATTTGCATAATGGCTGATATCAAATATTATGACGTTATTTTAAAGCCCGTTGTAACTGAAAAAGCTACCGGCTTTGAGATGGATGAAGCTAACAAGTATACTTTCCTGGTTCATGTTGATGCAAACAAGAGCATGATCAAAGAAGCAGTTGAAAAGATGTTTGAAGGCACCAAGGTTGTTAAGGTTAACACCATGAACCTTGATGGCAAGACCAAGAGAAGAGGCAGAACAGTAGGTAAGACTGCAGCAACAAAGAAGGCAATCGTTACCTTATCCGCAGACAGCAAGAAGATTGATATCTACGGTGCACTGTAAGACCCGGTGAGGCGCTTATACTCCGCAGGAAAGCCCTCACAGTTATATGACAAATTCGTTTAAAGTCATGATAAATCGAAACATCCGATGGATGTTCACCGAAAGGAGATAAGACAATGGGTATTAAGACATATCGTCCCTATACACCCTCCAGAAGAAACATGACCGGCTCCGATTTTTCTGAAATCACAAAGACAACTCCTGAGAAGTCTCTGGTAGTTTCCTTAAAGAAAAACGCTGGTCGTAACAATCAGGGTAAGATTACTGTAAGACACCACGGTGGTGGAAGCAGAAGAAAATACAGAATTATCGATACTAAGAGACTGAAAGATGGAATTCCCGGAAAGGTAGCTTCCATCGAATACGATCCTAACAGAAGCGCAAATATCGCTCTGATCAACTATGTTGATGGTGAGAAGAGATACATCCTCGCTCCCGAAGGTCTTCAGGTTGGCTGGACAGTATACAACGGTCCCGAAGCAGAAGCAAAGATTGGCAACTGTCTGCCTCTGGCTAACATCCCGATCGGTACCATGGTACACAACGTTGAGATGCAGCCCGGTAAGGGCGGTCAGCTGGTTCGTGCCGCAGGTACAGGCGCACAGCTGATGGCTAAGGAAGGCAAGTATGCTACTTTAAGACTTCCTTCAGGCGAAATGAGAATGATCCCCATCAACTGCAGAGCTACTGTTGGTATCGTAGGCAATGGTGAACATGCCCTGATCAACATTGGTAAAGCTGGTCGTAAGCGTCACATGGGTATCAGACCTACTGTCAGAGGTTCCGTTATGAACCCTAACGATCATCCTCACGGCGGTGGTGAAGGTAAAACCAGTATTGGTCGTCCCGGTCCTTGTACTCCTTGGGGTAAACCGGCACTTGGCTTAAAGACAAGAAACAAGAAGAAACAGTCTAACAAGTACATTGTAAGACGCAGAGACGGCAAGTAAAGCTTTGACAATTTAAGGAGGTAACTATGGCACGTTCATTAAAGAAAGGGCCTTTCGCAGACGAGAGCTTATTAAAGAAAGTAGATGCTCTGAATGCCGCTGAAAAGAAAGAGGTTATCAAGACCTGGTCACGTCGTTCCACCATCTACCCTTCATTCGTAGGACATACATTCGCTGTTCATGATGGCAGAAGACATGTTCCGGTATATGTAACAGAAGATATGGTTGGTCACAAATTAGGTGAATTCGTTGCAACCAGAACTTATAGAGGA
Organism: Lachnospiraceae bacterium; assembly: GCA_051879215.1. Lineage (GTDB taxonomy): Bacteria > Bacillota > Clostridia > Lachnospirales > Lachnospiraceae > TWA4. The sequence goes on from JBJELP010000277.1 coordinate 26,453, forward strand.
CATGGTAAGGACGAAAAGAAAACCAGACGTTAGTCTGATTTCAGAAAGGAGGAAACACCATGGCAAAAGGACATAGATCCCAGTATAAGAGAGAAAGAAACGCTCAGAAAGATACAAGACCTAGCGCAAAATTATCCTATGCCAGAGTGCCTGTTCAGAAAGCTTGCTTCGTTCTGGATGCTATCAGAGGCAAAGATGTTGAAACAGCACTTGGTATTTTAAATTATAACCCCAGAAATGCTTCCACTGTTATCAAGAAATTACTTGAATCAGCAATTGCAAACGCTGAGAACAATAATGGAATGAACAAAGAAGACCTTTACATTGCAGAATGCTACGCAAGTGATGGTCCGATCATGAAGAGAATCAGACCCAGAGCACAGGGCAGAGCTTACAGAATCGAAAAGAGATTAAGCAACATCACAGTAGTTCTGGATCAGAGAAAGTAAGGAGGGCATAATGGGACAGAAAGTTAATCCTCATGGTTTAAGAGTCGGCGTTATTAAAGATTGGGACTCTAAATGGTATGCAGAGAAAGACTTCGCTGATAATCTTGTAGAAGATTACAAGCTGAGAAAGTTTATCAAAAAAGAATTATATTCCGC
>JBJELP010000278.1:0-1640 GCA_051879215.1 Lachnospiraceae bacterium
TCAGAACTGTATTTGCGCATATTTTGGTTCGTGTTTTTCCTTCACATACGGGGCACCGAACCCAATATGACAATTGTACCATACAAATCAGATTCCTTATCCAATTACATATCTGCTCTGCATAGAATATCTGGCTTCATGTATGAATTGAAAAAGGATCACCTTTCTAATATAATGCAAGCAGGATTTAGGACACTTCTCCTTCTATGAAACACAAACCTATTTTTTCTGGGAAGTCCGATTCATTGTGACTCGTTTTATCCATTCCAAACTGCCGAGAATTGTAACGCCAATCAGAAAAGCATCGACTCGAAAGGATGAAAAATCAAGCGGCGGTTTTGGTATGTTAAGTGTTGTCGGTCCCATGAGGATTGCGTACAGTGATCCCAGCAACAGACCAAGGATTAAATAAATCATCTGCGAACGGAATTTTTTAAGGGCCTTGCGGATGAATTTCGATGCAAAAACAACGCCAATCGCAACTCCCGTTGCAAGGGCCAGAATCCCCGGCAAATACTGCATATGAAAATTCAGCAGTTCTTTTACTGCACTGAGGGTCGGAACATAGATACCCAAAATCAGAAGTAATGTGGAGCCGGAGATACCGGGGAGCAGCATAGCAGAAATTGCAAGCAACCCGGAAATGATCAAATATCCATATTGCATAACACTCAGGGTTTGGAAGTTGATTCCACTGATCCCGGCAGAATATGCACGGAACGCGGTGAGGAGAATCACGAGTGCTGCGCCAAGAAGGGTGAAGATCAAATTTTGATAGTGTCCCTTCAGAGTGTTTCTTTCCTCATAGACAATGAAAGGAATTGCGGAAATCGTAAGCCCTAAAAACAGGGAACTCATAAAATAGATATTCTTTTCAAAAACATGGGACAGAAGCAAAATGGAAGCGCCCATTCCCAGGCCCCAGCCGATACCGAATTTTACGAGATAAAAGAAAGCGTCCTTTCGCAGTGTTCGACCCTTTCCCAACAGACTGTGCAGCGCATTCAGAAGCTGCTCGTAAAATCCCATTATAAAAGCAATTGTCCCGCCTGACACTCCGGGCACACTGTCTGCCAGAGCCATGGACAAGCCATGCAGCATTGTTATCATCATTATTCTTGCTCCAATTCTTTCTTTTTTACAAATATCTGATTTTTCCGACGACTGCCTGGATAGGCTTTCTGTTTGCCGTCACCAGCAGCGCGAAACATATTGCCTGAACCACAGGCCACATAGGCAGAGCACCAACCGTAAAAACTGTTTGTACCGCCAGAATCACGGTGCTGCATACCAGTCGTCCTGTGTATAGCCGGAAGGGGATCAGCCTTCTGGCGCTGACTGCCCGAATGCCGAAGGATAGCAAGTAACTGGCAAGTGTTGCCGCTGCTGCGCCCTGAATCCCTACGGCAGGTATCAGCAGCAGGTTCAGCAGCACATTCATCCCAGCCCCTGCCATGGCTGTCCAGAACGACAGGAAACTTTTCATCGCCACCACATAGACGCTTCCCATAAAGGAGGCAAACGCCGAAAAAATCATTGCCATGGACAAAACAGGCACATATTGCCAAGATCCAAAGTATTCTTCAGCGGACAGTAGATGGATCTCGAAATGACACAGCGCGATTACCACGCTGCCCGCC
>JBJELP010000279.1:0-1622 GCA_051879215.1 Lachnospiraceae bacterium
GCAATGATGACAATTAAGGATTTGATGGAAATGGTAACACCGGAGGAAGCAGAGGAAATCATGGACAAGATGGTGGCAACTGCCAGGGAAATTGTAGATGATCTTATGAAAAAAGGCTACATTGAGATTATCAGGGAAGGTTGTCCTGAAGAAGGGCATCTGGAGGATGGTGTCCCGCCAATTGATCTGGGAGAGGACGAGTTCAATCCGGAAGATTTAAGTCCGATGGAATTCAGATGCTATTGCGATGAGGACGGTATCCTGGATGATGAGGCAATCGAAGATGATGCCAGTGAATTTGGTATGGATCTGGCTTTCGGTGTCATTGAATTACTGGAAAATGATCCGGATAGAATTGAAGCGATCCGCCAGTATTTCAACCATGTCTACAAGATGAAATCCATGAAGAAATTTATGGCTGTCGTAGAGACAACGGCTGTGATCTGTGGAAATTCCCCGGAATGGATTGAAGATATGCATGCCTGCAACAAAGGTGCCAGACGTATCTACCTGAAGGAACTGGTAAGTGTGTTCAACATGTATCTGGATATGTTCAAGAACAAAGAAATGGAATAATGAGGATGAAAAAATGGATTATGAATACTTCCGGGTAGAAGAATCCGAGCAGTTTTCATTTTTCCGTATTCCCAAGGCATTGTTTACCGAAAAGGAATTTGAAGGGCTGTCCACGGATGCAAAGCTTCTGTATGGCATCCTGCTGGACAGGATCAACCTTTCAAAGAAAAATGGCTGGGTGGATGCTGATGGTTATGTGTATATCATCTACACAGTAGCTGAACTTCAGGAAGTGCTGCATATGTCACACACAACGGTCACAAAGCTTCTCCGGGAGCTTGACAGTGTACATGGCATCGGCCTGATCGAACGATACCGACAGGGCTGCAACCGTCCATCAGTGATATATGTGAAGAACTTCGTAAAACGCATCCGGGCAAAACCGGCAGTTTATTATCCTTCTGGAACGCAAGAAATTTGCTGTCCGGAACGCAAGAATCTGGCAGTCCGGAATGCAAAAAACTTGCTGTCCGGAACGCAAAAAAATGGAAGTCCGGAGTGCAAGAATTTTGCCACAAGTAATACTGATATAAATAAGACTGATAAGAATGATACTGACAGGAGTAAGAGACGCTCTTCGGAAAAGGAAAGCACCTGTTTGTATGGACGGTTTGGAAATGTCCGGCTTTCCGTGGACGAATACAGAGAACTGCGGAGAATGTATCCGTATGACTTCCAGAGGATGATCGACCAGCTTTCTGCTTATATGAAATCCACTGGAAAAACTTATCAGGATCATTTTGCAACGGTTCTTCTCTGGGCAGGAAGGGAAGAACTGAAAACCGGTTCTGGAAGATATGACTTTGAGGAAGGAGAGAGTCTATGACAGATAGCAGGAATGTGGCTGATTTTCTTGGGGAAGACGGATGTCTCCGGTGTGGTGTATGCGGAAAACGAAAACAGCTGAGGATCAATTTTATGGGAAGGGATCGTGTAGTAGGCTGCCTTTGCGACTGCGAGGTTCAGGCAAGGAAAGATAAAGAAGAGCAGCTCCGCAGGGAGGAAGCCCAGAGGAAACTTTACCAGAGAAAATCGGTGGGACTTAG
>JBJELP010000280.1:0-1618 GCA_051879215.1 Lachnospiraceae bacterium
GCACAGTGGATGGCAGAAAAGATGCTTTTGGAGCAGACTTTTTTGAAAATGAAAACTGGTACATTTTACCGCTGATGGTTGGTATGGATCGAGTCGAAGACAGCAGACGGAGAATTCTGTCAAATCATAAAGTGATTTCTATTGATATTGAGGAGAATGATTTCTTTAGTATCAAAGCTCGTTGCGTACCAGATATGACAGAAAAAGTGCTTTGGAATGAAATGATGAGAGAAATTTCAGATCTTTTAAATGAACGTCAGAGATATGCAGTAATTGCATATTATTGTGAAGGTGCATCTCAGGCTGAGATTGCAAAGAATCTCGAAATCTCTCAGCAGGCAGCAAGTGGACTGATCCAGAGAGCACTTGTGGTTATCCGTAACTATATGCAAGTTAATCCCGGTGATGTCAAAAGAAAAAGAAATAAAAAATAATTTTCAATCCATGTTGTATAAGAGGCTCTGAATCTTTGGATAGGTATAGGGAATTCATTCCCGTGTACCTTGAAAACTTCATAGCCTGCCCAGAATGATACCTGGCTTGAATATGCATCTTCGCGTATCTGGCCAGAGCATACGTTTCGGAAACATGGAAACCGACACAGGAACGGGTCTGGGAAAGAAAACAGGAAAATGCTCAAAACAGAATAATTATTTGTCTGAATCCAAATCGGAGGATGACAGTAGAAACCATGTGGCGGTGTTTGCTGAGATTAGTGAATACCGCCACATCTTTGTGCTGTTATCTCAGAAATCACGATATGTGAGTACTGACTGTCCCAAATAGTACAAATCTGAAATGAGAGGAGGATACGAAAAAATGAAGTGAATCAGTTTTTTACACAATGACATTTTATGTACAGACAAATAAGAAGAAAGGATGAGAACATGAAATTAAAAAGAAAAACAATGAAAATTGTATCTGGTATGCTGACAGCTATTACACTGGTTACCAATGCTCTTTCTCCGGTAATTGCTTATGCGGCTCCCACAGATGAAGCTGACAGTAGAATCCCTTATTACGAGGAAATAAAAGATCAGCTGGATCAGGACGAAGTAGTAACTGCCAGAGATATCGAAGTAACGGTTGGTTCAGAATTTGACGTAAAAGCTGACTTTTCCGGAATTCAGATCCCTGATAGTGAAAAAGCCAAAGTGAAGCTTAGGGAAGCTCAGAATGATGAAGGGAAAGAGTTTTCTACGGATCATGCAGATACCTATAAAACGGTATATTCTGTTGAGCCCCAGAAAACAGATCATCCGGTGTATCAGATCAGCAGAAACATTACGGTAAAAGATGTTTCAAAAGAAGCAGATACTACTGTGAATTCGGATAGTTCTTCGGATCAGGATTCTGGTGCCGGAGAAACGGGAGAATCTGAGGACAGTGATGATGAATCGGAAACGGATTATTCGGAAGTGAAACAGCCGGAAACGGATGAAGCAGAAAATGTATCAGAAGCTGAGACAGAAACAGAGGTTACCGGCGAAGAAATCACTGAGGAAGAATTTGATGCAGAGATTGAATCGACAGAAAATCAGGAAACGGTTGATCCGGAAACCGGTACTACTCTTTCAGAAGTTATGGAAGAAGCGGTAGATCAGGGAATTGCCTTAAA
>JBJELP010000281.1:0-1613 GCA_051879215.1 Lachnospiraceae bacterium
AAGATATTCTGTACATGAAGCTTGGGAATCAGATCCTGTTCCGGCGTGGCGCGAAGCCCAGAATCTGCAGGCGATATAACATTCTTGAAAATGAGATGTATAAAAAAATAACCAGAGAATATGAAAAGCGCATTGCAAGAAACAGAAAATCAGTTTCAGAAGAGATTGACAATCATACAGAGATAACGATACGAGCCAATTAACTGAAACTGGCAGTGAAAAAGTTGACGTGAGGCTCATTTGTCGGGTGACTCAATTTATGATGTTGGGGGCAAATACTTTTGTCCCCTGGCTCATATAATGTGATTATAACCGTATGGAATGAGGGAAGTCTGTGTTATTAAAATGGATCAGCGAGTGGATTTATAAATTGAAAACGGTTTTTGCTCAGATGATATGTCTGCTGCATGGAATATCATTTCAGTCATATATTCTTTTTTCGGTTTTTCTTTTATTGGTATGTAAAGCAGTATTTTTCGGAAGGGAGGAAACAGCAGAAATGGAACAGTCGAAACCGCAGCCAATATCTGCCGGTCATGTGGAGATTACAAATACCTGTTTTTCATCCGACCCGCTGATTAGAGTTCAGATATCAACCGTTTCAGGTTCACTTTATCATCCGGATGTTCATCTCTGCAGCAGTTCTGTGATCCAAATTGTGTCAGATGCGGGAGAGGATTCAATCGCTCCGGATCACGAAATGGATATCCGGTCCTATTTTAAAGAAAAATCCATTAAACACTGTGTGGTAAAGTCGTTCTCTAATACCGATTTATCAGACGGAATCCGGCTCCTGTCCATTCAAAGAGGAGATGAAAATCCGGTTTATCCGGGTGAACTGGAGATCTGGTATGAATCAGACTCCGATGCTTTTCAGATTGTGAATACTGTTCCCATGGAACAGTATCTGCCCGGTGTGGTTTCGTCTGAGATGCCTTCTTCCTTTGGCCTGGAAGCACTGAAAGCACAGGCAGTTTGTGCCAGATCCTATGCAGCAGCATCCATAAAGGGCGAATCAGAAGTGCTTTCGGATACAACGGCAGATCAGGTATACCGCCCCTGTCATTTGGACGATGTTGTACGGACTGCCTGTGAGGAAACCAGAGGAGAAATTCTGACAGATGAAAATGGAACCATTCTGAAACCACATTATTATTCTACCGGTTGGGGCAGAAGAGCAGATTCCGGTGTATTTTCAAAAGGGAAATTAACAGAATCAGATCGGGCAAATCAAACAGTGGTACCGGCTTCTGTTTCTTTGACAGAAGCCTTTCCTTTGACAGAACAAAACACGCTGGATAATCCGGATGCAGAGTCCCCGTGGCATATGTGGAAATGCGAACTGTCGGCAGACAGTAGTCTGATGCAGGAAAAGTTTGAAAAAGAAGTACAGGATATCTATGTGACAGAACGGGCAGAAAGTGGATATGTGACAAAGATACAGGTTTGTTTCCGGGATGGAACCTGTGCTGATCTAAGCGGTGCCTCTTCTATACGGAGCCTTCTGGGATCGAAAGATACCGTTTATACTCTTTCAAACGGAGAAAGCAGAAACAACGTCCGGCTGCTGCCCAGCCCGTATTTTACGATTCAAAAAGAAGAGTCTTCGCAAA
>JBJELP010000282.1:0-1607 GCA_051879215.1 Lachnospiraceae bacterium
TTAATGCCTGCTTAATAACACACTAAATTTTCCACGTTGTTATTTTGTATAAATATCAGCATAAATTCATGCTGTTTGTACCTTGAAATAAAGATATTGTAAAATAAGTGCAAAAGGGATCTGCATATCCGATCCACATTCATTGCAATGACGGACAGTGCTATGGAACATCTCGTTGTCTCATCCAGCCTGCTGGTAATCAGCCCGAGCCCATATTTTTGCTTTGCAAGAGAGAAGGCCCTTTCCACTGCAATCCGGTCTGCGTTATCTTTGTATTCCGTCTTTTTGTCGCTTCCTGCATCTTTCTTTGGTCTGCCAAGGGACGGCCCAGACAAGCGGATTCCGTGTTCCCTGCAATAAGCAAGGTTGTTTCTGTTCCGGTAGATTTTATCTGCCAGCACACGTTCCGGATAATACCCGGTTCTTTCATAATACCGTTCTACGGCAGTGATCAGTACATCACTTTCGTTATAGGCATCGAACGACATCTTTTCTATCCGGGCCATTCCTTTTTCGTCGAGGCTGAGATCCATCTTTGCTCCGAATTCCACTGGTGCTGCCGCTTTTCCCCGGACAATCGGGCGGATGTACGGCTGGCTGATACTGACAATCCTGTCCGGGACAGAGTGTACTTTGTTCTCATACATGTACTTCTGCTGTTCGTAGACTTTATCAATCACGGAAAGTCGTTCGGCCTGCTTTGGTATCAGTTCGCACTCCTTATCCAGAAGCTCTTCAATGTATTTTCTGTCCCTTCGGATATACTGGAGCTGCTGCTTGATTGCTTTGCGGATCTTTTTGCCGGTGCGCTTTTTACACTTGGCCAGATTCAGATAATCTTTTCTGGCATTCTTGCGGTACATACGTGGAATGTAATAATCAAACCTTCTGCAGAGGTCATCGACGATTCCTTCCAGATTTTCTCTTGCCTCATTCAGGAGATTTACATCCTGTGGAAAAGAGATATTCTGCGGTGCACAGGTTGCATCAAGTATCAGTGTTCCGTTGTTTTCTCCACTATCTGTTTCTGTTATATCCGGATGGTTTCCACCGCCCAAGGTTGGATCATCCGGCGTGTTATATGCAATGATCATCTCGTTGATTTCACCGAGGATGTCATCTGTGAGTCTCTTACGGAACTCTACAAGAAGTGATGGCACAAAGGGAGCTTCCATCTGATACCCAGGCAGCCCGATGAAATACTGGAAATACGGATTTTCCGTAATCTCCTCAACCAGTTCCCGGTCAGAGAAACCAAGCTGTTTCTGGATCAGCAGGGAACCGAGTGCCATCCGGAGGGGTTTTGCCGGCATTCCGGTTTTGCTTGGAAACAGTTTTGCATACTTTTCCTCAATGGCATCCCATGGAATGGTTTCTGCTTTCTTAACCCAGCGGTTTTCCGGGTTCATTTTTAATCCAGCCGGCTGATTGAAATCTGCAAGTCCAAGCTGACGATATCGTTCAAATTTATACATAAGTTTTCTCCTAAGTGCAAGGTTTTTATGCTGATTTAACGGTTTTCCCTGCACTTATTATACTACTTTTGACAAGAAAACTCAGTATTTTCAAGGGATTTAAGTCCATTTTTTGTTATTGAGCAGTCATTA
>JBJELP010000283.1:0-6238 GCA_051879215.1 Lachnospiraceae bacterium
TTCAGAAGTTTTTCATGGTTTTCTCCCACAGGATCAACCAGAAAAAAAGGCGTCTGATCGATCTTAAACAGATAATGAACTGTATCTTGAAACGTACGCAAGCTCTCATTTATCATCTCTGTTTCTTTTTCATTGATCAGATCAGAAAAGTGAAGAAATTCCAGCTCTTCTCCAACCTTTTTCATGTATATGCTTCGTCCCTCCACACCAATCAGAAATGCACCCGGAACCGGCATTTCATTACTGTATTCTACGTGATAAACACTGGGCATAATATCCTGTATCATATATTTTCTCCTCTTTATTTCGTCAAATCAGTTTCAATGCTTTCATGGCTTTCCAGATTCCATCATTTTCCACCGTATCCGTCACATAGCTTGCGTATGGATCAAGGATTGGGTCATGTTTTCCCATGGCAATGGCATTTGGACTATATTCAAACATACTCAAATCGTTGCTGCTGTCTCCAAACACATATGTATTTTCCAGATCAATATGAAACATTTCCTGAACAATCTGAATTGCCTTCGCCTTGGTATAACCTTTGGGAACAATTTCATAAAAATTATTTCCTCTCACCATGATATCCATATAGGGCTGAACCACTTTTCTCAGTTCATTCTGATCCGACTTTTCATCAGACCAGTATACGAATTTATCAAATACCGTATCTTCCGGTTTCCAATCAAAAACCAGATCCATTCGGGCATCTTCCTTAAGACCGCCTCCGGTTTTCAGAAATTGAAATGCCGGTCGATCCGGTACATGAAAAAAGAAAGACTCTCCTTCCAGAATTGCTCCCACACCGGCTTTTCTGACCGCTTCTGCAATCCTGCAGCATAATTGTCTGTCCAGAGACTGATGCAGAATGCTTTCTCCATGAAAAATCAATTCGGTACCACATCCACAAAGAATCCCATCAAATTCAACCTCTTTAATCTTGTCGGGGAGGCATGCTCTGGTACGTCCTGTATTGATAAAGGTGAGATGTCCTGCTTCTCTGGCCGCCAGAATTGCTTCTACGGCACTATGAGGAATCATTTTCGTTTCTTCGCTTAATATCGTTCCATCTATATCAAAAAAAAGTGCTTTTCTATTTTCTGTTCCGTTTTTATTCATTTCTTCTATTCCTATTCTGTATAAAATTCAAAACAATGGCTGCAAAGAATCCGAACCGGATTCAAAATGAGGAGTTAAATTATACTAACATACAGCAAAAAGAGGCATACCTTTGTATGCCCTTTTTTAATCAGATCCATTTCATATTCTCCTGATCAGATCCCATCATTCAGAATTAGATCATTCATCAATACAGGCTTTATATTCTTCTGAAGATAACAGATCATCCAGTTCTGTATCATCCGAAAGAATAACTTTTATGATCCAGTTCGCATATGCATCTTCATTGATTAATTCAGGTGAATAATCAAGCTCTTCATTAGAAGCAACAATCTTACCACTTACCGGTGAAAGAACTTCATAAGTCATTCTGGAGGATTCAAATTCTGTGAAAACATCGCCAATTGAGATTTCTTCGTCAGTTTCGGGAAGGTCTACGAAAATGATATCGCCCAACTGGTCCTGTGCATAATCAGTAATACCCATGACAACAATGTTACCTTCGACCTTAACCCATACGTGTTCTTTTGTATATAGTAAATCTGCAGGAATATTGCTCATAATATCAGTCTCCTTTTTATTGTCCTCATCCGTCTGCACATGACGAAATCAAATCTGCTGAAATTAGATTAGCATTATTCTGTACTTACGTCAAGCAATTCTTCCCTTCAGGCTGAAACTGCGGAAACACACAGTGTTTTCGCAGCTGGCTCTGCACAGAAACGAAAAATGACACAGTACATAGATAATTGTATCACATGTACTGTGTCACATTATTACGTTCGGCCGCGCAGCTAGATATTCCGTAATTACAAATCAGATATCATTCACTTCTTAAGAATGATATTATCGCATGAACTATGCCGCATTATTACGTTCTGACTACGCAGTCAAATTCTTTTTAAATATAAATCGGATTACAGACCTGCCTGTTCCATTAAGCTGGGAATCTTATCTTCCCAACCAAGTGTCATTACATGAACACCCTGACAGTAAGGCTTGCATTCACGGATGATACGTGCAGCAATTTCAACACCGGTGATACCAGCTTTGGTCTTTTCCTTATCAGCCTTCAGTTCGTCAAAGATAGATTCAGGAATAGATACACCAGCTACGTTGTTGTTCATGAAACGGCACATACCAACGTTCTTAGGAATGATGATACCTAACTGAACGGGCTTACCGAATTCTTTTGCTTTTTCCATGAACTTAATGAACTGTTCGCTGTCGAATACAGCCTGGGTCTGGAAGAATTCAGCACCTGCAGCGATCTTTCTTTCCATCTTAACCAGCTGAGCATCAACGCTGTCAGAACAAGGAGAAACTACAGCACCTTTTGCGAACTTAGGAGGTTCACCTACCAGATCAAGACCTGCAAGATCATGGCCGCCTTCAAGAGTTCTCATTGTATGCAGCAGAGATGCGGAGTCAAGGTCGAATACGGGTTTAGCCTGAGGATGGTCACCGATGAATGTATGGTCACCTGTCAGTGCTAATACGTTGTCGATACCGAGTGCAGCAGCGCTAAGCAGATCAGACTGCAGAGCTAATCTGTTTCTGTCACGGCATGTCATCTGGAAAATGGGATTAAAACCTGCATCCTTCAGCATCTTACAAACTGCCAGAGAGCCAAGACGCATTACGGATGACTGGTTATCTGTTACGTTGATAGCATGAACATTCTGCAGATACTTTTTAGCCTCTTCAATCAGTTCTTCTGCGTGGCATCCTTTCGGCGGACCAACTTCTGCGGAAATAACGAATTCACCCTTATCAAATAATTCTGTAATTTTCATTTTTCACTGCTCCTATATTTCTTTCAGATTATATAACAATATTATTATTCTGACTGTTTACATTCAGCAGTTGCTTTAACTGTTGAGAAGTCATGCATATTGGTAGGGCACTTCAGAACATCCAGACGACCCTGTGCTTCAAGACGTCTGTAGATTCTTTCCCAACCACATTCCATGTTAGGATCTACTTCGCACTTGCCCATCTTTGTACCGCCGCAAGGACCGTTAACCAGACTCTTGGAACATGCAGTAATCGGACAAATACCAGCTGTCATTGTAAGATAACATTCACCACACTGATCACAAGCTACTTCCAGAGGGGTAACACCCTGGAAACCGGGAAGTCTTGTTGTATCGCATGCAGCGCAAACTTTCTTATCTTCAAAAATTTCAGCAACAGTCTGTACACCCACGCCGCAGGAAAGAACAAGAATTGTATCAGCTTCTGCGATCTGGGGAAGATAAGCTTTTAATCTAAGCTTGAAATTATCGGGATTACAAATGTAATCTGTAGTCATAATACCAGTGACTTTACCTGCTTCACAAAGTTCTTTTTCCATTTCAGCTGCTTCAGCTTCAGGGAATCCAACTTCTTTGCATCCATGGCAGTTGATGATGAAGGCCTTGCCCTCTACCAGGGCTGCAATGGCGTCTCTGGATTTTAATGTAGTTATTAACATATTATTTCTTCAACTCCATAACCATTGTCTTGCCGGCACCAATCTTGGATACCAACGGAATCTTAGCGGAACAGATATATTCACAGCTGCGGCACAGGAAACAATCCATAATATGTGCATCCAGCAGAGCCTGTGCATTACCTGCATCAACATACTTAGCAAAGTTCATAGGAACAAGTTCCATAGGACAGACATCAGAACAACGACCACACTTCAGACACTTCACTTCAACTGTATGATCAGTGGGAACAGCAATAATGCCGTTTGTACCCTTGATTACAGGAACGTCTGTATTTGTCAGAACTGCACCCATCATAGGGCCGCCCATCTTCAGTGTTACGTCATCACCAACTACGCCGCCGGCGAAGTCGATCAGGTTCTTCACGGGAGTACCGATCTTAACCAGATAATTTCCTCTGCTGGCCATGTTTTCACCAGTAATAGTAACGATACGTTCTACCAGAGGCATACCCTTCTGGATAGCATCTGAAATAGCGATTACAGTACTGATGTTGGCAACAACACATCCTACATCTGCAGGAAGTTTGCCGCTGGGTACCTGACGACCTACCGCACGTTTGATGATCATCTTTTCAGCACCCTGAGGATACTGTGTAGCTGCTTCACAAACTTCGATATTGTCAAGACCTTCAATCTTAGCCTTCATTAATTCAATTGCATCCGGCTTATTGTTTTCAATAACGATGATACCCTTGGGAGCATCAACAGCCTTCATAACTGCTTTCAGACCGAACAGAATGTCATCTGCCTTTTCAAGCATCGCTCTGTGGTCAGCTGTCAGCAGAGGTTCACATTCGGAACCATTGATCAGAACATAATCAATAGGCTTGCCAGGCTGTAATTTTACATATGTAGGGAAACCAGCACCACCCATACCGGTGATACCTTTTTCCTTAACGATTTCAACGATTTCTTCTTTTGTCAGTTCATCCAGGCTCTTGCCAGCGGGTTTAACTGATTCATGAAGTTCATTCTTTCCATCGTTTTTGATAACGATAGATACAACTTCCTTACCATTAGAATGTAAGCGAGGTTCTACAGCGGTAACAGTACCGGATACAGAAGAGTGTACATTTGCGCTGATGAAAGAAGGAGCTTCAGCGATCTTCTGACCAACTTTAACTGTATCGCCAACAGCAACAACAGGAGTTGCAGGCGCACCTACATGCATGGAGGTAGGAATAATAACTTCATCAGGTTCAGGGAACTTCTGAAGAGCAATAGCTTCTGTGAATTCCTTGCGTTCTGCGGGGTGAACACCACCGTAGAAGCCTTCAAGCCGTTCTGCACGAATCTTGTTTACATATTCGGTGATCACCTTATGGTTGATCTTGGAATAGTCACGTAACTGGATAGGCTGATCGATGAATTCTTTCTGACGGCCCTGTTTTTCGAGACGCTGGTAAATATTTTCCCATGCACAGTCCTTCTTAGGATCAATTTCGCACTTGCCGTTCTTAGCACCGCCACACTGACCATTCAGCAGGCTCTTTGTACAGTCAACGATCGGACAGATACCTCCGGTCAGGTTCAGGTAACACTGAGAACATGCATCACATGTCTTGGGAGTTAATGCCATACCATGGCTTCCGATGTAGTTAAGTGAGTTTGTTGCAGCAACAACAGGAATGTCTTTCTGGTTTGCAACGGTCTGGATACCAAGACCACAGGCAATGATTACCAGGTAGTCTGTGCCTTCAGGAATTGCATCTGCCAATTTCTTTTCAGTCTGAACGGAGTTGCAAAGGAAGTCGATCATCACTGAACCAGTGATCTTCTTTCCAAGTTCAGCTGCCAGTGCAGTAAACTCAGCTGCTTCAGGTTCATCAGTCATTTCAATTTCCTTGAAACACTTATTACATGAAACAACATAGAGATTATCCTTGCCAGCTAAAGCAGCTTCCAGTTCAGCTTTGTCTTTTAAAACAAACTTAGGATAATTCACATTTGTCTCCTTTCTGTGAATTTTTTATATTTTCTGTCAGAGGAATTACAGAATATACTCATGTCATCCATAATTCCTCCGGCACTGTATCCGAGACCAAATACACAGGGCTCAGACACAGTTTATGTTTACCGGATATGCACTTCTCCGGCAAATAGCATCGTTAATTATTTGATACCGTTCTGAATCTTGCAAGCCTTGATCAGGTTCTTAGCAAGCAGAGCTGATGTGATTGCACCAACACCGGGAACAGGAGTCTTCCATGAAGCAACTTCTTCTACTGCAGGAGTACAGCAGCCGAATGTGTTGATCTTCTGACGACCGGTCTTTTCGTTCATAATAGGATTGCCATCAGCGTCGAAAGCTTTTTCTCTAACTACAGATGCATCGATAACAACAGCGCCTTCTGCAATCAGATCAACGTCGATAGAGTTTTTGAAAGGAGTTGCACAGATAACAACGTCAGCTCTCTTTGTGTATTCAGCCTTAATTTCAGGATGAGTTAAGTGATGAACGATAGATACTGTAGCAAAACGGTTGGTCAGCATCATGGATACAGGCTTACCGATAACGTTGGAGTTGTTGATAACACAAACATCAAGACCGCAGCAAACATCATCTTCCTGACCGGGTTTAGCCAGTGCCAGAGGAGCGTATTTAGCCTGTCTGATCTTCTT
>JBJELP010000284.1:0-1580 GCA_051879215.1 Lachnospiraceae bacterium
AAAAGGATAGGTTATCAACGAGATAGGTTATTATTAGATGTAAATTATTGTAAATTATGTTGATTTTTATATTTATTGTGTTATACTTGAAACAAAGAAAAACCATTCTATAAGCGGAGACTTTATCGAACACATATCAAGTGAACTACCCGCCACTTGCAGAAGTGGGGGCTTCATGAGAACAGCGTGCAACCATCAGGCTACACGTATTCTCAAAGGCGTTGCCACAACACCCCTACTGTATAGTGCAGTTAAGCACACAACATTACTTTTGCGGAGAATATTCAGTGCCCCGTTTACATCTGCATTGAACTCATATCCGGTGGAAGTACGGTAGAGCCCCCGTTTTACCCTTTTCCCACTGAAATGTACCGGGTTCCGGCCGTCATATTCCCCGTAGACAGGCATGGTATCCCCGTCAAAAAAGGATGCCTTTGATGTATAGCTCTCTTCCTGCAGGATGTAATCGATCCCGTAAAGTTCACACAGATACTCCAGTTTCCTGCGGATCTCCCCAACCGGGAGATTGACCAGATTCTGGTTGTTGCGTCGTCCGATGTCAGTGCTCTTCTGAAGGTCCTTATTATACCCGATGACCAGATGGCCGATCCGGTTATCAATGCAGTAGTTGATGATATATCTGCACGTTTTATTGATATAGTCATTCACCGCATTGTTCCGTTTCCGGGCAAGGAAGGCCTGGCGGTTCGTGGTCCCTTTGATCCCCTGCCGGTCTTTGATGCTCTGCAGACGGGCATTCTCCTTATTGTACCACTGGTTTATGGATTTGACGCGTTTTCCATCCATGATGAAAGAATGGCCTTCGCTGGTCACGCAGGTGGCCAGATTATTGATCCCCAGGTCAATGGCAAGTGCTTTGTTTTTGTCTAAGATAGTTTCGGTCTTCTCAGCCTCATAGGTGTATTGAATCTCGAAAAACCTTGCATTGGCTTTTGGGATGATCCGGATCTCTTTTATGGTCTTATCTTCCAGGACGGGCGGCATGGTTATCGTGATCGGCGCATGGGTCTTTTTAAAGGAGTTGGAATATGGCAGGACAAACCGGTTCCCATTCAGGCGGACAAATCCAACGACCAGAGTCATATATCCATCTTTGGGCAGATAATGGGGTATAGAGATGTCCCGGTGGGCATATTTCCCTTCCCCTGCCAGTCTTAGCAGCCCGAAGAAGGAACGGAATGTACCGTCGACTTCTTTTAGGATCTGCTGCGCCATGTTACTGTTGAGTGTCTTATAGTTCTCACTGTTCTTCAGGAGAGGATAGTTCCCGGAGTAAGGAAGATACTTTCCCGTCCGGAAGAAATGCTGGCGCACGCTATATAATCCTTCATTATACAGGTTTTTAGCAGCATGACAGAGTTCACGGAGGGTGAGGTATTCTTCCTTCGTCAGACGTTTGAGCTGCTGTTTGATACAGAGATAATGTTTCCTGCCTATTTTTCTTTTCATGGTCTCTTTTTCTCTCCCTGATTCTCACTATACTGCCCTATGACATCCACATGCAAGCTGCATGATTCACATGTTTAAGGGAAGGCTATCACATTCTCCGGAATATTTCA
>JBJELP010000285.1:0-6183 GCA_051879215.1 Lachnospiraceae bacterium
ATCATGATGCCAGTCTTAAAAAAAATTAATTTACCCAAAGTTCAGAAAGAACCCTTCCCTCAGGATGATACGCAGACCTTTTTTGCTTAATTTATCAGGAAAATGTTGACTTTGCAAACCGAATCCGGCGCTAAATCTCCGCAAATGTCAATTTGAAATAATTTCAAAATCAACTATTGATAAGCAGATATTAGAACTCTCCCAGCAGTTTTTCCACACTGGCAAGCTTCACGCAGAGTACAAATACTCTGGACGCCACCTGAAGTTCCTCCGGACTGGGGAAGGAAGGAGCGATTCGAATATTGGAATCCTCCGGGTCTTTTCCATAGGGATAGGTTGCACCGGCACCGGTCATAACAACACCCAGTTCTTTACACATGCCGACAATCTTCTTTGCACAGCCCGGCATGGAGTTAAAGGAAATGAAATAACCTCCTCTGGGTTTATACCAGGATCCGATACCCAGATCTCCCAGTTCTTCTTCCAGAGTCTTCAGTACAGCCTCAAATTTAGGACGCAGGATATCACTGTGCTTCTTCATATGAAGACGCAGATGCTCCACATCCTTAAAGAAACGGACATGACGAAGCTGGTTGATCTTATCATGGCCGATGGTCTGAACCGTCATCAGTTTCAGAATATTCTGAATATTTTTTTTAGAAGATGCAATGGCAGATACGCCGGATCCGGGGAAGCTGATTTTGGATGTGGATGCAAAGATATACACCATATCCGGATTTCCGGCCTTCTCACACTCAGTCAGAATATTCAGCAGCTGATCCTGCTGATCCTCATACAGATGATGCACACAATAGGCGTTGTCCCAGAAAATACGGAAATCTTCAGCCGCCGGATGCAGGTTGGCAAAGCGACGTACAGTCTCATCGGAATAGGTCTGACCTGTGGGATTGGAATACTTCGGTACGCACCAGATACCCTTTACCGCAGAATCATTGTTGACATACTGTTCAACCAGATCCATATCCGGACCATCATCATACAGCGGGATATTGATCATCTCGATGCCGAACAGCTCTGTAATGGCAAAATGTCTGTCATATCCGGGAACCGGACAAAGGAATTTCACCTTGTCCAGTTTGCACCAGGGTGTGGATCCGTTGACACCAAAGCTCATGGAACGGGCAACCGTATCATACATGATATTCAGACTGGAATTACCGCAGACAATGACATTGTCCTTTTCCACTTCCATCATATCGGCAATGAGGCGGCGGCATTCACCGATACCATCCAGGTCACCATAGTTACGGGTATCATTGCCCAGCAGAGTATTCATATCCGAATGGCTGTTAAAAACATCCAGCATCGGCATTGCCAGTTCCAGCTGAGCCTTTCCCGGCTTTCCTCTGGCCATATTCAGAGAATGGCCTTTTGCAGCTTCTTCTTTGTACTCAATTTCCAATGCTGCTTTCATGGTCAGCAGTTCATCTCTGGTCATTTCAGAATATTTCTTCATGAATATACCTCCATAGTTTTATTTCCTCCCCCATACAATACCACACGATTTGCAGATAAGCAATGCCAATGTTTCGTATTTCGGGTAAAATACCATGAGTGAAATACCATGAAAGAAATCCTGAGAGAGATTTCATGAAAAAAATTTCGTGAGAAAAACTCCGTAAGAAATGAAACAGCTGAGCCTTCCGGAATACTTTCCCTGAATGAAGTTCTTTATGCATACCTGTCTGCAAAGCAGACACGATTCAGTCCCAGAAGCTTTGCAGCACCGGCCAGAGTAATACCAAAAAACAGAACTGTTGTATGAAGATCCATGTAATCAACGATCGTTCCATTGCAGATCGTAGATCCGGTACAGAGAATCAGATCTGCCCAGGATTCCAGTTTTTTTCCGGTCATTTCCGCACCGTTTTCAACGAGAACTCCGTAACGCACGTGACCGATATTTCCCTCATTCAGATCAAAAACACGTACATCAAATCCATTCGTCGACAGCATTTCCAGCAGAGAAGGCTGATAACCCACAAGGGCTATTTTCCTTGCATCGGGATAATTTTTCCGCAGATAGGAAAGCATATCACAGGCGCATTGTTCCGGTCCCTCTGTCCGACAGTGAACAGTGCCGCTGCACTGATCCAGATATTTCATCACGGCATTTACTGCCGCAATAAAGATTCCCCGTGCATGGGGATCCTGTACAATGTCGGCAGAAAGGATTTCGGCCAGAGAACCGGTATATAAAGTCGGTGCATCGGTAAATGCCTGTCCGAAACTGCCCTTATATTCGGCCTGAATCATCACATCCTTTCCCGTAATAATGGGAAAATCACGCCGTCTGGTAATACCGATTGCCTCTTCTGGAGAAAGTGCCCGACAGCTGACGCTTATGGTATCGTTTTCAATATGATTCTCCACAAGAACCTTTTCAAATGAAGTTTTTACGGTCTGGAATAATTCTTCTTTTGTCATAATTCATTCTCTCCCAATATATTATATTTGTTTCGACCCATGTTCGGTAAGATTAACGGAGTGCGACGTGTGACATTGAATTTGAAATGCCAAGAAATTCTTTCACTTCAGAATCCCATTCTGCCGTATAAAGGTCTCTGCTGTCCACAACTCCACACAGTTTTCCGCAGATCATAATTCCGGTCCGATCAGAAAGCTGTTTTGCTTCTTCAAAATCATGGGAAACAAATACAATGGTACACCTGTAATTCTGTCTGATCTGTCGTAATACTTCATACATTTTCTGCTTCGTAACCGGATCCAGAGCTGAAAACGGCTCATCCAGCAACAGCAGATCCGGTTCCGTAATCAATGCCCTTGCCAGGGCAGTACGCTGCTTTTCTCCTCCGCTTAATGTACCGGGATATGCTGAAAGAAGATCTGAAATCTCAAATCGGGCAGCTATCTCCCGCACGCTGTCTCTGATCTCCGCCTTTGAACGTTTCTGCATTTTCAGACCAAAGCCAATGTTGGACTCCACTGTCATATGGGGAAACAGACAATAATCCTGATACAGATAGCCAATATTTCTCCTGTACACAGGAATATCACTGACGGATTTCCCATGATACAGAACCTGTCCCTGATCCGGTTTGTAAAATCCGGCAAGACATTCCAGAAGCATTGTTTTCCCGGATCCCGTTTTCCCCAGAATCGACAGAATTTCATTCTGCCGAACATCAAAGCTGATATTCTGAAGGGCAAAGTTCCCCCGTTTCAGGGAAAGCCTGTCGATATGGATGATATTTTTATTTCCATCAATCATATTTTCTGTTCTTTCTGTCTTCCCTTGTAAATAAATTTGCCAGTATCAGTGAAATGGTGGAGATCAGCAGTAAAATAAATGCACTGGCCAGTGCGCCCCCGAGATTATTGGTGCTGACATTCAGATAGATGCTTCCCGGCAGGGTTTCTGTTTTCATTCTGGTCACCCCCACCAGCATCAGGGTTGCACCAAATTCCCCCAATGCCCGAGACCAGATAAGAATAATGGCACTGATCAGGCTGTTCCGGCACATGGGAAGGAGAATAGTAAAAAAACAAACTCCGGGTTTTGCCCCCAGAAGTCCTGCAACGTGTTCAAGTTTTATGTCAGATCCGCGAAAGGCAGTGGAAACAAGTTTGACAGCAAAGGGAAGATTTACAACCAGCTGTGCAATGATCACACCATTCGAACTGAAAATCACCGGAAAACCTGCCGCTTTCAGGGCTTTTCCCAAAGGTGAGGAAAAAACAAACAGCAGACTGAGTCCCAATACAATGTAAGGCAAAGACATTGTCAGTTCCAGAAGAATCTCAAAAAATCCCCGGAACGGCAGATGACAGCGGGTAATGGTATATGCAGCCGGAATGCTGAACAGAAAACAAAGGACTGTTGAAATACAGGCTGACCGGACACTCAGCTGTACTGCAAAAATAGTTTCCCGCTGCAAAAGACATTCCGGAAGACTTTTCAGCCCCCGGAATGCAATTACAAAAATGTCGCTGCCGACCAACAACAGGGTTACCGCGGTCAGCAGAATACAGACAGCCTGAAACAGGCTGAAGCTGTGTTTATTATTTTGCCAGTTCATATCCATAAGCTTCCCAGATGGCATTCGCTTCTTCTCCAAGAAGGAAACTGCTGAATGCATCTGCAGCCTTTGATTCTTTGTTGAAATTCAGGCGTGCCGAGGGAACCACCTTCACATAAGCATCCATATCTGTGGTTTCACACAATTCAACACCATCTGCATTGCAGTTTTCTTTCCAGATAATTGCAGCATCTGCCTCTCCCATTCCAACAACAGTTGCCAGCTGAGGAGCTGTTGTTGTGGTTGCTCCAAGGTTTACCTTTTCTTTTACACCAAAATCAGAAAATACCTTCATGGCAATTTTCCCGATGGGTGTGGATTCCGGATCGCCGATAACCGTTACAATTCCTTCCTTACTTAAATCCGCAATTCCGGTGATTCCTTTCGGATTGCCGGAAGCAACTGCAAGTACAGGAATATGTTTCACCAGGTTCACACTGCCTGCCACAAAGTCAGATACCGGTTTTACTTCTTCTGCAGAACCTGCAATAAAAAAATCACCTTCTTTGGATTCACTGATCTGTGCCTGAATCTGACCGGCGTTGGCATATACCACGTTCATCTCGCATCCGGTTTCTTCATGAAACTTGTTTGCAATTTCTTCAAAGGGTTTCTGCATTCCTGCCCCACAGTATATAAGCAGTGTCTGTCCGTTCAGATCCTCTGCAGATTCTGCTGCCTCCGTTGTTTCTGTTGTTTCCTTTGATGATTCCTGACCTGCATCAGCTGTCTGTTTCACATCCTGTTTGGATCCACATGCAAAGCAGCTGAATACCATCAGCATGGTGAGAAGTAACGTTGCAAGTTTTTTCATAAAATGTCCTCCTTGAAAATAACTGGTACTCTCGAAAAAACCATGTAAACTGCTTTCGGGAATACATTTTGTTACATACAACTTCAGGCAATAATATTTTCATCAGGAAAAATAGAATTTCCAAAAAAGAAAAAGCTGCCCTTTTCCAGAGAAAAGGACAGCAAATATACGTATCTGATATATTGCAACGATACAGAAAAAGATGCAGTATACAACTGTGAACCCCAATCTCCTTTTCAAACGTGAAGGCATTTCCGTTTCCGGAAATACCCCGGGAAGCATCGCTTCCGGCCAATATCCCATGAATTGCATTTTAGGCATATTAGCTCGAAGGTTGTATGTTTTTTAAGAAATTTTATCATATTTGCATAATCATGTCAACAAAAGAACATAACGAAACCGAACTAAAAGAAACATATATGCAAAAAAAAGAGTTATTCTGCAGATGCAGATCCTTTCTGCAGAAAATGATACGCTCCGTAAATGTCGATTTAAATCATGTGTCAGATTAGAATTATTTTAGAATTTTTTAATGATTTTTTTTATTGTTATTTTTAGAATTATATGATATGTTATATTACACAAATTGAAAAATAAAACGGTATTTGTTACAATAAGGAGGAAGATCGTATTTGAAAAAAGTACCAGAGAACAAAAACAATGACAATAATAACATATCAGATAATCTGACGGATGGAAACGATTCTGCAATCGCAGATTCCCTTGATGGCGCAGCATCTTTTCAGGACAGAAGTTTTCCGCATAAAGAGAAAAGAAACTATAAGGATTCTGTGTTTGTCGATCTGTTTTACACGGATGAGAGTGCAGGAGAGAATCTGCTGAGTCTGTACAATGCTCTGTATGATGACTCCCTGACGGATGTTCATTCCCTGAAGGGTGTGCGCCTTGAAAATGTACTGTATATGCCCTTTGCCAACGACATTGCCTTTACCGTTGAGTCAAAAAAGATCATCCTGGGAGAGCATCAGAGCACACTGAACAGAAACATGCCTCTGCGATGCCTTTTGTACGTAGCCAGAGAATATGAGCAGCTGGTTCCGGTCAGAAGAAGATTCCGGACAAAGGCAGCACAGATCCCAACACCATACTTTATCATATTTTATAATGGAAATGCAGAGCAGGAAAAAGAAACACTGCTGAGACTGTCCGATGCTTATCAGGAGAAAAGTGATACCGGAACCTATGCTCTCGAACTGGAAGTACGGATGATCAACATCAATCAGAAAGCCGGACATCCGATTCTGGAAAAGTGTCCCATATTAAAGGAATACAGTGAATTTGTGGAGC
>JBJELP010000286.1:0-25994 GCA_051879215.1 Lachnospiraceae bacterium
TATTCAAGAATGCGGAAATCCTGTTAAAAGATAAAACCGTCAGAGGGGATCTGCGGACGGAAGGAGACAAGATCGTGGAAATTTCTCCCTCCATCGAGGGGGAAGGAATCGACTGCAGCGGGCTTACCATTCTGCCCGGACTCATCGATATGCACGTTCATCTCCGCGAACCGGGGTTTGAAAAGAAGGAAAATATTCAGACGGGAAGCATGGCGGCGGTACACGGCGGCTTCACGCAGATCTGCTGCATGCCCAACACAAATCCCTTGGCATTCATGGCCCCCGTATGTTTCATATAAAAACGGAAATCCCTCTGAATGGCATCATTGGAAATCACGACGGCTTCCCCGGCCAGGGCACCGTTTTTTGTGCCGCCGATGGTGAATACATCCGTCAGCCATGCAAGATCACGCAATGTCAGATCATTGGCTGTACTGGTCAGTGCTGCTCCCAGTCTTGCCCCATCCAGAAACAGATACAGATGATGCCTGGTGCATACTTCCCGAAGGGCTGTCAGCTCTGCCTTTGTATATACAGAACCGATTTCTGTTGTATCGGAAATATACACTGCCGCAGGATGAACCATGTGCTCTGAAAAGTGCATCTGGACCGCTTCTTCAATATCCGCCGGTGTCAGCTTTCCATCTTCCCCGGGCATGGCCAGAACCTTATGACCACACCCTTCGATGGCTCCTGTCTCGTGGGTATTAATATGACCCCTTTCCGTACTGATCACCGCATCGAAGGGACGAAGCATGGCTGACAAAACGGTCAGATTGGTCTGTGTGCCTCCATTCAGGTAATGAATATCCACATTGACGTTGCCTATATAAGAACGAATCAGATCGGATGCACGCTTGCAGTGGTCATCAAGACCGTAGCCGGCATTCTGTTCGTAACAGTGTTCTGCAAGATTTTTCAGAATCAGCGGATGTGCACATTCGCTGTAATCGTTTGTAAAACTGATCATATCAAATCTCCTTGTTGTCTTTGTCGCTCCCTGTCTGCACCCCGGGCGTATCAGAAGGGATGCTGTCTGATATTGCCCCGTGAACCGGACTTTATACATCTGTCCTTTTCATTCATACAGGTGCCTAATAGTATAAGTTTATATTCAATGGAAACAAAAGTCAACTCGATTCCATTGCAATCCATTGAAAAAAGTGATAGAATTATTTCACTATATACATAATTGTCGGGGGATTTACAAAAAGAGCAATTGTGTAGAAATGCGAGGATGATAAAATGAATGCAGAAAACAATAAAAGAAATCTGTCCATGCTGATGGATTTCTATGAACTGACCATGGCAAACGGTTATTATGTAAAGGGGTTCAAGGATCGTTGGGTTGTATTTGATATGTTTTACCGCAGCAATCCGGATAACGGCGGCTTTGTCATCAGTGCCGGTCTGGAACAGCTGATTGATTACATTGAGAATCTTTCTTTTACGGAAGAAGATATTGCTTATCTTCGTTCCCGCAACATGTTTGATGAAGGATTCCTGAATTACCTGTCTGACTTCCATTTCAGAGGAACCATTGAAGCTGTTCCGGAAGGGACCATTGTATATCCGTATATGCCCATTGTTACGGTTACCGCTCCTGCCATTGATGCACAGCTGATCGAAACCATGCTGCTTCTGACCATCAATCACCAGTCTCTGATCGCAACCAAGGCAAACCGTATCTGCCGCCAGGCAGGAACCAGTCTGGTGATGGAATTCGGTGCACGCCGTGCACAGGGTCCGGATGCAGCAATTCTGGGTGCACGTGCCTGCTATATCGGCGGTGCCGGTGCCACTGCCACAGTGGCAGCAGACCAGCTTTACGGTGTAAAAGCCGTAGGTACCATGGCTCATTCATGGGTGCAGTTCTTTGACAGTGAATACGAGGCTTTTAAGGCATATGCGGAAATCTATCCCAGTGATTGTACGCTTCTGATCGATACCTATGATATCATGAACAGCGGTGCTGTGAATGCAGTCCGTGTGGCAAAGGAAGTGCTGGAACCTGCCGGCTACCGTCTGAAAGGTGTCCGTATCGACAGCGGTGATCTGGCATATTTCTCAAAGAAACTTCGTAAATATCTGGATGACAACGGATGCGAAGACTGTATCATCGTGGTTTCCAACAGTATAGATGAATGGCTTCTGAGTTCTCTGAACCAGCAGGGTGCCAAAATCAATTCCTACGGTGTGGGTGAACGTATGATTACCGCCAAATCCGACCCGGTTTTCGGCGGTGTATACAAACTGGCGGCAGTTCGTCAGGATGACGGAACCTATTCACCCCGTATCAAGATTTCAGAAAATCCGGAAAAAATCACCAACCCCGGAAAGAAAACCCTGTGGCGTATTTACAGCAATGTAACCGGATATGGCTACTGCGATGTACTGACACTGGATGATGAAACCATTGTGGATGGTGAGGATTTTGAAGTCAAATTCCCGGCAAAGCCCTGGAAGGATATCACATTAACCGATTTCCACGCAGAAAAACTGATGGTTACGATTTTTGATGAGGGCAAACTGGTTTACAAAAAGCCAACTCTCAATGAAATCCGTGAATACGTGAAGAAACAGCTGAACGAAACCGTATGGATTGAGGAACAGCGGCTGCAGAATCCTCACATCCATTACACTGATCTTTCCGTAAAATTGTTCAACCTGAAAGAAAGTCTGCTGGAAAACAATCACAAAAAGTAATTACAGGTTGTAATTACAGAAAGTAAGCATGAAAGTCATTTCCGCTGATATTAAGAAAAAACAATTTAAACCCGTTTATCTGCTGTCTGGTGAGGAGACCTACCTCACCAGACAGTTTTATCATCGTCTGGCCGAGGCCATTGCCGGTGAGGATACCATGAATGTCAGCCGTTTTCAGACAAAAAATCCGGATCTCAAAGAGATTATCAGTCTGGCAGATACGATGCCGTTTTTCGCAGAACGGCGGCTGATTCTGATTGAGAACAGCGGCTTTTTTAAAAAAGACACTTCAGAACTGGCTGAGTATCTTCCAAATATGCCGGATACCACCCATATTCTGTTTCTGGAGGATGAGATCGACAAAAGAAACCGCCTCTTTAAAAAAGTAAAGGAACTGGGGTATTTTGCAGAGATTAAACGCCAGTCAGAAGAAGATCTGGAGCAGTGGATTTTATCCATTCTGAATCGGGACCAGATCCGTCTGACCCGCAGTACCATGTCTTTTTTTCTGGAAACGGTGGGTACGGACATGAATGTGATCGCCAACGAACTGGAAAAACTGATTTCCTATCTGGGTGACAGAAAAGTTCTGGAAATTTCTGATATTCAGACCATCTGCACCCGTCAGATTTCCAATCATATCTTTGATATGATTGATGCCATGTCTGCACACAATCGACAGCGTGCCTTTCAGCTGTATTATGATCTGCTGGCCCTGAAAGAACCGCCCATGCGTATTCTGTATCTGATTACCAGACAGTATCTTCAGCTTTATCAGATCCGTGAAATGCAGAAAAAGGGATTATCCGGCTCTGATCTTGCAAAGTCTGCCGGCCTGAACCCCTATGTTGCCCGAAAAGTGGCACAGAAAGCGTCCCGGTTCCGTGATGAAGATCTGAAATACTGTATTGAACAGTGCGCACAGATGGATGAATCCATCAAAACCGGTAAAATCAGTGATTCCATTGCCGTTGAGCTGCTGATCACGGATTTCAGCTTATACAGATGAAAAGCAACAAAATGCCGAGGGTATTTTCCCTGTCAGATATCTGCTCTGCCCGGAAAATACCTTCGGCATATTTGATTGAATCTTTATGAAATCCGTATTGCACGGTTCAGTGAAAAGGACCAGATATACTGCTCCGCTACCGGCTTCTGACAGATAGACTGCAGCGCATCTGCGTACAGAGAAAACTGCCTGTGATACCTTTGGATCAGTTCTTCTTCCTGTTTCACATGATCGGTTTTAAAGTCAAGGAGGATAATCGTTCCTTCCTCTTCAAACCATGCATCGATGACACCCTGAATCAGTACCGGTTCCTCTGATACCCATTCCTGTCTGAGTTTGCAGGCAGGCTGGAGCATAACAAACTGCTGTTCCCGGTGGAGTGTTCCATTCCTGTATGCTTTTGCAGCGCGCTGCCCCAGCTCGGAATGATAATACTGATAAATTTTCCAGGGATTCACTGCTTCTGCAGCAGCCGGTTTCATCCTGCCCTCTGCAGCATATTCTTCCAGCTTCTTTGCAATCACCTCTGTATGCCATGTCTGATCCGGAGGCAGCAGTTCCAGAGCCCGGTGATATGCCGTTCCTCTCTCTCCGGCTGTCAGGACAGAAGAAAATTCCGGCAGAAGCAGTTCCTTTTCCTCCTGTTTTTCTTCTCTGCTTCCCATGGCTTCCCGTTTCAGTTCAGATACGGTGAATTTCGTCTGAATCCTTGTGGATTCCGAAAATGGATATTGATAATTATCCAGTTCCCGCAGACGTTCTGCCAGTTCAGGGTGGGGATCCTGCACCTTTCCGGCGGCATACTGTCCGGCGAGATGGTGCAGTTCTTCCGTCATCCGGATCTGCTCTGCCTGATGAACAGCAGGGGAAGTCAGAACTTCTCCCACAGAGCAGACCTCCAGCTGCATCCATTCTTCCAGCCGGTCTGCAGCCCCCATATAAATCCAGTCCAGATAGGATCCGGCAGAAGCCAGCCGGTAAAATGGCAGTTTTTCTTCATCATTGTACTCCAGACTGCATTCGTTCAGGTGTTTTTCCGCCCATGGATCGGAACCGATCATGATCAGTTTTTCCCGCGCCCTGGTCATGGCCACATACAGAATCCGAAGTTCTTCTCCCAGTGTGTCCTGCTTCAGCCGTTCCCGCACAGCGGTGGCCGCGGCACTGATCATACGGCTTCTCTTCTCCACATCGATCCAGTCTGCAGCAATTCCCAGATCCGGATGCAGAACAACCGGGCTTCTGCTGTCCATCTGATTGAACTTTCTGGCCATTCCGCCCAGAATCACCACCGGGTATTCCAGACCTTTGCTTTTATGAATGGAATAAATCCGGACAATATCATCCTGTTCTCCGAACTCCTGCCCCTGTTCAAAATCCACTTCATATTTTTTCAGGTGTTCCATATACCGGACAAAATGGAATAAACCGTGGTAACTGGTCTTTTCATACAGAACGGCTTTTTCCACCAGCATATCCAGGTTCATACGTCTGACTTTTCCGGCAGGCATGGCACTGACATAGTCATAATATCCGGTATCTTCAAACAGATACTGAATCAGTTCATGGACCGTCAGATAAACCGATTTTAGCCGATACGTATCCAGACGGAACAGGAACTCCTGAATTTTGCCAGAAAGCGGATTCTCTTCCCGTTTTTCCTGATAGTATTGCATGGCAAAATACAGACCGGTATCATGTTTTCCCTCTGCCTGACGGAATTCAGCCGCAATTTCCGCCAGTTCTTCTGAGGAAAAACCTCCAAAGGGCGACTTTAACACAGCAGCCAGTGGAATGTCCTGCATGGGATTATCGATGATCTGCAAAAGCGACAGCATCGTCCGGACTTCCAGTGCATCAAAATATCCGGTTGCCGGTGCACAGGCAGGAATTCCCTCCGCCGTCAGAACATCCAGCCATGTTTCTGCTTTCCCGCTGAGGCTTCGAAGCAGAATTACAATATCCCGGTAAGCGGCAGGCCGAAGCCTTCCGGTTTCCTTATCCAGAACCTGCTGCCCATGAACAGGATCCGTCAGTCTTCGGATTTCTGCAGCAGCGGCATGGGCTTCCGCCTCCGTACTGTCTGCAGATATCTCCATATGATTCTCCCGCATATGTTCCTCTAAGGCTGCTTTTCCCATATCAATGATCAGAAGTTTCAATGCATGGTTTTCCGCTTCTGATTCTGAGGCTTTTTCCGCTGCAGGATACTCCGCACCTGGATACAATGCAGCACTTTCATCGTACTCCACATTTCCCAGAGACCGGGTCATAACCCGGTTGAAAATCCGGTTGATTCCGGTCAGCACCTCGCTTCGGCTTCGAAAGTTTTTCTGAAGATCCACCCTTTGATAGAGACTGTCCTCTTTTGAATAGGAATTGTATTTTTCCACAAAGATTTCCGGCCGCGCCATTCGAAACCGGTAAATACTCTGTTTCACATCTCCCACCATGAACTGATTGGGACGGCCGTCCTCCGCGCCGGAAATACTGTACAGAATCATATCCTGCAGATAATTGCTGTCCTGATATTCATCAATCAGAATTTCATGGTACTGCTGCTGCAATTCCCGGGCTGCTGCCGTTCGTTCTCCCGTTTCAGAAACCAGAATGGTCAACGCCAGATGTTCCAGATCATTAAAATCCAGAATGTTTTTCTCCTGTTTTGCACGGCTGTACATATTTCCGAATTCTCCGGTCAGCTCAAGGAGCATGGTCATGGGACCGGACAGCCCTTTCAGAGATTCCAGCAGATGCTGCGGATCCAGATCTGCCAGCTTTTCCGCTGCTTTTTTCACCTGATCTTTCAGTTCATCTCTGCCGGCCGAAACCAGCTGCTTTTTCTGTTCACTGATTCCTTTCTGCTTTTTCGTCGTTTTTCTGACGAATCTGACTTTCCTGCTGCAGAGACAGAGTTCTGCAAGGGAACCGCATCCAAGGAAACTCCGGATCTGATTCAGATCACTTTCCATCATTTCTTCATAGGCATACGGTCCGTCCGGCTCCCGGCAGATGGAAAGAAGATATTCTCCTCTCCGCTCCAGCTCCCGGAATAACCGGAAATAATATTCCAGCAGATACTGCATGAAAGGGAGCTTTTCCATGGACTCATCGGAATCCGCCCGATACATGGCAGCGGCTTCCTCCAGCCATTTTTCCGGATACGGACAGGACTGGGCAAAACGGAACACTTTCCCGATGTATTCTTCCAGAAGACGGTCATTTTTATTGCCGCCGTAGGCTTCCCCAAAATCCAGAAACTCCGGTCTGCCCTCCAGGTAATACTGTTCCAGAAGTTCTGCCATGCAGTCCGCCTGCAAAAGGATCAGTTCCCCTTCATCTCCGATCCGGAAGTCCGGATCCAGATCCAGTTCGCTGAAATAGTCCCGCACGATCTGAAGACAGAAACTGTCAATGGTTGTAATATTGGCATGCTGGATCAATACAGACTGACGTCCGAGATTTTCATCTTCGGGATTTTCTTCCAGCAGTTTGCAAAGCCGGGCGGAGATCCGTTCCTTCATTTCCATGGCAGCGGCCCGGGTAAATGTCAGAACCAGAAGACGGTCCACATCAATCGGATGTTCTCCTGTTATCATCCGAATGATCCGTTCAACCAATACTGCCGTTTTCCCGCTTCCGGCTGCTGCCGAAACCAGAAGATTCCTCTCATGCAGATTCATTGCCTGTTCCTGTTCAGCTGTCCATCTGTTCGCCATCTTCTTCCTCCTCCCCTTCTATTTTTTTCCAGATTTCCTCTTTCGGTATCGAAACCAGATTTCGGTATCCGAATCCTTTTCTCTTTTTGTCAAAACCACAGATTCCTTTATAGCTGCACCAGGTACATGCATGGATCTGACCCTTTGCGTATGGGTTGACTGCTATTTTCCCTTCCGTGATTTCCTTTCCCAGAGATCGCACCATCTCATGTACATATTTCTGCAAAGAGGAAAACTGCCGGTCTGACACCAGCGTAATCTTACTCTTTTTCTGTTTCTTTGCCAGTTCCAGACTTTCTTCATCCAGAGAAGAGATGGCTGCCACCCCATTCATCTGCAGTTTTTCCAGAATAGCAGACAGAATTTCCTCATCCTCCATGTCCGGTGTTTTATCAATCACAGGATCACTGATGTTATAATACAAAACACCACCGGGAAGGATCTGTTTATCCGGATTGCGTTTTCTCAGATTTTCCTCTGCGGCTTCCATATAGAATACCAGCTGAATCTGAAGGCCGTAATAAACAGAGACCAGATCAAAGGTTTTGCTGCCTGATTTGTAATCTACAATTCGGACATACAGTCTGTCTTCCTCTTCTCTTGTATCAATCCGGTCAATTCTTCCCCGCAGCAGCATCTTCTGATCGGCAGACAGAGGAATGGAAAATGCATCGGTCCGATCCGGTTCAAACAGCACCTCACAGGAATCTGTTTCATATCCGCCGCTTTTCAACTGTTCCCCCAGAGCCCAGGCCGTTCGATCGGTAATCCGCTCCAGTTTGCCTTTCAGCCAGCGATTTCTGGCGCTGTCATCCAGAAGATCATGCCCCACTTCTTCCGCAGCTTCCATGACACAGACATGAACCAGTGCTTTTCTTCTCTCTTCTGAAATGTCAGTAATATCCAGTTTCTGATCCTTTACCTTCCGGAAATACCGTTCCAGCGCAGAATGAAAAAGATTTCCCATATCCACCGTTTCAAAGGAAAAGGTTTCCCGTTCGGATAATTTCAGGCCATATCGCAAAAAATGAGCAAAAGCGCAGGCTGCCTGCTGTTCCAGACGGCTTACACTGGCCTGCAGGGCCTGGCCGTACAGTCTGCGGGCCAGTTCCCGGGTCAGGGATTCTTCCTGATAACCATCGGATACGGCCTGCAGCAGTTTTTCCACCTGATCCGGATTTCTTTCTGCACAATAATAGAACATCTGCATCCATGCCGGATCCGAAACTGCCTGAGCCGGATCCGCAAGGCGGTTGATCAGATACCGCCGGATTCCCACAGGGCTGTCCGGTTCCTGCACGGAAAGAGCCGATGTTTCCCGGATTTTCATATCCGGATACATGGATGACAGTTCATTGATCACAAGGGATGGACGCATATTTTTCCCGCTTCGATCCGCTTTCACAAAGGAAATGTACAGCTGCTCGGAGGGTCTGGTCAAAGCCAGATACAGATAAAACCGGCTCATAAAACTGTTCATCCGGCCGGTTGGTGCCAGTTCAATATCACAGTCAAGAAGCTGTTCTTTATCATAATCCGTAAAAATCCCACAGCCGGTATCGGATTTCGGCACCTGTCCTTCATTGACTCCTGCAAAAAACAACACTTTGATTCCAGACAATCTGGTTCGCTCCATGTCTCCTATAAGCAGACGGTCGGTGCAGGCAGGAATAGTTCCCACACGGATTTCTTCCAGTCCGCTGTCAAAACAGGCGGAAAAATCACGCAGGGACATTATGGTATCCCCCAGCAGAGAATCCATTTCATTTAACAGCGTTATCACCAGCTCAAAGGCCTGTGAATATTCTTTTTCCAGAAGAAATAATTCCTGCTGTTTAAAATAATCACAAAACTCCTGCAGACGTTCTTCGATCCTCTGTTTCTCCAGAAATTCCTTTAAAATTCCAATCTGCGCTGTTACGGTGATTTCTTTTTCTTTCCATCCTTCATAAAGCGGAAAAAGCGAATCATATACAGAGGCCCGTATCCGATTAATCCGATCAAAATCCGTATAGGTGCCGGAACGTCTTTCCCGTGTCCACGGTTCCGCCCATCGTTTATGCCCTCTGATTCCGCAGGCCATCACATAGTTTTCCAGATAATCGCGATCCTCCGGGCTGATTTCCCACAATCCGCTTTTCAGCAGACGAAATACACTTTCATAGGAAAAATCCCGAAGAACCACTTCCAGCAGACCTCTGATATATTCCACCAGCGGATGATCCAGCAGGTTTCGCTTTTCATCAATGAAGCAGGGAATATCATATTGTTTTAATTCCTGTCGGAACAAAGGTGCATAACCTTCCGGATCACCGGTAATGACTGCAATTTCCCGATAACGGAAACCTCTCTTTCGCACCAGTCTGTAAATATCCTCACAAATCTGCTTCACTTCTTCCACCGGAGAATCGTATACACTGACAAAGAGAGCATGGTTCTCTGTTTTTCCTGAAAACACCGATCTACGAAATCTGAGAACATGCTGTTCCAGAAACCCCAGAGACTCTGCATCTGTAAAACGATTTCTCTCCGGTATCACACAGATACAGTTTGTATTGCCGGGTACTTCTCCCTGATCTCGGAACAGACAGATATCCTGCTTCACGGGGACGCCCAGTTCCTCCGCAAGATTACAGAGTTTTTTTATGGTCTGATGACTCAGGTAAAACAAATCATGGGGAGCCCCTTCTTTCTGATAATTCTTCACAGGATCCGCCGTAACGGTCACCATAACCTCTGCGCCATACTGAAGCAGGCAGGAAAGAACCTGATACTGAACCGGCGTGAATCCGGTAAATCCGTCCAGAGCAATGACCGTATTGCGGATAATCGGTGACTCCGGAAGATATCGGCACATAATTGGCAGCAATTCCTCTGCTGTAATGGTTCGTTCATCCAGTTCCCCTGCAAAAGCACGATATACGGTTATCATATCCTTCAGTTTTCCCGCCAGAACAGACTGACTCCTTATTTTGTGAAGTGCAGTCTCCAGCTGTTCCGGCGTGACACCATACTGATATAATTCGGAGAGCATGGATTTCAGCTCACTGATAAAACCGCTTTTTCTCAGATTTCTGCCAAATACCTGCAGATTTTTCTCCTGCTTTAACGCAGCTCTCTGCAGGATCACACATTTCCCCATATCATCCAGAACCACATAATCTTCGCAGCCCCGCTCCACAAAAACCTTATGAGCCAGACGGACAAAACTGAGAATATCAATATTCATGGTTCCGTGATTGGGATGCATCATGGTAATGGCTTTCTGGGTTTCCATGGTAAACTGCTCCGGAACCAGTACCATATACTGCTTTTCCGGATTTGCCAGAGATTCATTTATAAGAAAGTGATTCAGCCACTCTGTCTTGCCGCTTCCGGACGTGCCGATAATCAACTGTAATGCCATATTCGTTCCTCTATTCAATCATTTCATTTATTCAACTCAAAAATAACTGTACCAGAATTGTTTTATTATACCACGAGATGATACCATGGTCAAAATTATGCGAAAAAGGTAATGCCGGATTTGACCGTTCCACGCTGACTGGCTTAAAGTACGAACAAAAGAGGGGCTGCACACAAAATGAAATTTGTGCCGCAGCCCCTTTGGGTTCTTCTGTATTCAATGATTTTCTTTATCAGTCTCCCAGAACATTTACAATTCTGACAGGCGTCATATAATTCCATCTATTAATGACAATACCGCGTCTTGTATTGGCTGCATGGACGATTTTGCCGTTACCGATATAAATCGCCACATGGTCAATCCTCTTCTTTCCGTAAAATACCAGATCTCCGGGACGCATCTGGGATGCACTGATCCGTTTGCCGGCTCTTGCCTGGGCTCTGGAGGAATGGGTCAGAGATACACCATATTTTTTAAAGACAGACATGACAAAACCGGAGCAGTCTGCACCTCGGGTCAGACTGGTACCTCCCCATACGTAACGGTTTCCCACAAACTGGCACGCATAGTTGCAGAGGCTTGCACGTCTGGATGAATAGGAACTGGTACCTTTTTCATCCAGTGGTGTATAGGCTACTGCCGATTTCAGATCATACTTCACTTCACAGTAATCTGCGGAAACATAACCTGCTGAATCAAGGTTCTTGCCGTCATCATCCACCAGACCATCCAGCTCGATTTTTACCCAGCCGTTCTCCTGCGAAATAACGGTATATCGTTCTTCCGTACTGATCTTTGTGATTTTTTCACTGTCAGCGGAAGGTTCCTTCCGGACGTTCAGATTGCTTTTAGTTGTAACAACTGCAGTCAGTTCCGCTTCCTGTACAGCCAGCTGCTCTGCTTTTTCACCGGTGATCACGTAGTCAGCATGTACATACCCCTTTACCGAGCCGGAACTGATTTTATACCAGTCTCCTTCTTTATCAAGGATTTCACATGCCGAATACTTCAGCATCTTACCGCAGATATCACTGTCTTTGGAGGCTTTCTTTCTGACATTCAGATAATTTTTGCTGCTGACATCAACAATACCCAGATTTTCATAGTGATCCAGTACAGATGCTTTTTCATTGACCAGAATGGCCAGATCATGCTCCACATCAGTAGAAATCAGATTTGCTTCCACTGCGTTATAGTAATTTTTTAAGTTAACAGCCACTCCGGCAATGCTTCCTGCATCTTCCAGATTCACTGTCTGCTGAACAGATGTGTTCTTTATATTATTCTGACCTGCTGCCAGAACAGGAACTGCAGTTTCTCTGCAGATCATGGAACCCAGAAGAACTGCTGCCGTAAGACTTTTTACACGCATATTGAAACCATAGAACTTTTTCATACTTTATCCTTATCACATAATCATCCTGTAATCAAATCGACACTTGCAGAAATTTGGTGCCGGGCATATTCAGATACTCTTTTCAAAAACGTATCAAATACCTTACCGATTTATTACAGTTTTGTCAATTTGTTTCCTGAATATTAATTTTTTATTACATTTCATATATTATATCATAAGGATTGTTCTGTCAATCAGATTCTTGAATTTTATTCTATACAAATCGATGTAAAATGATCTTCCAGAAGCAACTGTTCGGCTCTTTCTGCGTCCCGATGCATCTGTTCCTTCAATTCATCCACAGAGGAAAATCGTTTTTCCGGGCGGAGATAATGAAACAGACTGACCGATGCAGCTTTTCCATAAAAATTGGCATTCACATGAAACAGATGGGTTTCCACTCCCACAGCAAATTCTCCAACAGTCGGTTTCCGTCCGATATTGGTAACACCATTGTAGCGGATACCGTCAATTTCCGTTACAGATGCATATACGCCAAATGGAGGCAGCAGCTTTGTTGCCGGAGGAATCTGATTGATGGTCGGCATGTCAATGGTTCTTCCAAGATGCTGACCATCCAGAATCACTGCTTCCACTGTAAATGGTCTGCCCAGCATCCGATTGGCATCCTCCATATTGCCCTGTGCAATGGCCTCCCGGATTCTGGAACTGCTGATTCTTGTCTTTTCCTCCATGACACTTGGAATCATTTCCAGATGGAAATGGTAGGTTTCGGAAAGTTTCTGAAGCAGTGCATAATCCCCGGTCCGATTGTGCCCGAAACGGAAATCTTCACCACATACTATGCAGGCGGCATGAAGCTGTCCCACAAGAATCTCACTTACAAACCGTTCGGCTTCCATATTGCGGATCTCGTCCGTAAAGGGACATTCCACCAGCATATCCATTCCGATCCGGCGAAGCATCCGGCATCGTTCTTCCCGGTCCTGGATTGTTTTAAAATCCTTCCCGAATTTCCAGTTCATCAAATTCATGGAAAATGTGAAGACAACTGTCTGCCAGCCCTTTTCTTTTTTCATACTTTTCAATCGTTCAAAAAGCAGCATATGTCCGCGATGCAGTCCGTCAAACTTGCCCAGTGTTACAACGGATTGCCCATCAATCGCAGCGTCTTTCACATCAGTAATATATTTCAAGTTTTTATCCTCCGCTACAGAAACATTTTTACCGGTTTAAAATCCCGTTTTTCAGAATCTTTTTCGTATAAGCCAATAAACTTATTTTCACTGTCATACATTCGGCAGCAGCTTCCTTTTTCCAGTGGAACATGCTCCGCAACCATGGATTTTTTCAGGCGATTTCCATTGTGAAGCAGATGATCAAAGGCGGGCAGTGATCTGCAGCCGGGAAGTTCTGCAAACGCATCTTCCACCCGGACAATATGTGCTTCCAGTTCCCCTGTGTCACGCAGATGTTCCAGTTCCTTCAAAGTAACTGCATCTTCCAGTCTGAAACGGCCCACTCTGGTACGCACCAGAGATTCCATACAGCCTCCGCATCCCAGTGCCTGACCGATATCATGACAAATTGTCCGGATATAAGTTCCCTTTGAACAGGTAATTGTCATGGTCACTCTGGGAAGTTCCATCTGATCCACCTTCAGTTCAAACACTTCAATGGGACGAGGCGCACGTTCAATTACCTTTCCTTCTCTGGCATATTCATACAGTTTTTTTCCATTTACCTTTAATGCTGAATACATAGGCGGAATCTGCATGATTTTCCCCCTGAAAGACGGAAGAATCTGTTCAATTTCTTCCTCTGTGACAGTGACTTCTTTCTCATGCAGAACCGTTCCCGTAATATCCTGCGTATCTGTCTCCAGTCCCAGCAGCATGACCGTCCGATAAGTTTTATCATGATTTTCCAGAAGGCTGCAAAGCTTTGTGCCACTTCCCACACAGACGGGAAGCACACCGACTGCATCCGGATCCAGTGTTCCCGTATGACCGATTTTTTTTGTACGAAGGATTCCTCTCATCTTTGCCACCACATCATGGGAAGTGAATCCTTTTTCCTTATAAATATTAATTAATCCATCCATCCGCCGTTACCGTTCCTTTACAACTGTTCCTGAATCTCTGCCAGTACCATGGAAAGAATTTCTTCTGCTGCCATAGACAGGTCAAATCCGGCTGCTCTTACATGACCGCCGCCTCCATGGGATGCCGCAATCTTGCTGACATCCACATAGTTATTGGACCGCATGCTGGCCTTATAATGATTTTTTTTCTGTTCATAAAGAAACACAGCGGTTTCCACACCTTCAATAATACGCAGCTGATCCACAATACCATCCAGATCACCGGAATCTGCACCAAAACGCTGCATATCATCCAGATGCAGAACCACAGCAGATATTTTTCCATCTGCATAAAGCTGCACATGTTCCATGGCATACCCGCAGATACGGGTCTGTACAATGGTTCTCGCATAATAGGTTTTGTCAATAATACTGGTCTGATCGATTCCTTTTTCCAGCAATTTTCCTGCAAATATCATGGTATTCAGAGTGGTATTGGAAAATTTGAAAATTCCCGTATCGTGACTGACTCCCAGATAAAGACATTCCGCACAGCTTTTGCTTACTTTATCCATATCCAGCAGTTCCCCCAGGGTTTCTGCCGCAGAACTGTATCCGCCGCGGATATAATTCATATCTGCAAATCCGGCATTGGTAATGTGATGATCAATGCAGATGGTGTGTGCCGCCTGCTCAAAAAGCCTGTCTGCATCTCCCAGTCGCTTTCTGTCGCTGGCATCACAGGAAATACAGAGATCAAACACTCTGCTCATGTCCATTTCTTCCATCATCCGGATCCGGTCTGCATCCTTTAACAGATAGAAGGATGCATCAAACTTCTGGAGACATACCTCTGTCTCCAGTTCCGGCATATTTTCTCTCAGGTAATGATACAGTCCCAGACAGGTTCCTACACAATCTCCATCCGGATGAATGTGTCCGATAATCACAACGGAACGGACACCGGCGGGAATCATGGAAGAAATCTGTAAATTATT
The DNA here is from genome assembly GCA_051879215.1 of Lachnospiraceae bacterium. Taxonomy (GTDB): domain Bacteria; phylum Bacillota; class Clostridia; order Lachnospirales; family Lachnospiraceae; genus TWA4. The sequence continues at coordinate 15,279 of JBJELP010000286.1, forward strand.
ACTCATTGATTATTCCTCTGTTTCCTCAAAATCGTCCGTTTCCAATTCCATATCTGCCGGATCTGCTTCTTCCTCATCATGCTGAATATTCAGTCCGTCCAGAATATGGGCAATGTGAATCCCGTGCTCAATGGACTGATCCAGTTTAAAGAAAATTTCCGGTGTATTGCGCAGATTGATGCTTTTTGCCAGTCTGTTTTTGATGTAACCGGATGCACTCTTTAACCCCTGAATGGTATCCGCACCTTCCTGTTCCGTACCAAGAACGCTGATATAAGCTTTACAGGTTTTCAGATCCGGTGCCACCTCCACCGATACAACGGATGTCATCATATGGATTCTGGGGTCCTTTAATTCATTGCGAATGATATTGCTTAATTCTTTTTTTACTTCTTCATTGATTCGAATATTTTTAATGCTGTTTTTTCTCACACTATACTCCTTTATGACAAAAACTGGCTGATACAGGGAATCCGATCAGCCAGTTTGATTACAATATGGGAAACCATTCAGCCTGTCTGCTGAATCGTCTGATAACTGTTCTGCAGCGGATTGTTATCTGGGTACTTCTACCATCTGATATGCTTCCAGTGTATCCTCTTCACGAATATCACTGAAACCTTCCAGTACAACACCACATTCATATCCTGCAGCAACTTCCTTTACATCATCTTTGAAACGCTTCAGTGATGCCATGGGGCCATCGAAGAGCTGTTCTGTTCCTCTGGTCAGACGGCACTTGCATCCACGGATAAATTTACCGTCGGTAATATAAGAGCCGGCAATCATGCCAACGCCTGATGCCTTGAATGTCTGACGTACAACCGCATGACCGATCACCTGTTCTTCGAAGATCGGGTCAAGCATACCCTTCATGGCAGCTTCCACATCAGCGATTGCCTGATAAATTACACGATACAGACGTACATCTACTTTTTCACGTTCTGCAATTGCTCTTGCAGTGGCATCGGGACGTACATTGAAACCGATGATAATCGCATTGGATGCAGATGCCAGATTGACATCCGATTCATTAATGGCACCTACACCGCCGTGAATTACTTTTACAATGACTTCATCATTGGACAGTTTCAGCAGACTCTGCTTTACGGCTTCAACAGAACCCTGAACATCTGCTTTGATGATCAGTTCCAGTTCTTTCAGCTTACCGGCCTGAATCTGTGAGAACAGATCATCCAGTGACATCTTGCCTCTTGTTTCATCGATCAGTTTTTCCTTATTGGCAGCAATAAAGGTTTCCGCAAAGCTTCTTGCTTCTTTTTCACTGTCAGGAACGATGAAGATTTCACCGGCACCGGGTACATCATTCAGACCCAGTACAGATACCGGTTTGGAGGGACCTGCTTCTTTCACACGGCGGTCATTTTCATCCATCATGGCTCTTACCTTACCATAGCAGGAACCGACTGCAATGACATCACCCACATGCAGCGTACCCTTCTGTACCAGAATGTTGGCAACGGGACCGCGTCCTTTATCCAGCAGAGCTTCAATGACAATACCTCTTGCCTTACGGTTGGGATTTGCCTTTAATTCCTTTACTTCAGATGCCAGAAGGATCATTTCAAGCAGTTCATCAATACCTTCTCCCGTATGAGCAGAAACCGGTACAAAAATGGTGGAACCGCCCCAATCTTCTGCGATCAGACCATGTTCTGTCAGTTCCTGTTTTACACGTTCGATGTTGGCACTGGGTTTGTCGATCTTGTTAACTGCAACGATAATTTCAACACCTGCTGCCTTGGCATGGCTGATTGCTTCAATTGTCTGGGGCATAACACCATCATCTGCAGCAACAACCAGTACGGCAATATCCGTGGACTTGGCACCGCGAAGACGCATGGCTGTAAATGCTTCATGACCGGGTGTATCCAGGAATGTAATCGGATGACCGTTGCATTCTACCATATATGCACCAATATGCTGTGTGATACCGCCGGCTTCTTTGGCAATGACATTGGTCTTTCTGATTGCATCCAGCAGAGAAGTTTTACCATGGTCAACATGACCCATTACACATACAACCGGCGCTCTTTCAACCAATGTATCTTCCGGATCTTCCACATCTTTCAGAAGCTCTTCGATCACATCAACCTTTACTTCTCTTTCACACAGATAATCGAAGTCAAGGGCAATACTTTCTGCTGTATCGTAATCCACTTCCTGATTGATGGTAACCATCTGGCCTGCCATAAACAGTTTCTTTACAATAGCAGAAGGCTGCATTTTCATCATTTCTGCCAGTTCTTTAATGGTAATCTTTTCCGGAAGAGTCAATGTCTTGATTTCTTCTTCCTGTTTTGCAGCCTGCTTGGAAAGCTTCTTCAGATTGGATTTCTCCATTTTCTTCAGATTTTCTTCGCGATCTTTCTTATTGTATTTATCTTTGGAACGATTATCCTGCTGTTTTTTATTCTGTTTGTTATTTGCCTGTGAAGGCTTCATGTATGAATCCTGATGAATCATACCGCTGCCCTGGCCTCTTCCGCCGGCACCTCTGCCATCCTGACGACCGCCCTGGCCTCTTCTGTCACCATCCTGACGTCTTTCGCCATTGCCGCCAAAGGAACGTCTTTCGCCGTTGTTGGAACGGTTTCCATCCTGGCGTCTTTCACCGTTATTGGAACGATTTCCGTCCTGACGTCTTTCGCCATTGTTCGGGCGGTTTCCATCCTGACGTCTTTCGCCATTGCCGCCAAAGGAACGTCTTTCACCATTATTGGAACGGTTTCCATCCTGGCGTCTTTCGCCATTGCCGCCAAAGGAACGTCTTTCACCGTTGTTCGGGCGGTTTCCATCCTGACGTCTTTCACCGTTGTTGGAACGATTTCCATCCTGACGTCTTTCGCCATTGTTCGGGCGGTTTCCGTCCTGGCGTCTTTCGCCGCTGCCGGAACGATTTCCATCCTGACGTCTTTCACCGTTAAAAGGCTTCTTTTCGACGCCTGCACGTGTACCTTCCTGCGACCGTTCAGAAGCCGGACGACCGCTTTTTGCCTTACTGCTGTTCTGAGGCCGAATCACTACTGCACGTTTCTTGGGTGCTGCACCTTCGCCTGCTGTTTTCTTTCCTGTTTCTTCTATATTATTACCCAATTAGAGCTCACTCCATTTCTAATAATCTTTTCGCAAATCCGTTGTCAAGTACAGCTGCAGATGCTCTGGTTTCACAACCAATCGCATGACCAAGGGTCTCTTTTGTACCTGTAAAGCAAATCGGAACCTTATAATACGTACACATATCTGTAAAATTCTTTTTGGTATTGGCGGATGCATCTTCTGCCACCAGTACCAGAAACGCTTTTCCGGATTTTACTGCTTTTTCAACACTGAATTCTCCGCTGACCACTTTTCCGGCCCGACGGGCCAGCCCCAGCATGGAGAGTTTTTTACTCTGTTTCAATTGTTTTCATCTCCTCTTTCAGCTGTTCATAGACCTCAGCAGGAATGGCACAGGAAAAGGAACGTTCCAGTCCCCTGCTCTTAATCGCTTTTTCCAGACATGAACCGCTGGCGCAGATATAGGCACCGCGCCCGTTTTTCCTGCCGGTGGCATCAATCATAAACTGCTGTTCGGGGGTTCTGATCACACGGATCATTTCTTTTTTGTTTTTCATCTCCCTGCATCCGACACATTGGCGCATGGGAATCTTCTTTTTAACGGTCATCCATACCTCCGTCTGCAAGGTGTTCAGAGAAACGGAATCAGTCTTCCGTGATTTGAATGTCAGCAAATGTTAATTCTTCGCCGTCGTCCTCTGATTCCTCTTCCTCAAATTCTCTGTATCCGATGTATTCATCATCATTGTCCAGTCCTTCGATTTCATCAAAAAGACCATTTTCTCTTGCTTTTGTTTCATTCATGATATCGATCTTATATCCTGTCAGTCTGGCAGCAAGACGGGCATTCTGACCCACTTTGCCGATTGCCAGTGACAGCTGATTATCAGGAACAATAACCTGTGCCGTCTTTTCGTCTTCATCTGCAATTACACAGATAACCTGTGCCGGATTCAGAGCATTTTCAATCAGAATGGCCGGATTTTCATTCCAGTTGATGATATCAATCTTTTCGCCGCAGAGTTCTTTTACAACTGCATTGACACGTTCACCGTTTACACCGACACAGGCACCGACTGCATCAACATTGGGGTCATTGGACCAGACTGCCATCTTGGTTCTGGAACCGGCCTCTCTGGCAATCCCCTTGATTTCAACGGTACCATCCTTTACTTCTGCCACCTGCATCTCAAAAAGGCGCTTAACCAGTTCCGGATGTGTACGGGAAACCTGAATTCTGGGTCCCTTGCTGGTGGATTTTACTTCAAGAATGTATACCTTGATTCTCTGGGTGGGTTCAAAGTGTTCTCTGGCAACCTGCTCATTCAGAGGGAGAATGGCATCGCATTTACCGATATTGACACTGATATTGTCTCCAACTGTACGCTGGATAATACCGGTTACCACTTCCTTTTCCATCTTTGCATACTGGTCAAACAGTACCTTACGCTCTTCTTCACGGATTTTCTGAAGAATCGTATTCTTGGCAATCTGTGTGGAGATACGTCCGAATCCTTTGGATTCAATGGGAACATAAACAAGTCCGCCGATTTCAGCCTGAGGATTAAAACGTTTCGCTTCTTCAAGCGTAATCTGCATAAGGGGATCTTCTACGGTCTCTGCAACTTCTTTTTCTGCATATAAATTGTATTCACAGGTGTCTCTGTTCATAAATACTTTTACATTATCAGCTCTTCCAAAATGGCTTTTACATGCCTGAATCAAAGAACTTTCAATTGCATCAAGCAGAACATCTTTACTTATATCTTTTTCTTTTTCAAGAAGCGTTAAAGCCTCTAATAATTCATTCATTTTCCTTTATCCTCCTATATCGGTTCCGCAGCGAATTCACATTGTATGAAACCGGAACCGAATTCTGTTCCGTATTAAAAGTCAAAGGCCAGACGAATCAGTGCGATCGAAGCACGTTCAAAAACAACATCTTCTTCATCTTCTGTTGTAATTGTAACAGTCTGCTCATCATAGCTCTTTAAAATACCTGTGTATTCTTTCTTTTTGTTCAGCGCTTTGAAAAGTCTGACTTCCACCTCATCGCCAAGACTTCTGGCAAAATCCTTGTCTTTTTTTAACGGACGACCCAGTCCCGGAGAACTTACTTCAAATACATATGCTTCATCGACATAATCCTCACGATCCAGTATATCATTGAATTCCCGGCTGATCACTTCACAGTCGTCCACTGTGATTCCGCCTTCTTTGTCTATGTAGACTCTGAGGTATTTCATACTTCCTTCTTTTACATACTCTACATCTACCAATTCAAAATGATGTGCCTCGATTATCGGAGCGATCAGTTCTTCTGTTTTCTGTTCTACAAATTCATGTTTTGCCAATCCAGCGCTTCCTTTCCAAACTGTTTCGAATCGAACACACGCAGAACCTGTTCCGGATCCTGTCCAGACAGCAGCCATTTTGTGAATCCACGGACAGTCTGCGCAAACGAAAAGAGTGAACTTACGTCCACTCTTTCCCGAAATCAATATGCTACGCTGATAGAGTAGCACAATTATCCATAAATTGCAAGGGTTTAAGGGAATAAATTTAAAAACTCACTGCCAAAAAGCTCTCCCAGCGACGTTCCCAGCTCTTTTTGCGGACGAAATAAATCCGCAATCGGCTTCATAACCTGATCAAACTGTTTGCGATCCAGAGACAGTCGGTAAATATACGCTGTATTTCTGGCATCCCATAAAGCATCATGCTGTCTGCCTTCAAAATCAATACCGATTGCATGAACAGCATCCTTTAATCCAATCCGCTTTTCAACACCAAGCAGTTTGCCGAATTCTTCCTGATAATCCACCCATCTGCCAATCATCAGCTCCAGCCTGGGATCATTCTCCCCCTTCAGTTCCGCCTCCCGGGACATCTGTATCACATCGGAATTACTCCATGAATAAATTCGATATGCCTCATTTCCTGCCCAGTCCAGAAAATTTCCCATGGCATCATGAAAATGAGGCTGATCTGCCACCTGTTCATTGGTAATACCGGTCAGATTTGCATAATACTCTGTAATCTGACCATACTCAGGTTTCACATACTGTGTGAAAGAACTGATTTCATTTCCCTCATCATCCAGTTTTACAGCTCCGATTTCAATGATCTCTCTTTTACAGATCATACGCTGTTCCCGATATACCTTGTCGATTACATTCATTTCAAAATCTACAAAAATATGAAACATGAATATCCGTCCAGTCTTTAAAATGCAATTTTAAGTGTTTCCCCGTCAAATGCAACAGCTTCTGAACGGGTCACTTCATAAGAATGTTCTTCATCCGATCCGATTCGCTGACCGGGTTCCAGTGTATCATTCTGTGTAATCAGATAGGTAACAATCTGAACCATAAACTGGTAGAGTTCGATCAGCCCGGCCTGTGTATGAATAATTTCCATTTCTTCCTTATTAAATGATTCCATACCGTAAGTATAACTGTTCCACAGACCATCCTGATCCTGATGCAGACCAATGTATACCCAGTTGGTAACAGGGAATTCATCTTTCTTCATAACCTCGGCACCTTCAATATAGTCCACTGCCTTGTGTACAGTAGGATACTGATACAGACCAATAACATGATCCTGTTTCATCATACTGGATACCACCATGGTAAATAACACATGACGCTGAATCGGATTTTCACAGTCCATGATCCCCACTTCCACGTGTGCCACATGTTCAGCAGTTGCCGCTGCTGCTTCCGGCCAGCTGTAGTTATTGGCTGCCGCGGAAACTGCCTCGGGTTTCGGAGCCGGAACCAGCATACATGCACAATTCACTTCCCCGATCTTGAATTCAAATGCAAATTCAGCTGCCTCTTCTGTCAGCTCCACTTTCCAGTCATCAAATAACTGCATACGGAAGGTATCCCAGTCGTATGTATAATCTTTCAGCAGAACACAGCCTGCAAGAATTTCATCTTTTTTATATGCCATACCATTCTCCTTACTTTCTTTTATCAAATTAAAGCAGTCTTACAGTGTCAGACGGCTTCCCATTCACCGAATATAATACTACCGTAAATCTGCCATTTAATCAATATCTATTTCCGGGGAAGGTTCAGAAGAGTATCCGTTTCCTGAAAAACACTTACTTCCTCCCCTGCTCTTCCCTATGTTTCCCCCAGAATAATCTTGTCAATTATGTAAAAACATAATATAATCTACTTATAAGTAGATGCAGATACTTATAAAACTGACTGGTGTTCATCGGCAGCGTAATTGTCAGCATGTTTCACACACCAGATGCAGACCGATTCAAAAGGAGGATTCTATGAGCGATAATTCCAGACAGACTTTACCGCAAAAGGCTGCAGACTCTATTATACGTCTTATCAGAACCGGAAACTACAATACAGAGGATAAACTTCCCAACGAATATGATCTTTCAAATATGCTTGGGGTCAGCCGCAACACTGTTCGCGAAGCCATCAAACTGCTTGTTTCACGCAATATTCTTGAAGTTCGTCGCGGTGCAGGTACATATGTCTCCCCCAAAATGGGCCTGAGCGAGGACCCTCTCGGACTATCCATGATTTCAAATCACAGCGCACGTTTTCTTGATATTCTCGAATTAAGAATACTGGTGGAACCCAGATGTGCTGCTCTTGCTGCACAGTACATATCAGATGAGAATATGAAATTGCTGGAAGAAATCTACATACAGCTTCAGGAGGCTTCTGAATCAGAAAATGATTACATTCTTCATTCTGCTGATTTCCATATTCAGATTGCCTTATCAAGCACCAATACCATTATGTATAACCTGATCAAGGCACTTCTCCCCCTGGATGACGATTATATTCAGTTTTATGAATCTCTGATTCCGTCCAACCGGAATGATCATCAGCTGATCTTGGAAGCCATCCGGAATCACGACTCCTGCAAAGCTCATGACATGATGCAGGCACATCTGATCTACATGAAAGATGCATTCCTTCAGGCGGATGATTGCTGAATTCAACACCGATAACAGAACCCCCGGCATACGATCAACATTTGCCGGGGGTTTTCTGTTAATTCAGATCGACGCTTGCGGAGATTTGGCGCCGGATTCGGTTTGCGAAACAGACTCTTTCCTAATAAAAAAGCTGCCAGCATATCTGCTGACAGCAACCAATAGAATAGCCCGTAGGGGAATCGAACCCCTGTTTCCGCCGTGAGAGGGCGGCGTCTTAACCGCTTGACCAACGAGCCGAATATCAATCGAGGTGACAAGATTCGAACTTGCGGCCTCCGCGTCCCGAACACGGCGCTCTACCAAACTGAGCCACACCTCGCTGACTCTGCAAGTATATCCCATCTCTTCTGAAAAGTCAAGCATTATTTTTACAAATTATAAAAGTTTTTGGAATTATTTGAATAATTTATAACAGTTCTGCAGTTCCTGTTTTTATCCGACTTCCATTTCAGATTATTTTTTCCGAAACAGATAAAAATGGGCCTGTTTCACCAGAAATGACAGACCCATTCGCATGTTTTTTCTTTTTCGTGTAACTTATTCCTATATACCTTACTTTAAGCCTTTGATCATATGATAAATGGTACGGCCTTTTTCCTGGCCCAGCAGTTTCACCGTGGCAGCATACAGTTCTTTTTTGTCACCTGCACTGTTGATCCTGTTTACCAGATCCGGTGCCCAGTCTGCCTGTTCTGCTTCTTTACAGTTTGCAATGACATCCTGCAGGGTTACCACTGTTTTTTTCTCCTGAGCATTAGCCGGTTTCACTTTTTTCGGCGGACGACCTCTTCTGACAGCTTTTTTTCTGGTGTTTGCAGGCTTCTGTTCAGCTTCAGCTTCCTCTTTTTCGTCCATTGTATTTTCCGGTTTTTCAGATTCTATTTCGGATGCCGCTTCCTCTTTTACAGTTTCTGTTCCGGTTTCTTCAGGAATTTCCACAGTTTTAGCTTCTTCTGCTTTCCCTTTTACAGATACGGGTTCCACAGCTTCTCTTATTTCAGGTTCTTCTGCTGCTGTTTCTTTATCTACTTCCGTATCTACTGCTGTTTCTTCAGCTTTTTTCTCAGCTTTTACCGATTCTGTTTCTATTTTTTCGAAACGTTCCACAGTTTCTGCTGTTTCTTCCGTTTTCTCAGTCTCTGCTTCAGCTGCTGTATTTTCTTTCACAGCTTCTGCTTCCACTGATATTTCTTCTTTTGCAGCTTCTGTTTCCGCTGATACTTCTTCTTTTGCAGTTTCTGTTTCCACGGATGCTTCTTCTTTTACAGCTTCTGCCTCCACTGATGCTTCTTCTTTCACAGCTTCTGCTTCCACGGATGCTTCTTTTTCTACAGCTTCTGTTTCCGCTGCTGCATTGCCTTTTACAGGCACTGTCCCGGAAATCATTTCCTTTGCAGCGGGTTTCCGGCTGCCATATTTGCCGTCCAGAATACCGTCCGCGGTAAAACCGGATTCCACAACAATGCCGGTTTTAATTCCGGAAATCACATTCATAACAAAAGAAGATGCCGGTTTTACTGCAGGTTTTTCTGCTGCTTCGACTTTGTATTCTTCCGGTGTCTCTGCAACAACTGATACCTGAGCAGTCGGCTCCACATACGCCTGTTTTCTGTTTCGATTTCGTTTTCCGGTGCGCTCGGTTTTCATCTGTTTTTCTGTCTGCAGTTTTGCAGAGGGTACAGCTTCATCATTTTTTGTTTCTTCCTCATCGGCCTCATCCGGGAGTGCAGGATTCACCCCTGTTTCCGAAACTGCAGGAGTTAAGTCCGAAATGACGGAGGATTCTGCCGTTTCTGTCTCCGTTTCCTGTTCAGATACATTCTGTCCGGATACATTCTGTTCGGATTCACTCATTTCCGGATTCCGGTTTTTTCTGCTGAAATTATTCTTTCCGCCGCGCAGATATTTACTGCCGCGTCTTCTTGCATTGCGATTGGACCGTCCTTCACCGGTTCCGTCCAGGGAAGTATCTTCGATTTCAGAAAAAATTTCACTGGTTTCATCGGCTTCTGAAACTCTTGCAATTTCCGTAACCCTGCGGATTCGGATTTCCGGTTTCAGCATCCCCCAGAATTCAATCAGCCGGTCATAAGCTCTGTCATTGCTGACAATGACGAAATCCAGTTCCCCTTCTGACCCTGCCAGATAACCGAAATAACTGCAAAGCTGATGATCCAGTGCATCTTTTTCTCCTGTAAATGCTTTATGCATCACAATTTCCGATTCACTGGAGCGAATCAGTTCCATCATTTCGATGCTGATTTTGTTTTCTCGTGAACTCCAGAATAAATGTACGCTGTCTTCTTTTCTGATGTGGTTAATGCCGGCAAGACCGGCTGATTTTACATTTTCATAATCAATTAAATAAGTACTCAAAAACGTTCTCTTCCTTTCTGCTTCAGGATCCGGCTGAATACCGGATCTATCTGATCTGCCCTTTTATAATGAGGCAGATATCCTGATCGGGTTCTAAGACAGGAAGATTTCATTTGTAAAACGGCATGAGCTATGCCAGAATATTCAGATGTTCCAGCAGGATTTTAATGCCCAGCAAAATAAGTATGATGCCGCCGGCCAGTTCGGCTTTGGATTTAAACCGGATTCCGAAAACACTGCCGATTTTGACACCCACTGCCGAGCAGATAAATGTG
>JBJELP010000287.1:0-1565 GCA_051879215.1 Lachnospiraceae bacterium
AATCATGCCGAAACTGCTCTAACTCCAAATCGACTTTCCTTTACTACACAATTTTCTTGTGAATGCTGCTCAATTCAAGAATATGTGCATCATAAACCCGATTAAAAAGCAAACCGCTGCCGTAACAATAGCACTGATGATAACTTTTAATACATTTTGGTATGGACGCTTTCCAGCTTCCACCGCTTTGTGGAGTTCATCCAGCTTATTTCGTATTGTTTATCATGCTCTTGCATTTCTCAAAAGCATCTTCTTCCTCCGAAATCAAAATATCGGGTGATGTACCACAGGCTTCATTTCCTTCACCGTCTGAGTTTGTCCCATATAATGGACTGAAGCGAACAATCAAACCGCTGTTTGGCAGAGACAACAACATGGGGTCAAGCATACCGCCGTCTCCGCCTGTGGGAGTGCCCACAAGATATGCAAATCCAGTGTTCTTGCAGAACATTACAAAGTTTTCAGACGCGGAATAAACCTTTTCACTTGTCAGAATCCATATCTTTCCTTCATAGGGATTATCGGATTTTTCAAATGAAGTGGTGTCGACTGTATAGTGAGTAAATCGGTTGCGGTATTTTGAAGCATACAATTCCGGTGCCGTCTCTATCGGTTCACAGTGCAGTCCGTTGTCGGAAAAATATTCCCGGCTATATTCCGAATCATTATAAAGAAAGACTCTTTGGGAGAAAAGACTTTCCCTGGCATTAGGTTTCACAAGAAAATCCTGCCAGTACAGATCGCTTCCTCCAGAATTCTCGCGCAAATCAATAATCAGGTTGGGGATGTCATGGATTTCATGGAACAGATTGGTAAAGAAAACCGTGTCCATTGGATACCGTTCCAATGCGAAACTGTCTACCTTAACATACGCGTATCCGATACCGGGCTGTATGTCAGCCGCCAAAGGCAGCATCTGGCTATTTTCCTCATCCTGTACGGTTTCGTTGTAATTGCTCTTCAGTCCCTTGATGCTTCTGAACCCTGTGTGGCTCTGATCCAGAAGCCCATATGTTGTGCTGCTGACAGGATTATACAAAACGCTCTCCAGCGATTTTATGTTTTCCTTTTGCTTTTCAGACAAAACATCGCTGGCGTTAAGTGCTGTGAGATATTGCCTGTATCGGTATCCGTCCAGGACTGTCAGATGACCAAATCCTTTCAGTTCTTTCAGAAAGTAATTGATTTCCTTAAAAAAGTCGATGTCATTTTTTGTCTTTTGAATGTATTCTCTGTATTCCCCGTAGAGAGCTTCCCTGTCGATACCGGCATCTTCTGCTTCCTTCCAGAAAGGATAGCTTGCGTCCAGAACGGAGCACAGTTCCTCATAATCCTGGAGTTTCTGTTCCATTGTCAAGCCGAGTATTGTCCGATTTTTCCCGTTCTGATATTTTACAAAAAATATTCCGGCCAGAATAATGCAGATGCTTAATATTGCAATCAATAAAACGATTTTACTCTTTTTCATAACAAAATACAGACCTCCGCAAATCCCAATTGATCCAGATCTAAAAACTGGAATTTATAGTTTCCTTTGCAAATAAATCATGTCCACCAGTTGAATA
>JBJELP010000288.1:0-6126 GCA_051879215.1 Lachnospiraceae bacterium
ATAGGTTTTTATATGGTGCTCATAGGCAGGCATTCCCTTTATGTACATATTTCTGGAATACCATTCATTTGAATTAGCCGGAACAGAATATATACCCCAATGTATAAAAATGCCGAATTTTGCTTCCTGAAACCATGCCGGTACTTGATGTGAAGCTGAGTGATCTGGCAGGTAAGAGCTATCAGGAAGTGGCATACGAAGTTATGAAGCTTTTTCTGACAGACTATTCCGAAGAGGATTTAAAGTACTGTATCAGCCATGCATATGATTCCAAATTTGATACCGACAAAATTGCACCGATCGTGCATGCGGATGGTGCATATTACCTGGAACTGTTCCACGGCTCCACCATTGCATTCAAAGATATGGCACTGTCCATCCTTCCTTATCTGATGACAACTGCTGCACGCATGAATCAGATCAAAGATGAAATCGTTATCCTGACAGCAACATCCGGAGATACAGGAAAGGCTGCACTGGCAGGATTTGCTGATGTACCCGGAACCAGGATTATCGTATTTTTCCCTCATGGCGGTGTCAGCCCCATCCAGAGAAAACAGATGGTTACCCAGAAGGGAGCAAACTGTAAGGTTGTAGCAGTAAAGGGGAATTTTGATGATTGCCAGACCGGTGTAAAGACCATTTTCAATGATAAAAAAGTGAAAGCACAGATGGCAGAAGCCGGATTCCGTTTCTCTTCCGCAAATTCCATAAACATCGGCCGTCTGGTTCCTCAGATTGTTTACTATGTATACAGCTATGCAGAATTACTGAATCAGGGTGTGCTGAAGGATGGTGATCCGCTGAATATCGTGGTTCCCACCGGCAACTTTGGTAATATTCTTGCCGCATATTATGCAAAGCTGATCGGAGTACCGTTGGGAAAACTGATCTGTGCATCCAATAAGAATAAAGTCCTTTTTGATTTCTTCCAGACCGGTGTTTACGACAGAAACCGTGAATTTATGCTGACAAGCTCACCTTCCATGGATATTCTGATTTCCAGTAATCTGGAGAGACTGATCTATCGCATTGCCGGCAACGATGCAGAAAAGAATGTTGCCATGATGAAAGCTCTCAGCACAGATGGAAAGTATGAAATTACAGATGAAATGAAGAAACTGCTGTCAGATTTCCGTGCAGGTTATGCGGATGAAGACGCAACGGCAAAGGAAATCGCCGAAGTATATAAAAATGCTGATTATATTCTGGATACCCATACCGCTGTAGCCAGCTATGTTTACCGCAATTACCGCAAAGAATCCGGTGACGAGACACCTGCTGTGATTGCATCCACAGCAAGTCCTTACAAGTTTACAAGAAGCGTTATGACAGCAATCGATTCAAAATATCAGGATATGGAAGACTTTGCACTGGTTGATGCACTCTGTGAACTGTCAGGAGTGAAAGTACCCGCTGCCATTGACGATATCCGTACAGCAGAAGTTCTCCATAAGGATGTCTGTGAAATCGACGAGATGGAAAGTGTGGTAAAAGGCTTCCTTGGAATGTAGTGCTTTTTGTACAAAAAGCACATAAAAATGATGGAATGATGGAAATAAAAGGGCAGTTTCACAACTATGTACTGGATTTAATACAAAAGTAAATCGTTGATTCTGTATAAGTCTGTCATAATTTGGAAAGACTATTCATCGTTTTAACAGTTTGCAAATATAAAGTAAATTGTCAGAAATTGACCCCCGAATTTCCATATGTTGACTTTTCAATTCTTTTATGAGAAAATGATGACGTTTCAATTAGTAAACAAAAGTCTCCTGCTTCAAATGTCATTGACTTTACGCAGCAGGAAAAAAATTTTCACGCGGTTATACCAACCGCATGTCGTATTCTGTTAATTTAACAGAGCGTGGATTGAAACAATTTCGCAGTTCACTGTACAGATTCGAAAGTTTCGTTATAAAAGATACATCGATTCTGAAAAAGAACAGCCGGCTGCCAACCAACGGGTCTGCTTTTCCTGAAATGATATCAGAATCTGGAGCAGATTCATTATTCCGGTTGTTCCGTACAGGAATTATATATTAAGGAGGATACAAAATGGCTACAGTTGCAAATTATCCCAGAACCGCCATTGGACCTGGTAAAGTAGGTTTTGCAAAAACCCGTTCAATCATCGAGGCTGCTTTCTACGGAAACAATGTTGTTAAGGTTAATACTCTGAAGGAAGCATACAATCTTGCAAAGAATTCACCCGGCACCATTGTTACAGACATGCCCGTTTATCACGGTGAAGAATTTGGTCTGGAAGAAGATGCAAAGGTTTTATTATTTAATGATGGATCAATCACTGGACGTTACGCAGCAGCAAGAAGAATCGCCGGCGAACCCGGTGTTCAGTGCGATGCTCTGGACAAGATTCTGATGGATGCTGTTTATGATACAAGATGGAAAAAGATGTACCATGCAACTACATATATCGGACTGGATCCCGAATTTATGGTTAAGGCACATCTGCTGATTCCCGAAGGAGAAGAAAACCTGATGTACTCCTGGATGCTGAACTTCCAGTATATGTCAGAAAAGTACGTTTCCATGTACAAGAATTCCAAGTTATATGAAAACGAACCCGATATTTACATCTTCTCCGATCCTCAGTGGAAGGGCACAGACCAGACTGATGTATGTGACGGCAAGTGCCTGGCTTACTTCAATACCGGTACAAACTGTGCTGCAATTCTGGGTATGAAGTACTTCGGTGAACACAAGAAGGGTACACTGACAATCGCATGGGCAATCGCAAACCGCAACGGTTATGCTTCCTGCCACGGCGGTCAGAAGGAATACACTCTGGCAGATGGCCGTAAGTATGTTGCTTCCGTATTCGGTCTGTCAGGATCCGGTAAGTCCACTCTGACTCATGCAAAGCATGGCGGCAAGTATGGCGTAACCGTACTGCATGATGACGCATTTATCATCAATACCGATTCCTGCTCATCTGTAGCTCTGGAACCCACATACTTCGATAAGACATCCGATTATCCTGTAAACTGCGAAGACAACAAGTATCTGCTGACAGCGCAGAACTGCTCCGCAACCATGGATGAAGACGGCAAGGTTGTTCTGGTTACAGAAGATGTTCGTAACGGCAACGGCCGTGCGATCAAGTCCAAACTGTGGTCTCCCAACCGTGTGGACAAGATCGAAGCTCCTGTAAATGCGATCTTCTGGATTATGAAAGATCCCACCATTCCGCCCGTTGTTAAGCTGAAAGGTGCTTCTTTAGCATCTGTTATGGGTGCAACACTGGCTACCAAGAGATCTTCTGCCGAAAGACTTGCAGCAGGCGTAGATCCCAACGCACTGGTTGTTGAACCTTATGCAAACCCCTTCAGAACCTATCCTCTGGTTAACGACTATGAAAAGTTCAAGAAACTGGTTGGTGATAAGAATGTAGACTGCTACATCATCAACACCGGTGATTTCATGGGCAAGAAGGTTCAGAAAGAAGATACCATCGGTATTCTGGAAGCCATCGTGGAAGGCAAGGCAGAATTCAAGCAGTGGGGACCTTTTGAAGATATCGAAATCTTCGAATGGGAAGGATTTGTACCGGATCTGAACGATCCTGAATACGTAGCTGCACTGAAGGCTCGTATGAATGATCGTGTACAGTTTGTTGAATCCAGAAACACTGTAAAGGGTGGTTACGACAAACTTCCTGAAGATGCTCTGGCAGCAATCAAGAAGGTTGTAGAAGAACTGAACTAATCTGATTTTCCTGTCAGACAGGAAATACAACAGAATATATAAAAGAACAGAGGCTGGTGTACAGACAGATATATTTCGGTATATTTGTTTGTGCATCAGTTTTTTCTATTTTATTATGTCCAGCTTTTTGTTTATCCTGTATTGTTGCTGTCCTGTACAGTGAATAGTAACAATATGGCAAGTGATTTGGCTTGTTAATTATTATTCGATGTATAAGTCCGGTCTGTATACTGGAGGAAGATTACATTGACAAAAAAGGCTGATGGAGATAAAATTAGTTTTGTACAATGTTCTGATAGAGGTGCGGCAACGAAGAGTAACAATCCTGTGAAAGGCAATGCCGCCGAAGGGATTCTGGTCCCTGGGCCGTCAGAAAATATCTGCCGGACTGTCGCTGGAGGTCAGCGGAGAGCTATCATGAATCAGAAAATGTTTTCAGGATATTTTGCGAGTCATGACAGCCATATCATGACTTTTTTTATTTCAGTCGAAGAAGACCCTGCCGCAACAGGTGGTGAGCAATAACAAACTTGTCGGTGCCAAATTTCCGCAAGCGTCGATTTGAATATTTGGGGGAAGATGGTCTGATAGATGTTTCCGGCATAAAACATTGTGTACATACTTTATGAAAAAGGAAGGAGAAAGGTATGTTTGTAAACACTTTCTGGGCACTGGTTCCGCCCATTCTGGCGATCGCACTGGCGCTGCTCACAAAAGAAGCTTACAGCTCACTGTTTATCGGTATTGTGATCGGTGCATTGTTTGTAACAGGTTTCAGTCCGGTTGCCACAGTTGATACCATTATCAATGACGGTATCGTTCCTGCTGCTGCGGACAACGCAGGTATTTTCGTATTCCTGGTTATTCTGGGTATTATTGTAGCTCTGGTAAATCGTTCCGGTGGTTCTGCCGCATTTGGTAAATGGGCAGAAAAGAACATTAAAACCAAGACAGGTGCAGCACTTGCAACATTCGCTCTTGGTGTTCTGATTTTCATCGATGACTATTTCAACTGTCTGACAGTAGGTTCTGTTATGCGTCCTGTAACGGACAGCCACAAGATTTCCCGTCAGAAACTGGCATTCCTGATTGATGCAACGGCAGCACCGATCTGTATGATCGCTCCCATTTCTTCATGGGCAGCGGCTGTATCTTCCACAGCAGAAGATCTTGATACCGGTATCAGCGGTATTCAGCTGTTCATTCAGGCAATTCCTTATAACTTCTATTCTCTGCTGACACTGTTCTTCATCATTGTTCTGTGCGTCATGAAGGTTGACTTCGGTACCATGGTAAGCTATGAAAAGAAAGCACAGGAAGGGGATCTGGGCGGTCTTCCGGAAACAGAAGAAGAGAAGATTGTAAGTACAAAGGGCAAACTGATCGATCTGGTTGTTCCGATCCTGTTCCTGATTGCCATGTGTACCATTGGTATGGTATATGTTGGTGGTTTCTTCGGCGTTGATGCATGGGGCGGTACAGACTATGCAGGCGACTTTATCGGTGCTTTTGGTAATACCGATGCCTTTATCGGTCTTCCCTGGGGCGGTATCATTGCTCTGGTATTTACCGTAATCTGGGTTGTGGCAAGAAGAATCCTTACTTTCAAGGAATCCATGGAATGTGTGAAGACCGGTTTCTTCAACATGGTTCCGCCCATCCTGATCCTGACCCTTGCAGTATCCTTAAAGAGCATGACCAGCTCACTGGGTGCAGCAGAGTATATTCACGGTCTGATGGAAGGGGCTGCCACAGGACTGTACGCAATGCTTCCCGCCATCATCTTTATCGTTGCCTGCGGTCTTGCATTTGCAACCGGTACATCCTGGGGTACATTCGGTATCCTGATTCCAATCGTAACAGCAATCTTCCCTGCAGATTCTCAGCTTCTGATCATCGGCATTTCCGCTTGCTGTGCAGGTGCTGTCTGCGGTGACCACTGCTCACCGATTTCGGATACAACCATTATGGCATCTGCGGGTGCACAGTGTGATCACGTATCTCACGTTTCCACACAGCTGCCTTACGCACTGTTTGTTGCTGCGATCAGTTTTGTATGCTTTGTGATTGCAGGCTTCGTTCACAATCCTGTGATCTGCCTTGTACTTGGCGCAGTTATTATTGTAGGTGCTCTGTTTGTTATTAAGGGTAAGATGAAAACAGCATAGTATTTTTTGTCCGGTTCCCGTTTCAATCCACAAATCTCTTTCCGGGATGATCTTTTGCTCAGGAAGGAGATGGACCGTTTTTTCACGGGGAATATGGAAAAAAGATAATTTTGGGGCTGTCGCGTTGGCGATGGCCCTTTTCGCGCATCCAGCCAGTATGAATTGTAAATGAACTTTGGTTTGGGTGTCAAAACTTGAATCCCATATCAATCCTCTTCCAAATGTGTTA
>JBJELP010000289.1:0-6093 GCA_051879215.1 Lachnospiraceae bacterium
TTCTATAGGGAAGACCTTGTCATGCTAAAGCATGAAAGTGCTTCCCTATAGAATTAAAAGCACTTCGTGCAAGGATGCGCACTTTTCTTCTTTTAAAAATTGACACTTTCTTAAGAATTGATTAAATCCGTTTTTATCGACACCCTGTCATATTGACTTTTGAGGTTTATCGGAGTAGTATTTCAACGGTTGAAATGTAACTTGGAAAAGAGAATGAAAAAGAAACGGAGCCTAAACATGCGATTTCCGAAACGAACAAAAAAGGAGCGGAATCCTCTTCATAAGAAAAAACCATCCTTTTTGATGCGGATTCCATTTCCAAATTTGGAAAACAACAGGGTATTTCAGATATTGGAAAAGTATTCACTGATTGCCCACGGTGTATTATCACTGATTTTGATTTTTATCATTGAATGGGTATCCCGGCACTCTTTTACATCGGCGGTGGCATTCGTAACAGAGCGGCCTCTGGTTTATCTGTTTAATGCCATGCTTATTTTTGTATCACTGATGCTGGCCTACCTGTTTCGGCACAGAGGACTGGTACGAATCATCATCTCTGTATTCTGGTTGTTGCTGGGTGTAGTAAACAGCTTTATTCTGGCATCCCGGGTAACTCCATTTAACTTTACAGACCTGAAGCTGGTGGGAGACCTGCTATCCATGCAGGGAAGCAAGTATTTCAGCGTGCAGCAGGGTGTGCTTGTGGTTGTCTGCCTGGTGATACTGCTGTTGTTCCTTGTGCTTTATGCCATACGGGGACCATTTTATAAAAAGAAAATTCATCGTGTCAGAAATCTGATTCTGCTTGTGATTGCCATCGCATGCATGCCGTTGGTTACGAAGGCAGCAATCAATGCCGGTGTCATGGCAAGCTATTTTGGCAATCTGGCCCAGGGATATGCAGATTACGGTTTTGTCTACAGCTTTTTAGCAAGTACTGTAGATACCGGGATGAGACAGCCGGCAGATTATTCTGAAGCATCCGTAAATAAGGTGTTGAATAAAATCCCTGTTGAAGAGACGACGCTGGATGAAGATGATATGCCAAACATTATTTTCGTACAGCTGGAATCCTTCATCGACCCAACGGAAGTGAATTTTCTGGAACTATCCCAGGATCCGATTCCTAACTTCAGAAAGCTGATGGAAAATTATACCAGCGGTTACCTCACTGTTCCAATCGTAGGAGCCGGAACCGCCAATACAGAGTTCGAGGTTCTCACCGGCATGGCACTGCGCTATTTTGGTCTTGGTGAGTATCCATTCAAAACAGTCTTAAAAGACACTTCCTGCGAAAGCGCTGCCGGTGTACTTTCAAATCTTGGCTACGGCACACATGCCATCCACAACAACGGAGGTAATTTCTATGGTCGTGCCAATGTGTTCGCCAATATGGGATTTGACAGCTTCACCAGCAAGGAGATGATGAATGCTACAGAGTACAATATCTTAAACTCCTGGCTGAAGGATGATATTCTCGTGGACGAAACTCTGAAGGTGCTGGACTCCACAGAAGATCAGTCTGACTTTGTGTTCACCATAGCAGTACAGAGCCACGGCAATTATCCGACCTACAAAGTATATGACGACCCGGTAATCAAAGTTTCCGGTGCCGAAACAGAAGAGAAAAATTACCAGTGGGAATACTTCTGCAACCAGATGTACGAGGTAGATCAGGTAATCGGAAAGATGATTGAAGCACTATCTGAGCGGGATGAAAAAACACTGGTTGTCTTTTATGGTGACCATCTCCCAACCATGGGGCTGAAATACAACGAAGTGATAACCGGAGATCTGTATAAAACCATTTATGCCACATGGAATAACTTCGGTTTAGAAGAAGCAGACCGAAATGTCACCACATACCAGATCATGGCATATATCATGGATCAGCTTGGTATCCACGAGGGAACAATTTTTACATATCAGCAGGCTTGCCTTGCAGATAAAACCCTTCGAAAAAGTTCCTATACAGATTTGAAAACACTCCAGTACGACCTGCTCTACGGAAAACGATATGCATACAAACAGCAGGATCTGTACCCCAGATCTGATCTTGTCATGGGTGTTCAGGACATAACCATCGAAGATACCTACATCGAGTATGACAAGACAAAGCTAAGTATCATCGGTACCAACTTCACTCCATGGAGCAAGGTTTATATAAACGGTGAGCGAGTCACCACCAGCTACCAGTCAGGAACACGTCTTGTCATCTTCCTGAAAGATCTGGCGGATGGTGATTCCATCGTGGTAAACCAGATTGGTTCCGGCGACACCATCTTCCGCTCCTCCGAAGAATATATCTGGAAAGCACCATACGGCTATGATCCGGATGCTGCCGAAAATGTAGATGAGGACGAACTGGAAGATACCCAAGAAGATGTTGTAAACACTGTAACCCAGGAAGATGAAGAGGCACATGGCGCAGGCGAAGAAGGTGCTGCCGCCGAAGGGGATGCTCCCTTGAAAGACCAGGTTCGGGATGCCCTGCAGGGCGTCGATGAAGATTTCATCAACGATTAAATTTGAAAACCAAATGAATTAGGGGCTGTCGCATCAAAGGTTAAGTAGACCTTAGATGCGACAGCCCCTTCATACGGCTTATTTTCCGACCGACGGATTGCGGTTTTCAGACCCTTGACATACTTTTTTTGTTGAGTTTTTGAAAGTTGGGGATGTTAGATTGCAGTTTTCAGACACCTGACATACTTTTCTTCGCGATGATTTGAGAACATCAGACATTTTATACAAAATAGTAAGGGCTATCACACTACATAATTGAGCAGTTCAATGATGTAGTTCGACAGCCCTTTTCATATTTACTTATGTTGGAAAATTAGGAAATCTCCAAGACGTTTGATTATCCAAAATTTTTCTTACAACGCCTAGTTTCTTCCCGTCTCCACAGTACCCTTGCGTTTGTGGCAGATCATAAACAGAACCACGCCAAAGATTGCAACAAAGATGGAAATAAACTGTGATGTGGAAAGTGCACCCACATTTCCTCTCTCAATATCTCCCCGGAAGAACTCCAGGATAAATCTTCCGATACTGTAGAAAATCAGATAGCATGCACTGATCTTACCCGGCTTAATCCCCCGTTTTGCAAGGAGACACAGCACTGCAAAGTTGAGGAAATCCAGTCCGCTGGAAATCAACTGGGTCGGAATCAACGGCACATTGTTGGGTGCAAACTGAGATTCGGTAAATACAATATGAAATGCAGAATCTGTCTCCGCCCCATAACAGCAACCTGCCAGGAAACAGCCAATACGTCCAAAGCCCTGGGCCAATGCCACAGATGGAAGAATCAGATCCAGATAAGGAAGAAAATGGATTTTTCTCACCTTACAGTAAATGAAACCACAAATGATTCCTGCGATGATTCCTCCGTAAACCACAAATCCGTCTGCAATATTCAGCATAATCCGGGGATTTGCAATGATCTCATCGATGATCGTAATCCAGAACAGAACCTTCGCTCCTACCAGACCACCTCCTACACCACAGATCAGCAGTGGGAACACATGCCTGCTCTCAAGGCCCAGCTTTTTCGCACGGTACTCAGCCAGCAGATAACCGACGATGATACCGATGGCAATCATCAGCCCATATCCATGAATGGTAAAATTTCCGATTGTAATTAATTCATTTTTCATTTCTATTACTCTCTTTTATTTCTATTAAATCGCTGTTCAGCCTCTCAACCTCTATCGCTGCCAAAAGAAGTTGGTTACCGACTTTAATTCCTTCCACCAATCAGTATAATACTTCACAGTGGCTTCGTCCAGTTGTCTGTAAACTTCACAGTTTTCAAAAGCCACTTCATCCGGGAACACAAACGGATCACTCAGCGTCTCTTCATCCAGTTGTGCCAGTACCGCCTCATTTGGCGTCGGATAATACACATACTCAAAATTCTTCATTGCAATGTCCTCTCTGCAGAGGAAATCCAGAAACTTGATTGCTCCTTCCGTGTTGGTGCTTGACTTTGGGATCATCCAACAGTCTACCCACAGATTGGAGCCTTCCTTTGGCACTACATACTGGAGTTTTTCATTGTACTCATTTGCAAGATAGGTTTCCCCAGAATAACACACAGCGACTGCGGCATTTTCTGCCACCATTTCCTCTCTCACTTCATCAAGGAAATATGCTTCCACATCTTTCTTCTGTTCAATCAGAAGCTGAAAGGCACGGTCGATCTCATCCCGGTCAGTAGTATTCAGAGAATACCCCAGATACTTTTCTGCAATCATAAGTGCATCCCGGACATTGTTTGACATGATAAGTTCCCCAGAATATTCCCCATTAAAAAGAACGTCCCAGCTGTCAATCTCACCCTTTACCAGATCTTCATTATACAGAATTCCTACTGTTCCGTAAAAATACGGAAGGGCATATTCATTTTCCGGATCGAACACCTGGCAGAGTTCCCAGTATTTATCTCCTATATTATCCACATATTCCATCTGGGATTTGTCGATTTTTACCGCATGTCCCTCCTGGATCAAAAGCTCGATAATATAATCAGAGGAACAGATCAGATCATAGTTGATGGCCCCTGCAATATATTTCGAGTACATTTCCTCCGGATTAACACACTCTTCATATTTTACCTTGATGCCGGTTTCCTTTTCAAACTGCCGCAGAACCGACTTGTCAATATATTCACCATAGTTTATGACAGTAATGGACTCTCCGCCGGAAGTACTCTCTTCCCCTGCAGATTGCTGCAGGGAGCCACTGCCATCTTCTGTATTTTCAGCTGCCCCACAGCCGGCCAGCAGACCTGCCGCCATGGCTGCCACAACCAAAACAGATATGATTCTTTTTTTCATCCCACTCACCTACATCTATTCGTATCTGCGCTCCACAGCCTGTTTTTTTTGTCTTTTTTCTGCCACCCGCGGAAGATAATTCACACAGAGCAGAATAATCAGGATTACAGCAAAAATCAACGTGGACAGCGCATACAGCTCCGGCTTGATTCCTCGTTTCAGCTCTCCGTAAATCATAGTAGATAATGTGTCAATTCCTGCTCCCTTTGTGAAGTAGGAAACAACAAAGTCATCCATGGACATGGTAAGTGCCATAAAGAAACCTGACAAAACTGCCGGTATGATATCCGGAAAAATAACCTTGAAAAATGCAGTTATCGCATTTGCCCCAAGATCCCGGGCTGCCTCATATACTTCTACTTCCATCCGCTGCAGTTTGGGCATGATACTCAAAATGACATACGGTATGTTAAATGTGACATGGGCAAGCAAAATACTGGTAAAACCAAGCGGCAAAAATCTTACGAACCACAGCATCAGTGCAATACCGGTTACGATATCCGCATTTAACATTGGGATATTGCCAAGCCCCATCACAATCGAATAGTTCCGTTTCCGCATGGCGTCAATGCCAAGTGCTCCCAGCAGCCCGATGGCTGTGGCAATACCTGCAGATGCAAAGCCGATGACCACTGTATTTTTCAGTGCAATCATGATGGCATCACTCTGAAGCAGCACCCGGTACCATTCCAGTGTAAAGCCTCCCCATACCACCCGGGAACGGGATTCATTGAATGACAGTACGATCAGCACTGCAATGGGCGCATACAGAAATATTAAAATCAGAGCCACATAAAATTTCATGATAAAGTTTTTCATCCATGCTACCATACGACCTTACCTGACCCTTCTTTATCACTTTTCATTGTAAACAGCATACTTATCAGCACAAATACCATCAGCGCAATGGATAAACCGGAGCCCTGATTCCAGTTCATGGCTGTTATGAATTCCTGTTCAATGATATTACCGATCAACTGTATCTTGCCGCCGCCTAAAATATCTGAAATCGCAAAGGTTGTCAGAGACGGAACAAATACCATGGTGATACCGCTTGCAATCCCCGGAAAAGAAAGGGGCAGCATAATTTTGGTGGCAACCTTGCCCTGTCCTGCTCCAAGATCTCTGGCGGCCTCGATCACATCTTCTCTGATTTCCATTACCGCATTGTAAATCGGCAAAATCATAAATTGCAGGTAATCATATACCATACCAATGACAATGGCTATCACAGAGTTACTCAAAT
>JBJELP010000290.1:0-6064 GCA_051879215.1 Lachnospiraceae bacterium
ATATTGTTTTTCTGAAGATAATAGGGCTGTGTAATCAATGTAATGAATGAGTTCGCCAGAATAGTATCCGGCAGCATGAAATGGGAGAAGGTTTGAAAATGAACAAAATATCAAATAATCAAATAATGAAAAAACTGCGTAGAATCATTCCGCCCTCCATGGGAATTCCACTTATCATGGTTCTGGTCTGGAATACGCTGGTTTATAACGGGTCACGTCTGATTACGACGGATCTGTATCATCACAATCTGGAAACTCCTGTGGATCAGATGATTCCGTTTCTGCCGTGGACGGTGTCCATTTACCTGGTCTGCTATCTGTTCTGGGTGGTCAATTATGTAATTGCTGTCCGGCAGGATGAGGAAGAAGCCTGGAAGTTTCTGGGAGCAGATTTTCTGGCCAAGATGGTTTGCCTGCTGTGTTTTATCCTGCTTCCATCCACCAACGTAAGACCGGAGGTGGGAGATGGTTCTCTGTGGTGCAGTGTAATGAAACTGGTATATCGGGTGGATGCGGCAGATAATCTGTTTCCTTCCATTCATTGTCTGGTGAGCTGGTTCTGCTATATCGGAGTCAGAAAGAATCCTTCTGTACCTCGCTGGTACAGGATATTTTCACTGATTTTTGCATTGATGGTCTGTATTTCCACGCTGACCACAAAGCAGCACGTGATCGTGGATACCTTTGCAGGCGTTTTTCTGGCAGAAGGATGCTATTATCTTTCAGCAAAAACAGGTTTTTATAAGGTGTATGAGAAAGTATTTCATGGAGTTTTGAAAAGGAGGGTTGCAATTGACTGAGTGGAAAAACAGAGTCGTTTCGATTATGGTAATCATCATGGTTGTGATCATCGGGCTGTTTGTAAAATTCTATTTTAACGGGAAGTTTGATTCTGTGGAAACCCTGCAGGAATATATGAAAACCTTTGGTGTTTTTGCACCCATGGTTCTGATCGGGTTTCAGGCTCTGCAGGTTGTGGTTCCGGTTATGCCGGGTCTGATCGGATGTGCGGCAGGATCCATACTTTTCGGAACGCTGGGAGGTTTCTGGTGCAACTATATCGGCATATGTGCAGGTTCCATTGCAGCCTATTTTCTGGCAAGAAAATTCGGAACCGATATTGTTCTGACTATGTTTCCGCGGGAACAGTATGACAAATGGTGCAGAATTCTCAAAAAGGGAAAATATTTTGGCATCTTCCTGTTTGTAGCCACCCTGCTGCCGCTGTTTCCCGATGATTTTCTTTGCTATTTCTCCGGCCTGATCCGGATGAACTGCAGAAAATTCTTCTGGATCATTATTCTGGGGAAACCCTGGTGTATACTTGCATACTGCATCGCATTCGGTCTGCTTTGAGAATGAAAGGGAAATGTCGTTGAAAAACTGCAGGATTTCATTTATAATCCTGAATATTGCCAGGAGTCAGACCGGATTTGATTTGAACAGGAGAAAGTATGGTGTCAGATAACACACATGGGCTTCCGGCCGGACTCAGAAACAATGAAATAATTTAGATGGGAGAGAGCTTATATGGATTTAAGTAAAAGATTATTGGGATACTATGATTATACAGTGGTTCTTACCTACTGCGGCATGCTGTTCGCAGTTTTTGGGATTTTTGATGTCTTTCAGGGGCATTTTTTACGAGCTGCCATCTGTCTGATGATGGCAGGGGTCTGTGATATGTTTGATGGTGCTGTAGCCGCAACAAAGGAAAGGACTCCTTCGGAAAAATGTTTCGGAATTCAGATTGATTCCATGTGTGATCTGATCAGTTTTGGTGTTCTTCCGGCATTGTTTATGTATTTTATTATGGAACAGACTGTTCTGGCAAAGGGCATTGCAGCCCTGTACATACTGTGTGCACTGATCCGTCTGTCATATTTTAATGTACTGGAAGAAGAAAGACAGAAACAGACGACAGAACGCAGAACCAGTTATCTGGGAGTACCGGTTACTACAATTGCCGTTCTCCTTCCCGCAGTATTTGCCTTGTATGATTTCAGACTGATCCGGAGCAGACTGGCTTTTCCGATTCTTCTGACCGTATGTGCAGCAGGATTTCTTTCCCGGATCGAAATCAGAAAACCGCATGTGATTGGAAAAATTGTGATGATTGTCATGGGGCTTGTGGAAATGGCCGGTTTATTATTTTTAATGGGGGCTGATCCGTTATGAAGGAATCTTTAGGTGTCCGTTTTCTGTACCGGACGGTAATCGGACGAAGTATTTTAAAATTACTGGTAAAACCGAAAATATCAAGAGCAGCAGGAAAGTTTCTGGATACATCCTTTTCCAGAATCCTGATCGCACCGTTCCGTCTGCTGAATGGGATTACCTTGGATGGGATTGCTGTACCGAAGGGAGGTTTCCCCTCTTTCAATGCATTCTTCAGCCGGAAGCGGAAAAGTGTATCCTTTGATATGAATCCGGAACATCTGTGCAGTCCCTGCGATGGGTATTTGAGCAGCTTCCCGATCAATGAGGACAGCTGTTTCGAGGTAAAGCACTCCAGATATTCTCTGGCAGGACTTCTGCGAAATCCAAAGCTGGCCAGGGAATTTCAGGGTGGTACCGCAATGATCTTCCGTCTGACACCGGCGGATTATCATCGATACAGCTATGTGGACAATGGAGAAGTTCTGGGGGTAAAAAAACTGCCAGGCATTCTTCATTGTGTACGGCCTGCAGCCATTGATACTTATCCTGTATATGTTCAGAACAGCAGGGAATATACCGTAATCGAATCGGAAAATTTCGGCAGGATGATTCAGATGGAAGTGGGAGCACTGCTGGTTGGAAGAATCCGAAACCATCGGAGAGAGAAATGGATTTACCGCAGTGAGGAAAAGGGATATTTTGAATATGGCGGTTCCACCATTATTCTTCTGTTCAAAAAAGACAGGGTGGAAATCAATGATCCCGTGATCCGCTGTGTATCCGGATGGAAAGAATTTCCGGTAAAACAGGGGCAATGGATTGCAACAAAAAAGTAATAATACAGATTCAGACCGGACGATTGAAAAAGTCCGGTTTTTCTGCTATATAATGATACCAGGGTCAAAAGGTCATGCTGTTCATGCTTGCATGAAAAAGCATGACTTTGGGACCCGCAAAACATGAGAAAGTAGCCATTTTTCCTGGAAAAATGAGCGGATTTCGAATGTTTTCAGGATTTCGAGAGCGTAAAACGCGGAGAAATCCGTAGGTATCAAGGGGGCAAAGGCTTTTGACCCCAACATTATATAAAGAAATGCTGGAATGGCAGAAAAGAAAAACAGTGCAGTGGATGTGCTGAATAAAGGAGTACGCATAATGATTAAACTCGTTGCAACCGATATGGATGGTACGTTATTAAATGATAATAAAGAAAAACCCGCTGATTTTGAAGCATGGGTGCTGGCACATCCGGAAATCCTGACGGTCATTGCCAGCGGCAGACAGTATTATGCACTGGAAAGAGACTTTATTCCCATTAAAGATCATCTGATTTTTGTAGCAGAAAACGGCGGTCTTGTTTTCCATAAGGGAGAGATTATCTATTCCAATGAGATGGAAAAGGATGATGTATACGATTGTCTGGACCGGCTGGAACGTGTCCCGGGGGCTCAGGTTATCCTTTGCGGAGCGGAATCTGCTTATGTGGCGGCTCCGGATGATGATACCTACAACAATGTGATCATGTATTATGAACGGATGACCGTCTGTGCGGACATGGCTGAGATGAGAAGCTGTGTGGAAAAAGATCAGATCATCAAGATTGCTCTGTATTTTAAAGAAAATGATGCCGATGCAAAACGGGTGTATTTTAAGGATTTTCGAAAGAATCTTTCCGTAGCCCTTTCCGGAGATGCCTATATTGACATTGCAAATGCTTCTGTGAATAAAGGTGTTGCCATCGAAGCGATTCAGAAGCGGTTTGGAATTGATCGTTCCGAGTCCATGGCCTTTGGGGATTTCCTCAATGACTGTCAGCTGCTTGAAAGCTGTGAGGAAAGCTACTGCATGGAAAACGGCCATCCGGAGCTGAAACGGCTGGCAAAGCATATTGCGGAAAGCAATGAAAATAATGGTGTCATGAAAGTGCTGTATACGTTGGGATAGAACCATAATAATTTGAAAATATCTTTAAAATGATAATTGATAAGAATTTCTGAATTTGATACAATAATAAAATCTGTGAATATTACGGAGAATAGATCAAATATAGAGGAGAAAAAATATGGCTGGTAAGTTATATGGTATTGGTGTCGGTCCCGGAGATCCGGAACTGATGACCCTGAAGGCATTGAAAACAATGAAGGCATGTGACGTGATTGCAATCCCCGGAAAGAATCCTTCCGAAAGTGTTGCATATCGGATTGCAGAAGGTGCATATCCGGAAATCAGTGAAAAGGAACAGCTTCTGATCACCACCCCCATGACAAAGGATCTGAAAGTTTTAAATGATGCCTACAGAAAAGGTGCGGAAGCAATTGAGAAATTACTGGACGAGGGAAAGAGTGTGGGTCTTCTGACTCTGGGCGACCCAACAATTTATTCAACCTATATTTATGTACATAGAAATGTGCTGCAGGATGGATATGAAGCAGAGATCATTAATGGTATTCCTTCTTTCTGTGCAGTATCCGCCAGATTTGGTGACAGCCTTGTGGACAGAGATGAACCTCTTCACATTATCCCTGCTTCCTATCCGATTGAGGATGCGCTGGAACTGCCGGGAACCAAGGTACTGATGAAGGCTGCCAGCAAGCTTTCTGAAGTAAAGAAGACGATGAAGGCGCAGGGCTGCCAGGCCATGATGATTGAAAACTGCGGTATGCCGGATGAAAGAATTTACCGTTCCACCGATGAAATTCCGGAAAAGGGCAGTTATTATTCCCTGACTGTAATCAAAAACAGAAAGAAAGCAGTCTGACAGAACGGAACTACAGCCGGAGCCAAATCTCTGCAAGCGTCGATTTGAATATAATACAGCATGTATAAACCCTCCCGGATTGTACAGCCTATTTAGAAGCATGATTGTGGAAAACAGGCAATTATGTGAAACAGGTTGTGTATGACAGGAGGGTTTTTATGCGTTCATTATGGACTGAGAGCTGCAGCATTCCCGGTTTTCCATCCCTGCCGGGGGATGCTGAAACAGAAGTATTGATCATTGGCGGGGGAATTACCGGTGTATTGTGTGCATATTTTCTGGAGCAAAGAGGAATTCGCTATATTCTGGTGGAGAGAAACCGGATCAGTTCGGGCGTTACAGAAGATACCACAGCAAAAATAACGGTTCAGCATGGACTGATTTATCACAAGCTGGTGGATTGCTTCGGAATAGAAGCGGCTGCTCTGTATTTTCAGGCCAATCACAATGCCTTGAAAACGTATGCAGAACTGTGTGCGGATCTGGATTGTGATTTTGAATGGAAGCCCTCGTATGTGTATTCCATGGATGACAGGGAATTGCTGGAAAAAGAAGCAGATGCATTGCGAAAACTGAATCTGGCATATCATCTTCAGGATTTTACGGAACTGCCCTTTGATGTGGCAGGTGCAATACGGTTTGATCAGCAGGCACAGTTTCATCCGCTGAAATTTCTGGCAGCAATTGCAGAAAAACGGAATATATTCGAACACACCCATGTGCGGGAACTGAAAAAACAGGAAGCCATAACCAATCACGGAACAATCCGTTTTCAGAAAGCGATCTTTGCCACACATTTTCCAATGGACAACAAACACGGATTGTATTTTCTGAAGTTATATCAGCACAGATCCTGCATGATCGCACTGGAACGGGCACCGGTTTTCAATGGAATGTATGTGGATGAAGACAGAAAAGGCATGTCTTTTCGCAGTTACAAAGACCGACTTCTGGTCGGAGGCGGCGGTCACAGAACGGGGAAAGATGGCGGCAACTGGAAGGAACTGCGAGCCTTTGCAAAACGATATTATCCCGAAGCGGTGGAAACCATGGCCTGGGCAGCGCAGGACTGCATGAGTCTGGATCAGGTTCCGTATATCGGGGAGTATTCGAAAAATATGCCAGGCTGCTATGTGGCAACCGGAT
>JBJELP010000291.1:0-6052 GCA_051879215.1 Lachnospiraceae bacterium
CCATCTTAGGGTTCCATCTTCTTGTCTGATGTCCGAAATGAACACCTGCTTCTAAGAGCTGCTTCATTGAAATTACGCTCATGATTATACCTCCATGGTTTTTTCTTCCGCACGTTTGACATACTTCCCGGGAGACCTTTGCGGCACCATTCCAGGAATCCACGTACGTGATTGATTGTTACGTGTTGAACACACCAGATAAATATAACACAGGGAAAATCAATATGCAAGATTTTTCTGAAAAATTTCTTCTGTATTTTTCCAAAAATTTCTGTTTGAAATCAGGAGGATATCTGTACAGTTCGTAAAAAGAAAGGGGGAAGTTCAGATAAAAACGGCAAAGTCCGGAGACGGCCTAGCCGTGCTTCCGGACTTCTATATAGATCGGTAATATTGAATGGGGCTTTATTTTGTTTCATGCATTTCATGCTCTACTGATTTTTCAGTTTTTTCAGTTCACTGAATACCACATCATTCACAACTTTAATGTAGGTTCCTTTCATACCGGAGGATCTGGATTCGATTACACCTGCACTTTCAAACTTACGAAGTGCATTGACAATCACAGACCGTGTGATTCCCACTCTGTCAGCTATCTTGCTGGCAACCAGAATTCCTTCAC
The DNA here is from genome assembly GCA_051879215.1 of Lachnospiraceae bacterium. GTDB lineage: Bacteria > Bacillota > Clostridia > Lachnospirales > Lachnospiraceae > TWA4. The sequence continues at coordinate 623 of JBJELP010000291.1, forward strand.
TGCCGCCCAGTTCATCAAATATATGCTGAATTGCTTCCAGTTCAGAAAATGAAAGGGTGTTGATTGCAGATTTCACAATATTAATCTTTCTGACTTCTTCTGCATTCTCCTCATTAACGGAACGCATCATTTCCAGACCGACCACTGTGGTTCCATATTCACTGAGTATGATATCGTCTATTGTATACTCTTCGCTGCACTTATAAATAAACAGAGTTCCGAGCCTTTCTCCTGCGATGTCAATGGGAGTAATGATTGCCTGATATATATTTACATTTTCTGTAAACCCCAGATTCGCCAGATTGACATTCTCCTTGGTTGAGAGAACGCTCAGAAGACGCTCGTTCAGCAGGGGATCAATAAATCCTCCGATCTGACCTGCCACAAGTTCTCTGATCATGGTTACACCGCTACTCTGTCCGATTCCCAGCACCTTTCCCTTTTTACTGATTACCAGAATATTGGACTTTAAAATATCACTTAAAACGTCGCAGATATCATTGAATACTACTTTTGATTTATTGTTATTATGCAATAATTTGTTAATTTTTCTGGTTTTATCTAATAACTGAACGCTCACGGATGTCCCTCCTTCATCAGGTAGATACAAATAGACCTATACATTCAAATACTACCATTATTTTCCGATAATTGCAAGTATTTTTATGAATTAACGCATTTTTTTATTCAACTGAACTTTTTTCGCAGAAAACTACAGACTTTCCAGGGTGAAAACAAAAAAAGAGAACGAAAATCCCGGGAAACTTCTGAACAGTTTAACGTTTTATCAAACTATTTAAAAGTTTCATCGGTTTTTACGTTCTCATTAAGAAATTCTTTTTAAAAAAAGTCAGTCGGAAAATCTACTGTGGAAATCCTTTCTGTTTTTTTAATTGTTCAGTAAATTAACACGAATCTTCCACCGTTATTTTTCCATATTTTCTTCTTTTGGTTTATTCTCCGTATATCCGCATTCCGGATCGGAACAGCTTAATTTACTGCCCTTTTCAACCATATAACTTCCACATCTCGGACACGCTTTGGCCACCGGTTTCTGCCATGACATGAAATCGCATTCCGGGTTTCCTTCACATCCGTAGAATCGTCTTCCCTTTTTGGTCTTTTTAATCAGAATATCCTTTCCGCATTTCGGACAGGGTACATGAATCTTTTCAAAATACGGTTTGGTATTTCTGCATTCGGGAAAACCGGGACATGCCAGGAATTTGCCGTGGGGACCGTATTTATAAACCATATTCCGGCCGCACAGTTCACATACCACATCGGATACTTCATCTTCGATGGTGATGTGTTCCAGCTCTTCTTCACACTTTTTAACCGCTTCATCCAGATCGGGATAGAAATTGCGGATAACAGATTTCCATTCCACCGTTCCCAGTTCCACCATATCCAGAAGGGATTCCAGACTGGCTGTAAACTGCACATTGACAATACTGCTGAAGGAATCCACCATAATCCGGTTGACCACTTCACCCAGTTCCGTTACGAATAAGGCTTTTCCTTCTTTCAGAATATAGCGTCTTGCCAGCAAAGTGGTAATGATCGGTGCATACGTACTGGGACGTCCGATTCCCAGTTCTTCCAGAGCCCTTACCAGAGACGCTTCTGTGAAATGGGGAGATGGCTGTGTGAAATGCTGCTTTTCTTCCTTTTTCTCTTCTGACAGTACCATCCCTTCTTCCAGACTGTCACTGAGCTTCACAACCTTGTCTTTTTCATCATCTTCCTGATACGCAATCTGGAAACCATTGAAAATCACGCGGTTTCCGGCAGATGTAAATACATGACCGCCGCCATTGATTTTAACAGACATGGTTTCAAAAACAGCGGATGCCATCTGGCTGGCAAGGAAACGGTTGTAAATCAGCTGATATAAACGGAACTGATCTCTTGTCAGGGAGTCTTTTAACTTTTCAGGGGTGTTATCAAGGCTGGTGGGGCGGATTGCTTCATGGGCATCCTGAATCTTACCTGATTTTCTGGAATCCGTACGGACAGCTCCCACATATTCTTCCCCGTATTTTTCAGCAATGAAAGTTCTGGCTGCTGCCGCAGCTTCATCCGATACACGCACGGAATCGGTTCTCAGGTACGTGATGATACCGATACTGCCCTGTCCCTTTACTTCGACACCTTCATAAAGCTGCTGTGCAATCCGCATGGTTTTGGATGTGGCAAAGTTCAGAACCTTCGCTGCATCCTGCTGCATGGTACTGGTTGTAAATGGATACGGCGCTTTTTTCACACGTTCCCCGTGTTTGATACTTTCAATCTTATATTCGCAGTCCTTCAGATCTTCCATAATCACATCCAGTTCTCTGCGATTATGGACTTCTTCTTTCAGTTTTGCGATCATTGCTCTGCGGCTTCCCTTTGGCTTTAAGAAAACATCCAATGTCCAGTATTCTTTGGGAATAAATGCATCAATTTCAGCTTCTCTGTCACAGATGATCCGGAGAGCTGCGGACTGCACACGTCCTGCACTCAATCCTCTTTTTACCTTGGCCCAGAGCAAGGGACTGATCATATATCCCACCAGACGATCCAGTATACGTCTGCATTGCTGTGCATTCACCAGATCCATATCAATCTCTCTGGGGGCTTTCAGAGAAGCCTTCACTGCATTTTTGGTAATTTCATTGAAAGTGATGCGCTGCACCTGCTTGTCTTCCAGTTTCAGAGCATGGTACAGGTGCCAGCTGATTGCTTCGCCTTCCCGGTCCGGGTCAGTTGCCAGATAAACCTTATCTGCTTTTTTCACCTTTTTACGAAGTCCGGCAAGTAAATCTCCTTTGCCGCGAATGGTTATATATTTGGGATCGAAGTCATGCTCGACATCAATGCCAAGCTGGCTTTTCGGTAAATCTCTAACATGTCCGTTCGATGCTTCCACATCGTAATTGGAACCCAGAAATTTCTTGATAGTCTTAACCTTTGCAGGTGACTCAACGATAACAAGATATTTCGCCATAAAGTCGGTACTCCTATCTTATCCTTTTGTCAGTGTCAGCTTTACGTCCTTCTGACCTGCAATGCATAATAATTTTTTGACGTCTCGGCGATCCATCCTCCATCGGTCAGCTGTTTCAGACTCTGACTTACTTCCTGAACAGATAATCCTGTTTTCTGGAGAATCGTACCCAGATGCGTCGGGTTAAAATCCAGACAACTATACACCTTTTCTTCTGACATGGCAAGAAAAATTTTTTCATTTTTCGCTGTTTCTTCTATTTTATATGCTGCAGGAAAGCGTTTTTCCACAAATTCCATGGGATCGGTAATGATTTCAGCCCCCTGCCTGATCAGTTCATTTGTTCCTCTTGAAAGGGGATCTGTGATTCTTCCCGGCACGGCACAGATATCCTTTCCCTGTTCCAATGCCAGATCTGCAGTGATCAGGGACCCGCTGCGAAACCGTGCTTCCACCACAATGACAAGATCCGCCAGTCCGCTGATAATCCGGTTTCGAATGGGAAAATTGGAAGCAAAAGCATTGGTTCCCGGCATGAACTCGGAAAGAATACCGCCCCTTTTTCCATCCGGAAATTTCAGATACGGTTCCGGCTTCCTTTCAGGATATCCATTTCCATTTCCGCAGGTGCCTCCCAGAAACTGATAAATGTCTGAATTGGATCGAGGATAACAGATATCCACTCCATTCCCCAGCACCGCAAAGGTCCTTCCATGACAGGGCAGTTCCTGATTTTTCCGAATGGCTTCCATAACACCTCTATGGGCAGCGCCGTCAATTCCCAATGCCATGCCGCTGATCACATCCACTCCCCTGCGGCACAATTCCCGACCCAGAAGATACGCCATCTCTTCTCCGTAATGGCTGCAGTTTCTTGCACCGACAATGGCTGCAGATGGCCGTGCATCCGGAACATCACCGATTACAAAAAGACCCGCCGACGGATCATATAAATGCTTCAGCCTTTCCGGATACTGATCATCCTCCGGTGTAATAAAACGTATGCCTTTGCTGCTTAAATTATGATACTCTTCTGCTGCCTTCTCAAGGTTATCAGCTCCCTGCCGTATCAGACTTTTTTCTTTCTCTCTGATCAGAGCGACTCCCCTTTCATCAACAAGGTTACATTGATTCAGCGACTCTTCCGATGCGTGCCACACTGCCTCTGCACTTCCGTAATACTCCAGCAATTTTCCAATCCGTACCGCTCCAAGTCCCGGAATTCCATGAAGCCAGTATCGATACTCTTTCTCTGTAAACATCCTTTTCCTTCTTTTCGTTATGATATAGTATTATTTTTATTAAATCACATGTTTGTTTAAATTTCAATCAATTTTTATTTTTTCATATTTTGTTTATTGTTTTTTTATAGTTTTTATTATTTCTTTATAAATCTTAAATAATATTTATTTTCACCCATGTTTATTGACAATTTCTTTCAAAACATGATAATATGACTCAAAAACTGCGGGACAATCAACTTTTCAAAAGGATTAACAGAAAGGATATATTATGCTCGGCAAAGTATATGGTGTTACATTGAGAGGAATTAATGGATACATAGTTCAGGTGGAGGCGGATATTTCTGACGGTCTTCCCTCTTTTGATATGGTGGGGATTCCCGGATCGGAAGTAAAAGAAGCACGGGAGCGTGTTCGGACAGCATTTCATAATTGCGGTATATCTCTGCCGCCGAAAAGGATTACCATCAATCTGTCTCCTGCTGACCTCAGAAAAAGAGGCTCCGGTCTGGATCTTCCCATTGCTGTTTCGATTCTGACTGCTTTGGGATATTTTACCGGTGCATTGTGGGATTCTGTTGCTGAAAACAGCATGTTCTGCGGAGAACTGAGTCTGGACGGAAAACTCTGCAGTATTCATGGTGTTTTGCCGGCTGTTCTGTGTGCCAGAGAGCATCATGTCAGAACCTGCTTCATACCTGCGGATAATATCGCAGAAGCCGCCTGTATTGAAGGCATTGACGTTATTCCCCTGCATTCATTGATGGATTTGTTTGAACTGACAGCCAGTCAGGAGCGGCTGGCCAAAGCGGTTGTCCCCCATATTCCCTGGAAGGAAGAAGACTGTGTCTATGAAGCGGATTTCTGTGAAGTGAACGGCCAGGCAGCAGCCAGACGGGCAATTGAAGTGGCAGTGGCAGGTATGCATAATCTGCTTTTATCCGGTCCTCCCGGATCCGGAAAAAGTATGCTTGCCCGGCGTATTCCCTCCATTATGCCCCCATTAAGTTATGAAGAAAGTGTGGAAATTACAAAAATATACAGTATCTGCGGTCTGTTAAAGCCCGGATCCGGTCTGCTGAAATCCCGTCCTTTTCGATCTCCCCATCACACGGCCAGCACAACAGCGTTATCCGGCGGCGGGCTGTATCCGACTCCCGGTGAAATTTCTCTGGCGGACAGAGGAGTACTGTTTCT
>JBJELP010000292.1:0-6025 GCA_051879215.1 Lachnospiraceae bacterium
CCCTCTATCTGAGGGAGAAGGTGCAAAAAAACGGATTATAAAGTTGCTGCGATTGCCTCTACTTCTTCTCTGTCACTGAAGTGGTGTTTTACCCCTTCGATTTCCTGATAATCTTCGTGGCCTTTGCCGGCGATGACAATAACATCACCCTCCTGGCCGTGGTGGATCGCATAGGCGATTGCTTCCCGACGGTCTTCGATCATGATGTACTGGCCGTCTGCTTTTTTCACGCCTGTCAGGATATCTTCAATAATATCTGCCGGTTTTTCAAAACGAGGGTTGTCGGATGTGATAATGGAAAGGTCCGCCATTTTGGAGGAAACCTCGCCCATCTCAAAGCGGCGGGAGCGTGCCCGGTTGCCGCCACAGCCGAATACGGTGACAATTCGTTTTGGATGGTATTCTTTTAAGGATTTCAACAGACTCTCTAAACTCATGGCATTGTGGGCGTAGTCTATCATCAGTGTAAATTTGTCTGAGACAGGTACGATTTCTACACGCCCCTTCACCTGAACATCCTTTAAGACATTCTGGATCAACGGTAAGTCATCGGTAAAGTGAAGACATACAGCGATGGCGGTGAGGGAGTTGTATACACTGAAGCGGCCCGGGATATCCACCTCCACAGGCATATCGACCTTGCCTGTCAGGTGATAGCGGATGCCAAGGATTCCCGGCTTGGTGAACAGATCCAGTTCGGTTGCCTTCAGGTCAGCCTCTTTTTCCAGGGCAAATGTTTCAATTTTACAGGTCGCCTGCTGGATGATCCGGTCTACGTATGGGTCATCTGCATTTACAATACCGATCCGGCACTGTCTGAAAAGCAGTGCTTTGCAGTTTAAGTAGTCATCAAAATCGCTGTGCTCATTTGGCCCGATGTGGTCTTCGGAAAGGTTAGTAAAAATACCAAAGTCAAAGGTAAAGCCGGACACTCGGTGGAGCATCAGGCCCTGAGAGGAAACCTCCATGACCACACATTTACAGCCGGCTTCCACCATTTTTGCAAAGGATTCCTGAAGGATGTAGGATTCCGGCGTGGTGTTGTTGGCAGGAATATGTTCGTCGCCGATAATGGTCTCGATGGTTCCGATCAGGCCGGTCTTGATACCGGTTTTTTCCAGAACGGATTTAATCATATAGGTAGTGGTAGTTTTTCCTTTGGTGCCGGTGACGCCGATGGTCGTCAGCTTTTCTGCCGGGTTGCCAAAGTAGTCTGCGGACATGCACGCCAGTGCCAGACGGGTATTTTCTGTCCGGATAATTGTAATATCAAAATCTGCAAGCTGATCGGATACGTCCTTTTCCACAATGACAGCAGCAGCGCCGGATTTTGCCACATCCACCACAAAATCATGGGCGTCACGGGCAGTACCGCTGATGCAGACGAATACATCCCCTGCAGTAACCTTTCTGGAGTCATAAACCAGCTTGTTGATTTCTGTATCAATGCTGCCCTTCAGGCAGGTGTAATCAAATTTTGTAAGTAAGCAGGATAATTTCATGAGAGCCTCCTTTTCATTTCAATATTCCGGGTGCGATTTCTTCTGCGAATCCCTTAAATCTCAATGTCCCCTGTACAGATGGTTGCTGCAGGACCCGTCATAAATACGGTTTTATTTGATCTGTCGTACTGGATCTCAAGATCGCCGCCCAGCAGATGAACGGTTACCTTTTCATCGGTAAGGCCGTTGAGAACGCAGGCCACTACACTTGCGCAGGATCCGGTGCCGCAGGCAAGTGTCTCGCCGGAGCCTCGTTCCCACACACGCATATCGATGTTCTGCCGGTCTATCACATGGACAAACTCCGTATTTACACGATCCGGGAAATAGGGGTGGTGCTCGAACAGCGGTCCGATTTTTTCCAGATTTAAGGAGTGAACGTCATCCACGAACACGATGCCGTGAGGATTTCCCATGGACACGCCGGTAATTTCATAGTCACAGACCTGCCCATCCAGCTCGATCTGGATCGGTACCCTGATGGCGGTTGATTCCGTATGGCCAGGGATAGCCATTGGAATGTCTGCCGGGTTCAGGATAGGTGCACCCATATCAACCATAACAGACTGTACGTTTTCGTCTTCCACGTGAAGCAGCAGCGTTTTGATGCCGGATAAGGTCTCTACGGAAATGATTTTTTTATGGGCAAGGTTGTTGTCATATACGTATTTTGCCACACAGCGGATGGCGTTTCCGCACATTTTGCCCTCGGAGCCGTCGGAGTTGAACATTCTCATCTTGCAGTCTGCAATTTCTGATGGACAGATAGCGATGAGTCCGTCAGAACCGATGCCGAAATGGCGGTCACTGACCTTGATGGCAGTCTGGTTATAATCTTCAATGTGTTCCTCGAAACAATTTACATAGATGTAATCGTTTCCACAGCCGTGCATTTTTGTAAATTTCATGAAAAAACTCCTTTCCAGTGTATGATTCGGTTATAAAAAATCAGTGTATGTCAATCATAGATAATATGAATGGTTTTCATGTATACACAAATATTACTTTAGCAGTTTAGCACAAAAAAGAAGAAAGAAAAACCCCTGAGAAAAAAGAAGAGGCTCTTTTTGTAAAAAATGATGCTGAAATACATGTTTTCTGTTTGTCATTCGCAGCAGGACTTGCTAAAATAGGTTATATGAAACCAATGGCGGATATGGGATGGGAGTCCACCGCCGTATTGTTCCTGCATTTGAGAAAGGGGAAGAAAATGTTAGAGAAACTGTTTAAATTGAAACAGAATGGTACCACTGTAAAAGTGGAAGTGATAGCCGGTATCACCACTTTTATGACAATGGCTTACATTCTGGCTGTTAATCCATCAATTTTGTCTGCATCCGGTATGGACAAGAATGCGATTCTGATGGCGACGGCGCTTGCCGCCTTTATCGGAACCCTGTGTATGGCGCTGCTTGCAAACTATCCGTTTGCGCTGGCACCGGGGCTGGGACTGAATGCTTATTTTGCCTTTACGGTATGCGGTACGATGGGTTATTCCTGGAAGATCGCACTTTTGGCTGTATTTGTAGAAGGTCTGATCTTTATTGTATTGTCTATTACAAATGTCCGGGAGGCCATTTTCAATGCCATACCGTTGGAACTGAAAAAAGGTGTGTCCGTAGGTATCGGTCTGTTCTGTGCCTTTATCGGTCTTCAGAGCGCAGGCATTGTTGTAAATAACGATTCTACCCTTGTAACAATCATTGATTTCAGACAGAACTTTACAACTGCCGGTATCAGTGCGATTCTTGGCATTATTGGCCTTTTCATTATCATTATCTTATATATAAAGAGAGTAAAAGGTGCGATCCTGATCGGAATCGTTGCTACCTGGGTGCTGGGTATGATCTGTCAGGTCACAGGGCTGTATGTGGTAGATGTGGAGGCAGGTTATTATTCCCTGTTCCCATCCTGGTCAACCTTTGATCTGACCGCATTGAAGACCACTTTTGGACAATGTTTCAACGCGGATCTTTCGGTATTAAAGATTACAGATTTTATCATTATTATATTTGCATTCCTGTTTGTAGATTTGTTTGATACCCTTGGAACATTGATTGGTGTGGCAAACAAGGCAGAAATGCTTGATAAAGACGGCAAGCTGCCAAGAATCAAACAGGCCCTTCTGGCAGATGCCATTGCAACAAGTGCAGGTGCTGTTTTAGGTACTTCTACTACCACAACATTTGTGGAAAGCTCTTCCGGTGTTTCTGAGGGAGGACGTACCGGTCTGGCTTCTGTTGTGACTGGTTTCCTGTTCCTGATTGCAATCTTTTTCGCACCGATCTTCTGTGCGATTCCGGGATTTGCAACCGCACCGGCTCTGATTTTCGTAGGATTCCTGATGGTTTCTGCTGTTGTAGATATTGATTTCAGAGATTTCAGACAGTCCATTCCTGCATATCTGTGCCTGCTGGCTATGCCGTTGACATACAGTATTGCAGAAGGTATCTCCATCGGCGTAATCTCTTATGTAGTAATCAATGCAGTAACGGGCCGTGCAAAGAAGGTATCCCCATTGATGTATGTGCTGGCCGTACTCTTTGTGTTGAAATATATTGTATTGTAACAACCGGCAGATGATGCTGTGAAAAGCAATAAAGACAGAAAAAACTGCTCCTTACCATAGAGATAAGGGGCAGTTTTTTTATGTGCGCCTAGCGGCGCACGTTTCCAACGGGTGCAAGTCCCGAATCCGCCCGGTAGTGGGAAGGATATAGCCGAAAGCAAGGGTGTCGTGGGCGACTACGAATCTGAAGGAAGCTGGATGTGAGGAACAGACTAACTCACGGGCAAATCTCTGGTCTGACGAACAGAAATCTCATAGGAGGTTATGCATGAGGGTAAGGTTGCATAACAAACTAAAGCCCAATAACTACACGGAATCATGCATGATAAATGAGGCAGATATATGGAGAGAAGGAAACGTGTGGTACCTAGGGAGGTCTGTGTGGAATGCTCTGAAAAGAGTAACCACAATCGCAAGGTTGTGCTGAACACACAGAAGTCAGCAGAGGTCGTATTAGCCGAGAGGTGAAGGACCGAATCAGTAGGAGTCTTAAGTATGACCGAGAAAGGAGGAATGACTTACTATGACAGAAAACACGAATAGTGGCTGTTCGCAAAGAGATAGTGCGGAACATGAAGGGTATGCGAAAGCGTCTAGGTCATTCAATCGGATATGGAAAGAAAGAGACAGTGCACAGCCGAGACTCTTGGAGAAGATACTGTATAAAGATAATCTCAACAGAGCTTTTAAGAGAGTTAGAGCAAACAAAGGAGCACCTGGAGTCGACGGGATGACCGTTGAAGGGGCATTCCTATACTTTAAGGAAAATCAAAAGGAGTTAGTAGACCGAATCTACAGAGGGAAATACACTCCGTCTCCAGTAAGGAGAGTTGAGATTCCAAAGCCAGATGGTGGTGTGCGAAAGCTTGGCATACCAACAGTGGTTGACCGAACCATTCAGCAGGCGATAGCCCAACAGCTAACACCAATCTATGAGCCATTGTTTGCAGACAATAGCTATGGATACCGCCCACAAAGAGATGCGAAACAAGCAATCCAAAAGGTTAAAGAGTACGCAGAGCAAGGATACACATATGCAGTATCCATCGACCTGTCGAAATACTTTGACACCTTGAACCATGAGATACTAATCAATATCTTAAGACGCAATGTCAAAGATGAACGAGTGATTCAGATGATTAAACGATATCTCAAGGGTGGAGTCATGGAGAATGGTGTAGTAATGGAAACAGAAGAAGGTTCACCACAAGGTGGGAACTTATCTCCGTTGCTGTCAAATATCTATCTGAATGAGTTTGACCAAGAGTTCTTAAAAAGAGGTGTTCCGTGCATCAGGTATGCGGATGACATCGTGTTGCTTGCAAAAAGCAAGCGGGCTTCTGAAAGACTCTTGGAAAGTGGTACACGTTACCTAGAGGATAAACTAAAGCTCACAGTAAACAAAGATAAGAGCAGAACTGTGAGTGTGTTTGCAATCCGAAATTTTAAGTTCCTTGGCTTTGCATTGGGAAGGAACGGAGGAGGAATCTACATCCGCGTTCATCCGAAGTCATGGAAAAAGTTTAAATCAAGGCTGAAAGAGCTGTCTTCCCGCAAGCGAGTTCAGAGTATCAAGCCTGCACTTGAGGAAATCAAAGTGTATGCAAGAGGATGGTTTAATCATTATGGAATTGCAAGTATGAAGAATCCAATAGAGGAACTGAATGGATGGTTGTATCACAGAATCCGTATGTGTATATGGAAACAGTGGAAACTGCCAAAAACGAAGAAACGAAACTTAATTCGTATGGGAATTCCTGAGAAATATGCGCAAATGGCTGCAAACAGTCGTAAGGGTTATTGGAGAACGTCGAATACCACAACGGTCAAAAGGGCTATGAGTAAAGAAAGACTGATAAACAGTGGCTTTTATGATTTAACCACGGCATATCAGTCTGTGCACGTCAACTATTGAAACCGCCGTATACCGAACGGTACGTACGGTGGTGTGAGA
>JBJELP010000293.1:0-5950 GCA_051879215.1 Lachnospiraceae bacterium
ATTTTTCTCCCTCTCCTGCTTACAGAACATATTTATTTCAGTCGTTCCAACTGAAACGCTTCACCCGGATTCAAAATTTTTCAAAATATGCGACAATAGAATCCATTCTTGCAGTCTGAATGGAGCTGATGCCCTTTGCGGGTCAAGGAACTGCTTAGATCACCTGGAATGTTTTCCACTTTCCGGATTTCTGTCTCCAGAAGAATATCACCGCCCGAATGACCCAGTCACAGACCATTGCAACCGCAATACCAATAACACCCATTTGCATTGTTATTCCCAACAGATAAGACAGAAGCAGGCGTACTGCAAGCGTGGATATTACAGATACATACATCGTGAATTTCACATCTCCTGCTGCCCGTAATCCATTGCTGAGAGCGCCGGAGAACGGGAACGCGACTGCATTAAACAAGTTGTGAATCAGCACCAGCCAGATCACAAGCTGTTTTGTTTCCGGTTCCAGGGCATAGAACCTCAGGAAAGCTGGAGTCAGCAGAAAGATCAGCAGATTCCATGCGAAGGAAATCAGAAGTGTGATCCGTGTCAGTTTCTTAAAATAATGATCTGCCACCTTTGTATCGCCATTCCCCATACACTGTCCGATTACCGTGATAAACACCGGCCCCATGGAAACACCAGCCAGCGCTGCCAGCGACCAGATGCTTTGCGCCACACCATTTGCGGCGATCTGATACGTACCAAACAGTGCTACAATACTGCTCAAAGCAACCTTCACCAACTGAAAAACACCGTTTTCCAATCCGTTCGGAATGGCGATGTTCAAAATATGTTTCATCAGGCTTCTATTCCACCGGAAAATCCATCTCCAGCGGTATACAACATCATTTGTCTCCTGAAAGCACAGCCATGTAATTACCACTGCTGAAAAGGTACGGGCAATCAGAGAGGGATACGCTACGCCTGCCACGCCTGCCTTCAGGACGAATACGCCGATTACATTGCCAATCACATTGATGATATTGGAGGCTATGGACAGGTACATTGTTACACTGGTCCTGCCAATGCTGCGGTATAATGCCGCACCGGAATTGTAGACTGCAAGGGCCGGATAAGAATAAGCGGAAATACGCAGATACGTAATGCAGGCCTCCATGACATCTTCCTCTACTTTTCCAAACATCAGCCCAAGCATTCTCTCATTCCCAATGAGCACAAAAGCTGCAATTAATACGGAAAACGCCGTGGAAAAGGACAGAAGCTGGCTGGCCGCTTCTCCGGCATCGTCTGCTGCCTGTTTCCCGATATACTGGCTGATTACGACTGCACCGCCGGAAGCCAGTGCGGTAAACAGATAAACGAATATGGTGTTAAACTGATTTACCAAAGAAACCCCTGATACCGCTGCTTCTCCGGCATAGCTTACAATCAGAGTGTCTGCCAGTCCCACAAGCATTACCAGCAGCTGCTCCAAAAACAGGGGAATAATCATTGCCTTCAGACTTTTGTCTGAGAACAGAACCGTTTGCTGATCCATTTCTTTCCTCCTTCAGGATTTTCATAACAAAAAAGTAAGTGCTGTCAGAAGAATGGTTCTTCCAACTGCACTTACATGGTAAAACAAAAGAGTATATATATCAAATACCTGGTTTTTATGGGCGATCCATGCTCAAAAGGCATCTGATATGTTCGATAAATTTTGTAGCTGCCAGACCAAACGGTTGACCGCGTTTCCATGCCAATACACTTGTTGCAGTTAAAGCAGGCGACAGCGGTCTGTGTGTAATCTTTGACGGATCCCAAAATGGAATTGCGCCCTCAATCACCAGAGAATACGCCAGACCATTACTTACCATAATCGCTGCATTGGTACTTAAATTACTGGTAAAGACAACATTGAGTTCTTCATAATAATCGCCAAACCAGCTTGCCAGTTCACTTTGCACACTCATCCGTCGGGGAAGAATCAATGGAAGGGCAGACAAGTCTTTTGCTGTAACACATTGTTTTTGGGTCAGAGGATCATCGGGACGCATCAGGACGACCCAGTTTTCTTTCATATCCAAACGAATGAAGTCATATTTCTCTATATCAACCGGCTCAAGCAGCAGACCTATATCAAGTAACCCTTTATCCATCTGCTCTTTCACCAAATCTGCCGTAGCTGTGAAAATGTCAAAGCTAACACGGGGATATTTTTCCCGAAATGTGCGAAACAGTTCCGGTAATAATTGTACAGAAGAAATTTCACCGCAGCCAATGGAAATTTTCCCTTCCACCTGTTCCTCCTGTTTTACAAGCTCTTTTTCTGTTTTATCAACGAGCTGCAGTATTTCTTCTGCACGTCTTCGCAGGAGAATTCCCTCATTGGTCAGAGTGATTCTTCGAGAACCTCTTTCAAACAATTTAACGCCCACTTCTTCCTCCATTTGAGATAATTGTCGGCTTAAAGTCGGTTGGGTAATATGCAGAACCTCTGACGCTTTTGTTATGCTTTCTTCCCGCACAACAGTTAAGAAATAGCGAAGAACTCTAATCTCCATATAAGACTCCTTTCAGGCTTACCCATGCTTATTACATCATATTGTACCGTATTGATGCTTAATAAGCAAGATTTCTCCGTTCAGGCAGGAAATCTTATCCATGCCCGAATCAATATGTCCAAGCAGGATCAAGCTGTTGGAATACCGGAATTTCTGATAAATGTTTCTTGGAACAATTCGCCTGATTGAAGAAAAAATCCTCCAGCTGAGAAAAAAACTGAGTTAGATAATAACATCAGAATAAAACCGTGTACCCGATGAAGCCATGTGCAAAACGGATACACGGTTTTCTATGGCATTAGCCAATTCTTCATCCGTATAATTCTTATTACGTGTATACGGCTGCCTGTCATGATTTCTGTAAACATAATAAACACCATATCTGGTCTGAATCCGCGTCTTTTCTAAATCAGTCATGCCATCTGTATAGGCCATTTTTTTAGCAAATAATCTCACGAATTATACACTGATGTACCTTGCTGCCCTTATCATAATTGATTGCCACCAATAAAACAGATCCAGTATAACCATCCAACGCCTTCACGTACTTCTTCTCTCTAATCTGTTCGATTGCTCCTTCAGCAGACTGATTCCATTTTAATTCCACAATCATTGCCGGTTTGCCCGGATGATTTTTTCTAGGCAGATAAACAATATCTGCAAATCCCCGTCCTGCCGGTAGCTCCCGAATTTCCATATAGTATTCCCTGGCACTGTAGTATGCCAGAGCGATTACGCAGGCCAAAGAGTTTTCATCGTTATACTTTAATATAGAGGTTTCAAAATGAGCTTCTTCTACCCCCTTGGCTACAACATCACTATCCCCTTTCCAGGTTGCTTCTAATAACGCGTCGGAACGGCGGACCGCGTTTATAACTCTCTCCCAGCCGGCATCCTCCATTGCATTACAGAATTCAGAGGCAACCTCCGAGTTTGGAATAAATACTTCCTGTGCAGCATAATCATATCCCAGATAACCCAGATGGATCAGAAGTGTCAATACGTCATCCGCACTCTTGAAGGTTGTCATATCATTGGTAAATTTACTGATATTAATTTTCTTATTTTCTCCTGCTAACAGTTCGATAACCATATCTTTCAATCCGGCGTAATTCATAACAATATAATCCCGCAGGGCTTCAAAGGTTTCTGTCTGATTCCAGTAGCTGTCAAAACATCTGCTAAGCATAGCACTCACAACAGATCTGGGGCTGTATATATGTTCCAGATTTTCGAAACGATATCCATCATACCATCGTTTGGTCTCCTCGAAATCCATAGCATACCGCCTGCATAAAGACCTTACTTCTGACTCTGTGAATCCTACAAACTTAGCCAGCTGTCTGGGGTTTGTCATGGAGAATTCATCAAACATATTCAATGCCGAACCGCCCAGGCGGGCCTCTCTTCCTCTTTCAGCGGAATTCACCTCCTGCGTCCCATATTTCTTGACTGGGAGAATTCCTGTCATATATGCCAGCGCTACATATGTTTTGTCTTTTAGCAGGTTTCTCAAAAAGTCCAGATACATTTTCTGAGCAGCTGCATTATCCTTATTTTCCCGGAAAATGCAGTCCCATTCATCAATAACAAAAATAAATGGAATTCTGCATTCTGCATAAATATCCTCCAATACCCCAATTAAATCGGTCTGATCCAGATAATCCACACTCGGATAAGCCCTCAGTAAATCTCTCAGCAGCCTTTTTTTCCAGAAGTGCTTTCATTTTATTAACATTATGAGTTCTGCTGAGAAAATCCTGTATATTTAGAAAAATCACATTATACTGATTTAAATGCTGGTCAAATGACGGTTCTTTTTCTATTTTGAGTCCTTTAAATAATCCTCTGCTGTCTTCTCCTCTTCCATAATAAGCAGTAAGCATATTTGCCGCTGTAGACTTCCCGAATCTCCGCGGTCTGCTTACACAGATATATTTCTGTAATGTTTTCAACACCCGATTAGTATATTGAATCAATTCTGTTTTATCCACATATATTTCAGAAGAAACCGCTTCCTGAAAAGCTCCGCCTCCCGGATTCAGATAAATACCCACTTTCCGATACACTTCCTTTCCCTGTCAGAAACACTGACCAGATCACTACAATTGACAAGCATATTAATTATTTTTTTTATTGTACTTCACAGCCCACAAAAATTCAAGTATATCAATATCGCCGGTCCTGTTTTCTGCCAATGGTACCTGTCCTCTCATATCATTTGATTAGCCATAAAGAAATAGGGGTTATTTTAAATATAACAACAAAAGAGGGAGACTTTTTTCTCCCTCTCCTGCTTACAGTACATATTTATTTCAATCGTTCCAGCTGATATGCTTCACCCGGATTCAAAACAACCACACGCTCAGGATTTACAATACATCGGCACAATTCCTCTGGATTTCCATTAAATTCTTTCCAGTCCGGTGCATCTACACTTCCCCAGTGCCACAGAATCAGTGGTGTTTCAGGATATGCTGCGGCCATTTTTTCGGCTCCTTCCAGACCGATATGCCATCTGCTGTCGGAAAAATCAAACAGTATTGCATCCGGAGCCGGCATATGCAGCTGTTCTTCCATCAGCCGACTGTCTCCCACAGCCCAGATACTTCCATCGGGCGTATCCAGCCAAAAGCCGCAATAATCCTCCATGGCAAATTCCCGTGTATGATGTTTAGGCGATTCATTCTGCCAGTTATGCCAGGCCGGGGTTAATGCAACTGTGATACTGCCCAGTGCAAACTGTTCTCCAATCGCATGGCCCTTTCCGGAAATACCCAGCTCCGTATTCAGCAGTTCTGCCACATAGCAGGAGGCATGAAATTCTTCTGTAACCGTTGCCAGTTCCCTGCAGGTTTTCCGGCTGTAATGATCATTATCACAGTGTGTCAGCAGAATTCCATCCAGATGCGGTACGCAATCTTCCATAATCGGAACCTGAATCAGCAGCGGCATATCAAATCCGCTTAAAACCGGATCGATCATAACCACAGTTCCTCTGCTGTTGATCATGGCACCTCCATTTCCCAGCCAGCGTATTTCTGTCCGGTTGATCTTTTCAAATGCTTCCACCTGAATCAGTTCCGTTTTTTCAGGCACAGCCTGTCCTTTTTCATTGATATACATAGTCACCTCATATTTTTCTGTATTTTATAGCGTAGATAATCCAGCTGTTCCAGCTGTCCTTCCTGAATATGGATTTCATCCAGTATCCGCTTTCTTTTCTGAGTGAACTACCCATTGTCTAAAGCCAATGGGCTTCCTGCTTCATCGACCTCGTAACCTACTATCTCCACAGGCGTTGATTCGGGCAGTTCCTGCCCTATGCGGATTTCTTTATGCGATCTGCCTTTTTGTCTTATGGTAATTGCTGCTTCCTCTTTCTTTATGCGCTAACTGCCGCTGCAGTTTTGCCAGTTTTCTTTCCTTCTTTGACATCATTTGGG
>JBJELP010000294.1:0-14638 GCA_051879215.1 Lachnospiraceae bacterium
TGAACCCGAATCCCAGAAAAGCGATCACAATACAGATGATCAGCTCCAGAATCTGATACTGTCTGCGCTGTGCATCAAACAGTACTTCAATATTTCGCGTTGAGGTACTGAATACCATCACACCGCGGATCTGTTTCAGGCTCTGGTCATAAATGGGAATCGTGAATTCCGCATACTGCCGGTCAGCAAAATACTCATAATTGTTCTTTTCGCCGTTTCGAAAACAGGAAAGAACCTTCTGTGAAATATTGTACTTATTGGTATCCGTATTATACGTATCCTTCACAACCTGAAAGCTGTCATTGATCACCATAATACGGCCGTCATACAGATCGGACAGCAGACTGATTTCCGCATTCATGCCGACATTCATCCCGGGCGTATCAAAATTTCCGAGATAAGCCGTTCTGGACATCTGCCTGGAAAGTGCCAGTCCCTGATACTGCAGTTCCTCCACCTGTCTTTTAATCTGCTCTTTCTCCATCTGATCCATCACATAAGCTGTCATCACCGTACATGGAATCCATGCCATGAGTACAATCAGAAGAAAAAACCAGACTCTGACACTTTTCAGACTGTCAGACAGTGATTCACGCAAATGGCTCAGATGATAGGCAATCCTCGTACGGAAGCTTTCCATTTCAATATTTTTCAGATTCAGACCTTTATCAGACTGTATTTTTTTTAAAAACTGCATTGTCTGTCACCTGTCCGTTATTCCTGACCTTTGAAATAGTATCCCACTCCCCATTTGGTATGAACATACCGGGGATCACTGGGGGTTTTTTCAATCTTTTCGCGAAGACGCCGTACATGTACATCCACAGTTCTGACATCTCCGGGATACTCATATCCCCAGACGATATTCAGCAGTTTCTCTCTGCTGTATACTTTTCCCGGATTCAGAAGCAAAAGTTCCAGAAGGTCAAATTCCTTGGCAGTAAGATTGATATCTTTACCTTCAATGGCAACAGTACGGTTTTCCCGGTTCATCACCAGATCTCCGGCAACGATTCTGGACTCATCCTTTGCTTCTGTCTTTTCGATTCTGGTGCTTCTCCGCATGATTGCTTTCATACGTGCCTTTACTTCCAGAATATTGAAAGGCTTCGTCACATAATCATCTGCACCGTATTCCAATCCCATGATTTTATCGATATCACTGTTCTTGGCCGTCAGCATGATGATCGGCATATTCGAAAATTCTCGAATCATGCGGCATACTTCTGTCCCATCATAAACAGGAAGCATCACATCCAGCAGAACCATATCGTACTCTGTCTGTCTGGCTTTTTCAATGGCTTCCCCGCCATCATATGCACAATCCACTTCCCATCCGTCTTCCTGACAAAGACTGAACTTTATGCCTTTTACGATCAGTTTTTCATCATCTACGACCAGAATCTTCTTACTCATATTTACTTCCTCCAAGCAATTCCCATAAGTTCTCAGACTTTAATCTGATCCTTTATCTTACTGAATGCACCTTCCTTGATTCCGGATACCTTCATGATATCCTCAATTTTCTGAAATTTTCCATGCTCCGAACGATATGCCAGTATTGCATCTGCCCTTGTCTCTCCAATCCCCGTCAGTGTCATCAGCTGATTCCGGTCTGCCGTGTTGAGATTTACAAGACCATCTGAAGAGCCCTGTACACCCATGACACTTTCCACGGATGAATCTGACTCCGCCGGACTTCCGTAAGGATTCTCCAGATCTTTCAGAAAAGGAACATAGATCTTATCCCCTTCATGTATCGAAGCGGCAAGATTCAGATAATCAGCTGCACCGCCTTCCTGAACACCGCCCGCAGCTTTCACTGCATCTTCGATAATTGAATGTTCGTACAGCAGATATACACCTGCCTGTCTCACTGCACCACAGACATGTACGTGAATCTGTTTCGGTTCTGACGGATCTTCTGATGAATCTGCTGACGTATCCGCAGCCTCACCATTTTCCGCCGATACTTCCGTTTTCTTCACTTGCGATGATTCGGAATCTTCAGAAAAAACAGTGTCTGCCGCATTGAATGCCTCTGACACATCCCGGCTGCCCTGTACCGAACAGTAGAACACACCGGCCAGAAGAAAAAAACACACTGCTGCAGCTCTTTTGATATGTTTCAATTGCATTGCAACCTCCCCGAAGGGAGATATCTGTCCCGTAAATTACATTGTACTCGGAACAAATCATAAAAGCAATATGAAAGCTATAAAGATTTTATTAATTTCTCACAGGTTATCTTTTTCCAGCTGATAAAGAAACGGATTCCGCCGGGCATATGAACGAAAAAACAGCTGCCATGGAAACAGCAGCTGTTTTATTCTGCAGCGATAGCTGCGGTGATTGCCGCCAACGATGCAGATAAAATGTAAAATGATGAAACAGGCAGTTAATTGACAGAAGCAATACTGGATTCCAGAATTTTAATCATGGCGTCCACATGTTCCTTCTTTGCAATCAGAGGAGGAATAAAACGGATGACATTGGTTCCTGCAGAAATCAGGATCAGTCCGTTTTCAATACATTTGGACACAATCTCTCCCACCGGTCTGTCAAATTCCAGTCCCTGAATAAAACCAACACCGCGGTGTGCGGTAATTTCCGGATGTGCTGCTTTTACAGCCTCCAGTTTTTCATACAGATAAGCGCCGGTTTCCTGTACATTTTCCAGAATATGATCCTCTTCAAAAATATCCAGAACTGCATTGGCAGCTGTTCCCACCAGCGGGTTGCCGCCATAGGTGCTGCCGTGATCACCTGCCACCAGCGCAGCTGCCCGTTCTGTGGTCATGAATGCTCCCACAGGCAGACCGCATCCCAGCGCTTTTGCCACGGTCATGATGTCCGGATCCACACCGTAACGCTGGCAGGCAAACATCATACCGCTTCTTCCCATGCCGCACTGGATTTCATCAAAGATCAGGAGAATATCTTTTTCATCGCAAAGAGCACGCAGACCTTTCAGAAATTCTTCTGTCGCAGGGTAAATGCCTCCCTCGCCCTGTATGGGTTCCAGAATGATTGCACAGGTGCGGTCGGTTACCAGTTCCTTTACACTGTCCAGATTGTTGTATTCGGCAAACTTCACGCCGCCGATCAGCGGTTTGAATGCTTCCTGATAATGGGGATTTCCGGTTACGGAAAGGGCTCCCATACTTCTGCCGTGGAAGGAGTGGTTCATGGCAATGATTTCGTGGTCTGTACGCCCGTCCTTATTAAATGCATATTTTCTTGCAGTCTTGATGGCACCTTCGATTGCCTCTGTACCGCTGTTGGTAAAAAATACCCGATCCATATGGGCCAGTTTTGTCAGTCTCTGTGCTGCCGCAATGGAAGGGAAATTGTAGTAATAATTGGAGGTGTGCACCAGCTGATCCACCTGATCCTTTACTGCCTGATTGAACCGCTCATTTTTATAACCAAGAGCAAATACCGCAATCCCCGCACAGAAATCAAGATATTTCTTTCCTTCTGAATCAAACAGGTACATGCCTTCTCCCTTTTCCAGAATAATCTGATATCGGTTATAGGTATGCAGCAGAGACTGTTCTGCACATGCAATGACTTCTTCTCTGGACAGCTTCTTTAAATCTTCAATGGCCTTACTCATGATAGTATTCTACCTCCGTATTATTCAGAATTGCAGTTCCGATTCCTTTATTGGTGAAAATCTCCAGCAACAGACAGTGTGGAATACGGCCATCCAGAATATGGACTCTGGAAACGCCTTCTTTCAGCGCATCGATACAGTTGGTCAGTTTCGGAATCATACCGCCTCCGACCATACCTTCGGAAATGAAACGCTCTGCTTCATCCAGACGCAGTTCGGAAATTAAAGTGGACTTATCGTTGAAATCTCTGTAAACGCCTTCGATATCGGTAAGGAATGCCAGTTTCTCTGCTTTCATGGATTTGGCAATGGCACATGCTGCATCATCGGCATTGATATTGAACGTGTCGAACTGATCATCAAAACCAATGGGGCAGACAACGGGCAGGTAATCATTTTCCAGAAGGTCATACAGAACCTTGGGATTCACTGCATCGATTTCACCCACATAACCAATATCTTCGCCATTGGAATACCGTTTCTGAACATGCAGCAGACCGCCGTCTTTGCCGCTGATACCTACAGCCTTTACCCCCAGCTCCTGTACCATCTGAACCAGGCTCTTATTCACACGATTCAGAACCATTTCCGCAATCTCCATGGTATCTGCATCTGTTACACGAAGGCCATTGACGAATTTCGGTTCCATTCCGGATTTTGCAACCCATCTGCTGATTTCCTTGCCGCCGCCATGCACAATAATCGGTTTGAAGCCGGTCAGCTTCAACAGTACAACATCAGCAATGACTTTCTTTTTCAGTTCTTCATCCACCATGGCACTGCCGCCGTATTTGACAACAATTATCTTGCGATTAAAACGCTGGATATAAGGAAGCGCCTCAATCAGCACCTCCGCTTTTTTCATAATTTCATCCATATATTGATCTGCCATATCTTTTCCCTCTCTTACTTTTCTTTTGCTATATTGAAATCCGTTGATGCATCTTCACAATAATCTAATACAGCATCTGGTATATCTGTTATAATCTGGTAAACTATTATAACTGGTATATCTATTATAATATATCTATTATAATAGGTAGAAACTCATTCTGTTTACGGGAACATGGGTACCTGTTTCAGACCCATATCTTCCGGTAAACCAAAGAGCAGATTCATGTTCTGAACGGCCTGACCGGCTGCACCTTTTACCAGATTGTCCATGGCACCCATCATAACCACACGATTGGTCCGTTCATCCACCACAAAGTTCACATCCACATAATTGCTTCCTTCCACAAAACGGGTCTGGGGAACCATGCCTTCCGGAAGAACACGGACAAATTTTTCATTCCTATAATATTTATCATATGCGGCACGGATATCCGATGCGGTTACACCGGGTTTCAGAGAAGCATATTCGGTGGCAAGAATCCCTCTCTGCATGGGAACCAGATGGGGTGTAAAATTGATCCGAATGGATTCACCGCAGGCATACCCCAGCTGTTCTTCAATTTCAGGTGTATGTCTGTGAGTGGTTACACCATATGCCTTCATGTTTTCATTTACTTCACAGAACAGGTTATCCACTTTTGCACCGCGTCCTGCACCGGAAGTACCGGATTTGGCATCAATGATCAGCGTATTGGGATCAATCAGACCTTCCTTTACCAGAGGATACGCTGTCAGAATGGAGCAGGTGGTATAGCATCCGGGGTTGGCAATCAATCTTGCCCCCTTCACCTGTTCCCGATTGATCTCACACAGACCGTAAACAGCTTCTTCAATATACTGCGGACTCTTATGTTCGATCTTATACCACTTTTCATATACGTTCACATCCTTCAGCCGGAAGTCCGCACTCAGATCAATGATTTTGACTTTGGAAAGAATTTCATCATTCACCAGAGAAGCACAGAGTCCCTGGGGCGTTGCCGTGAAGATCACATCCACCTGTTCCGCCAGTTCATCCATATTGTCGTCCATGCATGCTGCATCGACAATTTCAAACATATTGGGATACACACTGTAATACTTTTTATCTACATAACTTCTGGAACCATACCAGATAACTTCAGCTTCTTCATGCTGATACAGGAGTCTGACCAGTTCAGCTCCTGCATATCCGGTGGACCCGATAATTCCAACTTTAATCATACTGTTTTCCGTCGGTTCCAAAAACCGACTGCTCCTTTCCCATTAGCACTGTCCGTCCATAAAGCGGGCAGGTATAATTATACATCTTTAATGAATAATATGCAATACATATTCAGATATTTCCCAGAATATAAGAAAATACCCTTGCAAATCATACCACTTTGTTGTATATTAATCAAGTAATTCTTCCTGATATGACCCACGTTAATGAAAGTGAAGCATACAGAAGAAAAAAGACGAAAAAAAGATTCAGTAAAGGGGCTTTTAATATGAAAGAAAAGGTTGTACTTGCATATTCAGGCGGACTTGATACAACAGTTATCATCCCCTGGTTAAAAGAGAACTATGATTACGATGTTGTTTGTGTATGTATCGATGTAGGTCAGGGCAGCGAACTGGAAGGTCTTGAAGAAAGAGCAAAGTTAAGCGGTGCCATCAAACTGTATATCGAAGATGTGGTTGATGAATTCTGTGATGATTACATCATGCCCTGTGTACAGGCAAATGCAATCTATGAGAATAAATATCTGTTAGGTACTGCCATGGCAAGACCGATCATTACCAAGAGACTGGTGGAAATCGCCCGCAAGGAAGGTGCAGTTGCAATCTGCCACGGTGCAACCGGTAAGGGCAACGATCAGCTTCGTTTTGAAATGGGTATCAAAGCTCTGGCTCCTGACTTAAAGATCATCGCTCCCTGGAGAACATGGGACCTTTCCTCCCGTGATGATGAAATCAAGTACTGCGAAGATCATGATATCTACCTTCCTTTCTCCGCAGACAACAGCTACAGCCGTGACAGAAACCTGTGGCACATCAGCCATGAAGGTCTGGAACTGGAAGATCCTTCCTGTGCACCCAACTACAACCATCTGCTGGTATTAAGTGTAACACCGGAAGAAGCACCTGATGAAGCAGAAGAACTCACCATTGATTTTGAAAAGGGTGTTCCGAAGGCAGTAAACGGCGTACAGATGAAAACTTCTGATATCATCCGTAAGCTCAATGAACTGGGCGGCAAACATGGTATCGGTATCTGCGATATCGTTGAAAACCGTGTGGTAGGTATGAAGTCCCGTGGTGTATATGAAACTCCCGGCGGAACCATTCTGATGGAAGCGCATCAGCAGCTGGAAGAACTGATCCTCGACAAGGAAACCACCAACGTAAAGAGACAGCTGGCTGTACAGTTTGCCGATCTGGTATACAGTGCCAAATGGTTTACCCCCCTTCGTGAAGCACTGCAGGCATTCATCGAATCCACCCAGCAGTATGTAACCGGTACTGTACATCTGAAACTGTACAAGGGCAATATTATCCGTATGGGTACAACCTCTCCCTATTCACTTTACAATGAATCTCTTGCATCCTTCACCACAGGTGATCTGTATGATCATCACGATGCATCCGGCTTCATCACCCTGTATGGTCTGTCCACAAAGGTTCGTGCCATGAACATGCAGAAAGTACAGAAAGAGGTTAAATAAATATTTTCAGAAAGGTAACTGTACGAAGATGGAAGTCTGACCTTCCATCCGGCAGTTACCTTTTACCATCTTATCCAAATCAGGAGCAACAAATATGGAAGAATTATACGTAATCGGCACCGGCAACGCCATGGTAACCCGATGCTACAACACCTGTTACGCGCTGCGTAAAGGTGAAGAGTTTTTTCTGGTTGACTGCGGCGGCGGCAATACCATCATGAAAAAGCTGGAAGATATGCAGATTCCCCTTGCGCATATCCACCACATCTTTATTACCCACGAGCATTGTGATCATACCGTTGGCTTTATCTGGCTTTTCCGCCTTCTGGCCAGCAAAATGAAAACCGGCAAACTAACAGAACCTGTTTTTGTCTATGCCCATGAGGAACTGCTTCCCTCTCTGGAAAGCATGTGCCGCATGACCATTCAGAAAAAGCTTTGTGATCTGATCGGAAAGCAGATTTTCCTGATTCCACTGAAAAACGGAGATCAGAAGGAAATTCTGGGACAGACGTTTACCTTCTTTGATATTGAATCCACAAAGGCAAAACAGTTCGGATTTACAACCACCCTTTCCAATGGCAGAAAACTGAGCTTCACCGGAGATGAGCCCTATCACGACTGCAACTATGCATATGTAAAAGACAGCGACTGGCTGTTCCACGAAGCTTTTTGTCTGTACGAAGACAGAGAACAGTTCAAACCCTATGAAAAGCATCACAGTACCGTAAAAGATGCCTGTGAACTGGCGGAAAGAATGCATATCTCCAACCTGGTTCTCTGGCACACGGAAGATACCACCGACATTTCCACTCGAAAAGAGCGTTACCTGGCCGAAGGAAAACCTTATTTTTCCGGCAATCTGTTCGTCCCTGATGACGGGGAGCGAATCCCGTTGGTGTAATCCATTGATATAACCCTGCAGAAAATGTCCTCTGTTACCGGTTCACTCTATGCAGGATTGATTTTAATCTTTTTTTGTACAGGAAAGGAATGCATATGAAAACATTGCCAAACGATCCCGTAATTTTACTGAGCACCATCAATATGAAACTCCGGGATTTTTATTCCAGCCTGGATGCACTCTGTGAAGATCTGGATGAGAGCAAAGAAGAAATTACAGAAAAGCTTTCTGCCATCGACTATCAGTACGATGAAAACAGAAATCAGTTCGTGTAAACAGAAAAGGCAGACATTTTCAAATCGACGAGTCTTCTCTGACTGAGATAAAACCGGTCTGTTGTCCCATCACATGGATAAGCCCTTTCTATCAGATATCCTGGACGAATATCTGATTAGAAAGGAGTAACCAACTGACGGGATAACAGACCGGTTTCTGTTTCTTCATACAAAGTTCAGAATAGTAAAATTCAGAATAGTGCGGGCAAAATGATCGAATCCATATAAAAATCAATGGGAAATTTCCAGCAGTTTTGCTTTCAGTTCCTGTTCGATCTGCTGCATTTCCGCTTCTGCTTCCATACGTTTCTGATGACCTTCTTTCTGGATCACCATGACTTCATCCAGTGTAGAGATGAGGGATTCATTGGTAATTCGCAGAGTTTCCATATCAACGATACCTCGTTCGGAAGCCTTTGCAGTTTCCACACTTGCGGTTTTTAAAATGGCTGCATTCTTGCGGAGCAGCTCATTGGTCAGGTCTGTGGCAGCTGCCTGTGCCTTTGCAGCCTGGGTGGAATGGGCCAGTCCCAGTGCCATCACCATCTGACTCTTCCATAACGGTACAGTATTTACAATGGTAGACTGAATCTTTTCCACCATCTGGGTATCATTTCCCTGAATCATACGGATCTGCGGTGCCATCTGAAGTGAAATCATACGGGTCAGTTCCAGATCGTGGAGTTTCTTTTCAAAACGATTGCACTGGCTGTCCAGATCCTTCACGGCCTGTGCATCTTCCTGCATACCGGTCTGCTGTGCTCTCTGCAGCAATTCAGGCATTTTTACATTGCGCATTTCTTCCAGTTTCTTTTTACCTGCTGCAATATACATGCTCAGTTCTCTGAAATAATTTTTATTCAGTTCATACATCTGATCCAGTACACTGATATCCTTCATCAGCGTTACCTGATGTCCTTCCAGTGCTTCCACAATTTTATTCACATTGGTTTCGGCTTTTGCATATCTGGTTTTCAGAAGTTCCAGCTGGTCCGTTCCCTTTTTCAGAAATCCGAAAATCCCTTTCTTCTCTTCCACCGCATCAAAACTCTTCAGTTCATTTACCACGCTGCCAAGCATATCACCGACTTCACCCAGATCTTTTGTTTTAACCGTATTCAGAGCGCTGTCCGAAAAATCAGTCAGCTTCTTCTGGCAGCCCACACCAAACTGCAGAATTTCATTATTATCCATAATATCAAACTGCTCTGCACAGGCTTCAATGGCTGCTCTTTCCTGAGGAGTAAAATTGTGATCACGCAGCATCTGTTCATAGGTGATCTGCGGTTCTTCTTTCTGTGTCTGTACCGGCTTACTTTCTGCAGCAGCCTGTACCTCCTGCTTCGGCTCATAGACCGACTGCATCATGCTTGCAATCGCATCTGTTTTCTCCGGTTCAGCAGTTGTTACCTCAACATACTCTGCATTTTCCACAACAGGTGCAGATGCCGGTTTCATCATATCTTCCATGATACTGTTGTCTTTATTCATATCCATATCGATCCTGTTTCCTTCCTGTAAAGTTCACATCGGTTTATTTGCCGCACTCTTCATTTCCTGATGAAGAAGTGCATATCGGTTCATATACTGCATCACTTCATTTCCTGATGGAGAAGTCCGTATCAGTTCATATGCTGCATCACTTCATTTCCTGATGGAGAAGTCCTTCCTGGGTCATCAGAGTTTCCATTACCGAGATGTCTGATTTAATATCAACTGCCGTGGTTTCAAAGAAACCGTCCAGCAGATTTTCAAATGCCTGGTTAATGGTATCCAATGTTGTTTCTATATCCGCTTTGGATTTCCGGATATTCGGTCCCTGTACTTCCTGCTGGTCCAGATTCTCATAAGCTTTCAGAAGCTTAATCGTTGTCGGCAGGTAATATTTCATAAATTTCCGAAGTTCATCCAACAGCTCCGGATGTTCTTCCACCCTTTCAAATATCTGTCCGCATACTCTTTCCATTCTGGAAATTTTTTCGGATATTTCAATGCCGGGAATTGCTTCATTGCAGTCACGCATCTGCTTCAGATATTGATGTCCTTCTTCAATCACAGCACGTACTTCCGGAGAAAGATTGTGACTGCCATGTACTGCATTTTGGTTCGATGTATCCCGGCTGATCGTTCTGCTGTCTGCTGACCGAATGTCGTCTTCCTTTTCCCTGACTGCAATGGCTTCTCTTCTCTGATATTCTTTCTGTGCATCCAGGTACTGACTGAATGCCTGATTCGTAACAATCAGGCTGGTCTGCTGCTGATCCAGATGCCCCTGCCGGAACCATCCTTTATCAATCATCTTCTGCAGATCCTTCACAATCTTCTTTTCCTGAATCCCCGATGCAAAATGCAGATCTTCAAGGGAACAGTATTCTTTTTCACCGATGACAGCGACATACTTTTTATATCGTTTTGCAAGGCCAAGACGCCTGGTTCCTGCTGCAAGCATCGCCAGTCCGCCAATTGTAAAGGGCGTCAGAATGGCGGATGCCAGTCCCAGTCCACTGAAAATAACTCCCTGCGTAAATGCCATAATCGTTCCCAGGGTAATCTGTGCAATACCGCATCCTCCTCCGATCAGTCCGCCGACCACCGACAGAGCTGTACCGCCGGAAGTGATGGATGCCGGTGCAGCAAATCGATCACGGTACTGTGAAAAAAATGATTTGGGAGCCAGACTGTTGCCGGTACGTTTTGTATTCTTTCTTATCTGTCCATAGGCATCCCTGATATCCCGCAGGCTGTTGCGGTAACTGCTCCTGCTTTCCGGATTCGCCTGACCGTTTTCCATACGTTCGGATGCCAGCTTCTGATTTTCATTCAGAATATCCTGAAGCTTGTCCAGTGCCTGACCGGCGGTTATACGTACCGTGTCACTCAGATTGGTAAAATCACCTGTTTCAATGGCGGACTGTACTGCATCCTTTATTTCCTCCCCCATCCGGGACCAGTCCTGATCACTCATAATGTTTATCCTCCAAAACAGAACATTGCAAATGTCTGATTCATTTATTTCAGAACGGTTCAGCAGTGCTGAACCGTTACAATACATTTATTATAACGGAATTTTGTTATAATTACAACAAAGCACCACCAGTTTTACAAAAAACTGAAAAACTGACACATTTTCAAAATGAAAGCAGGGGAGGTAGGGCGAATTGAGATTGTCTTTATTGTAAAATAGAATAAGGAGCTGATCCTTTGCTATTCCATATCGATAAGATACAAGAATATACACAAGATCAGCTCCTGCTTAACTTCATATCACCATTCAAGGAAAATGTTTGCTTTGCAAACCGAATCCGGTGCCAAATCTCCGCAAGCGTCGATTTGAATTTATCCAATTACTTCCGGTTCATGGATTACTACAGCATCCAGCTGGTCTCCATTGACACCGATCTGAATGATATCACCTGCACTGATATTGCCACCGAGGATGATTCGTGCAGCCAGTGTTTCCACATGTTTCTGAAGGAATCTCTTCAGAGGACGTGCACCGTAGACAGGATCATATCCATGTTCAATTACATACGCTTCTGCGTCTGCTGTCAGTTCCACCTGAAGCTGCTTTTCTTCCAGACGACGGTTGGTATCTTTCATCATCAGACGGATGATTCCACCGATGTTGTCTTTGGTAAGCGGCTTGAACATAATGGTTTCATCAATACGGTTCAGGAATTCCGGACGGAAGTGTGTACGCAGTTCCTGTGTAACCATTTCTCTGGCTTTTTCACTGATTTCACCATCTTCTGTTATGCCATCCAGAAGCCAGGATGAACCCAGATTGGATGTCATGATCAGAATGGTGTTTTTGAAATCAACGGTTCTGCCCTGGGAGTCTGTAATACGGCCGTCATCCAGTACCTGCAGCAGTACATTAAACACATCCGGATGGGCCTTTTCAATTTCATCGAAAAGAACAACGGAATACGGTTTTCTCCGGACTGCTTCTGTCAGCTGTCCGCCTTCATCATAACCAACATATCCGGGCGGCGCTCCGATCAGTCTGGATACGGAGAACTTCTCCATGTATTCACTCATATCAATACGAACCATATTGGATTCATCATCAAAAAGGCTTTCTGCCAATGCTTTTGCCAGCTCGGTCTTACCGACACCGGTAGGGCCCAGGAACAGGAAAGAACCGATGGGTTTATCCGGATCCTTGATACCTGCTTTGGATCGGATGATTGCCTCCGTTACCATGGACACGCCTTCGTCCTGACCGATGACACGCTCATGGAGTACTTCGTCCAGATGAAGGGTTTTATTCCTTTCACTTTCGGTCAGTTTTGCAACCGGAATACCGGTCCATCTGGATACAATACGTGAAATTTCTTCATCGGTTACTGCTTCATGGATCAGAGAAAGATCTTTTTTCTTTACCTGCTCTTCCTCAATTTCCAGCTGCTTTTTCAGCTGAGGCAGCTTACCGTACATGAGCTCTGCTGCTTTGTTCAGATCGTAATTCTGCTGTGCCGTCTGAATATCATTGTTCACAGCATCGATTTCTTCGCGGAGTTTTTTCAATTTTTCAACGGATGCCCGTTCATTATCCAAGCTGGCTTTCATTCCGGAAAATTCTTCCCGCAGATCTGCCAGTTCTTTCTGAAGGGCTTCCAGACGTTCCATACTCAGTCTGTCGGTTTCTTTCTTCAATGCAGCTTCTTCGATTTCCAGCTGCATGATCTTACGTCTCATTTCATCCATCTCTGCCGGCATGGAATCCTGCTCGGTCTTAATCAACGCACAGGCCTCATCCACCAGGTCAATTGCCTTATCCGGAAGGAAACGGTCGGTGATATAACGATGTGAAAGAGTTGCTGCACTGACCAGAGCAGAGTCTGTGATTTTCACACCATGGTAAACTTCATAGCGGTCTTTAATACCACGCAAAATGGAGATGGTATCTTCTACTGTAGGCTCATCCACCATGACCGGCTGGAAACGACGTTCCAATGCTGCATCCTTTTCAATATACTTTCTGTATTCGTCCAGAGTCGTTGCGCCGATACAATGCAGTTCTCCTCTGGCCAGCATGGGTTTCAGCATGTTGCCTGCATCCATGGCTCCGTCTGTTTTACCTGCGCCGACAATGGTGTGCAGCTCATCAATGAAAAGAATAATGCGGCCTTCGCTTTTTCTTACTTCATCCAGAACCGCCTTTAATCGCTCTTCAAATTCACCTCTGTACTTGGCACCGGCCACCAGTGCACCCATATCCAGTGAGAAGATGGTCTTATCTTTCAGTGTTTCCGGCACATCGCCGCGTACAATTCGCTGAGCCAGTCCTTCTGCCACAGCAGTTTTACCGACACCGGGTTCACCGATCAGAACCGGATTGTTCTTTGTCTTACGGGACAGGATCCGGATCACATTACGGATCTCACTGTCACGGCCGATAACCGGATCCAGCTTCTGTTTGGAAGCCCGGTCCACCAGATCCACACCGTATTTGTTTAACGTATCATAGGTTACTTCCGGATTATCCGATGTTACTCTCTGATTTCCTCTGACTGTGGAAAGTGCCTGAAGGAAACGCTCTCTTGTGATACCATACTCCCGGAAAAGAAGTTTCATAGCCTGATTGGGTTCTTCCAGCATAGCTAAAAACAGATGCTCTACGGAAACATATTCATCACCCATCCGTTTGGCTTCATCCTCTGCATGAAGCAGTGCCTGATTCAGCGACTGGCTGATATAAACTTTACCGCCGGAAACCTTGACACGCTTCTCAATCAGCTGTCTGACTTTATCTGTAAAATGTTCTGCATTGATCTCCATCTTCTCGATCATACGAAGGATCAGACTCTGATCCAGCTGCAGAAGACTGTACATTAAATGTTCCTGATCAATCTCCTGATTGCCGAAATCATATGCCAGCTTCTCACAATTCTGAACTGCCTGAATGGAGTTTTGTGTAAACTTGTTGATATTCATAAACGCTCCTTTCCCCCCGGATTTGATACAGGGGTCTTGAAACTAACTTTGTTGTTTTGTTCTACAACTAATATAACACTTATATCATAAAAGTCAAGCAAATTTTTCGAAACTATTCAGCAGAGCATAAAATCAGGACTGACCAGCGCGTCAAGCTCGCTTGTAAGCAGATGGGCAGAACTGATTTTGTATTCGGCGTTTAGCCGAATGAGTAATTTTCGAAGGAAATTACGAATGCCTGCTGAATCGTTTCAATAACCCCAGCAGAGCATAAAATCAGGACTGACCAGCGCGTCAAGCTCGCTTGTAAGCAGAT
>JBJELP010000294.1:14738-25347 GCA_051879215.1 Lachnospiraceae bacterium
CGAAGGAAATTACGAATGCCTGCTGAATCGTTTCAATAACCCCAGCAGAGCATAAGGTCAGGACAAACCAGTGGAATCAAGCTTGCTTCCTATTTCTCTGGCTTCTCCGGCTTTTCCAGCTCTCCCAAGTCAGATTTTGGATTTTTCTGCTACTTTCCCAGCCTCTTTATCCATTTTCTCCGGCTTCTCCGGCTTTTCCAACTCTCCCCTGTCGGATTTTGGATTTTTCAGACGTCTCTACAGCCTCTTTGACCAATTTCTCCGGCTTCTCCCAGTTATTTTTGCCGATTCTACTTTTTGTCGAGTGACTTCTTTTGTGAGTTATTATATGATGATGCTGAGGGCAAAAAGTTTTGACCCCATGATACAATCAGGAGGTGAGGTAAATGGATGCTTCATATATTGGCAAAAAGATTTCCGAATGCAGAAAGCAAAAAGGAATGACTCAGAAAGAACTGGCTGAATTGCTCAACATAACCGACAAAGCGGTCAGTAAATGGGAACGGGGTCTTAATTTTCCGGATATCGCCCTGTTGGAGCAATTGGCAGATGCGCTGCAGATATCTGTAACAGAGTTATTGGGTATAGAAAACACACCCAGGGAACAGGCCATTCTGGATATTGCCGTCATTGCACAGCAGGAAAAAAGAGCCATTGTCAGAGAACTTATCACCAGAGGATGGCTGACTATAATCCTGGGTGTGATTCTCTGTATCGCGATGTTTTACACTTCAAAAATATTGGCAGACAATAATCTATATGGTTTCGCACAATCTTCAACTGTCGGGTTGTCCGGTTTTTATGGTTTGCTGATTGCCAATGGAATTTATTCGGTCTGGAAGGGCAGAAAATTGCTGCAGTAAACGGTTCATTATCAGATCTTCCTGAAAAATAAGTTTCCATTATAAAACAGTTTTCCATAAAACTGCTTACCCAAAAAGAAAATGACAGGCATATCCTCATAATGCCTGTCATTTTCTTTTGCTCTTTTATAACACCGTTTTTGCAATACAATTTGACAATGTGAAGGCAAAAAGATTTGTCTCATAATGCAAACATGAAATACATGTCCTTTTGCCCCTGATATCATCATTTAATAGTACTGTTTAAATGTCTTATAGTGATCATTGGTATAATATACCAGTCCATCATTGGAATATACAATTCGCTCGGAGTTTCTGTAACCTCCCTCATAGTTAATGTCGCATTCATACCATTTGCGGCCCTGGGCATCGGGGAGTTCTCCTTCATAATTTCCAAACCGGCTTCCGCCTATGCTTTTTCCCGGTGCAACATCCCAGAGATTTCCTTTGGAACTTTCCCATCCAAGGCTCTCTGCTTCCTTTTTTGTGATGTAATTGGAAGGAAGATGTCCGTAAAGGTGAATATATTCGGCTACTTCATCGGCGGAGGTATATGTGCCATCCTCTGTGATTGCCGTGTTATCTGCTTTGTCTGCTGTTTCATCGGTTTCTTCCCGGGACTCCGGATCCGACGGATCGGATGAAAGCATTTCACTTTCTGAATCCGCCTGCTGCTGTGACTCGTCTGTATTTATCCGATTCTGTTCTGATGTAATCTCTGCTGTACTATCCGGTGTGATATCCGCTGCTGTACAGCCGCCAAATGCAACGGCTGTCATGCTGAGTAATAAGCACAGAAGAAGAGAACAGATTCGGCTTCGGCTGATTATCTTTTTCATATCAATACCTGTTCCATTTCTCATCTGATCTCATCCATATCGTCGCAGCAGTCCTCATCATGCATGGAAAATTCATTGCCGTAAAATTCTTTTCCGACCACACGGCGTTTTTCACGAACTTCTTCAATCATATTGGAAAGCATGTTTTTTACTTCGATGGGATTTTTGATGTTTTTCAATTCAATCTCACCGGATGAATCCACTTTGCATTTCAGAATCAGTGTGCCGGTGCCAAACAGTTTCTGCAGAAATGTACGCTGCAGTGTCAGGTCCATAATCCGATAGAGAAGGACTTCATCATACTTTGTGTTGAACAGACCGGTTTTCTGATAGAGTCTTTCATTTCCCACTTCATATACTGTAAAACTGAAGGGAAACCACATAAAATGTTTTCTGTCATGCCAGTCGATTTTATTGATTGTATCCGCCATATATTACCTCCATATACTTGTAATGTACTTTCAGAGCCTGAAATCCATCTGAAAAGGATTCTGATCGTACATTGTATTATGCGTCTGTTTTCTTAATAAATCGACGCTTACGGAGAGCCGGCATCGGCTTCGATATACAAGCAAAGATTACCTGTTCGAATCCGCACGTGGTCTCCGATCTGCGGGATATGAAGCCATGTGCTTCATGCAGCCATGAAACACATGACCCGTTTCCCTTGTATCACACAAAACAAGTATAGCGGAACTTCCTGTGAATCGCAAGTAAAAGTGAGCTGCAAATAAAAGATAAAAAGAGGCATGACACGTTTTATAAAGTTCGTGCAGCTGCCCCTTTCAATAATGAGACTGGTTTATTCTGCCAGAAACAGATTTTTCCATTCTCTGGAAGTGAATGTTTCTTTATGATGATAATCGATCTGCACTTTTCCCACATTTTCAATTTTCTGATAAATCTTATTGCTGCGGATCATGCTGACGTAATTTCTGGGAGTCACTCCGGTAAATTCTTTGAAATACTTTACAAAATGGGACTGATCATAATAGCCCAATGCATTGGATACCTCTGTAATGTCCATATCGCTTCGGTAACCGAGATATTCCAGTGCTTTCTGGAATTTGATATATTTGCAGAGGGTCTTGGGTGACATTCCGAACTCTGCTTTAATCATCTTGCTCATATACCGCTGGGAGTAACCGAGATGTCTGCTCAGTTCATCGATGCGAATATCTCCGTTGCTGTTGCTGATCAAGGCATAAATAGAAGGTACCTGGGAATTCAGGTTATGCTCTCCCCTGTTATTCAGAAATTCCTCAAAGATACGTTTGAAGATTCTGCATCTCTGGGTAAATCCGCTTTCTTCCAAAAACTGTTTTCGGATTTCTTCATAAAAATGATTATCCATCAGAAATTCTTCAACAAATTCGGAGATACCGGGAATGAATCGAATCCCAAAATATTCAGTATCGGGATCCAGTTCCACATTGGTCTGTTCTGCACCGGGTTCCAGGGTAAGCATGGTAAAATGATTCTGCCTGCAGGTAATCAGTGTCTGAATTCCCACATCGGGCACCATGCGAAATGATATTTTTCCATCTTCATTGGCTTCGCTTTCTCCATATGTGCAGAAGCCGAAGAATTCCTGAATCCCTCTGTGATAGACCTGATACTTATAATATCTATGTGTTTTCTGAAGTAAATACGGCTGTACCGGATCAATAAATGCAAGTTCATAAGCTGCCATAAAAAATTCCCCCACTCTATAGATGCATAGAACCAAAATACTGATAGCAGAACTGCTTCCTTTTATGTTGCTGGCATAACAATCGGATTGTCCTGCAGTTCTCTGATAACGCCAAAAAAGGCGGTGACACCCCCTCGGGGTTTCACCGCCTTTGACGAAACATTGTGGAAATTATATATCAATTATTGATAAATGTCAATAAAAAATCATGCATCGATTTCAATACATACCTACAGTTCCATGTTGACAAATACATCGTAGATCGCCTGTACAGCAGTTTCAAAATCTCTGCTCTCGATACCAACGATAATATTCATTTCGCTGGATCCCTGGTCGATCATCTTGATGTTGACACCTGCATGGGCCAGTGCTGCAAATACTCTTGCTGCGATTCCTTTGTTTTTCTTCATACCGCGTCCAACCACTGCAACCAGAGCCAGATCGGTTTCCAGTTCAACCAGATCCGGTTCACACAGACGACGGATTTCAGCAAGAATCATCTGCTCGTGTTCTTCAAATTCATGTTGGTTGACAAACACGGTCATGGTGTCGATACCGGAAGGCATATGTTCAAAAGGAATTCCTGCCTTTTCAAATGCCGAAAGAACACGTCTGCCGAAACCGATTTCCGAATTCATCATATCCTTTTCGATACTGATGGATGTGAATCCCTTGCGTCCTGCAATACCTGTAATCGCAAATTTGGGCTTATAACAGGTGTTTGCCACGATCATGGTACCTCTGTCATCGGGTGCATTGGTGTTGCGGATATTGATGGGAATACCGGCCTTTCTGACGGGGAAAATAGCATCCTCATGCAGAACACTGGCACCCATGTAGGCCAGTTCTCTCAGTTCCCGGTAGGTAATGGTTTCTATGATCTCCGGATTTTTCACGATTCTGGGATCCGTCAGCATAAAACCGGATACATCCGTCCAGTTTTCATAGATATCTGCATTGCAGGCTTTGGCTACAATGGAGCCGGTCACATCGGAACCGCCTCTGGAGAAGGTCTTGACCGTGCCATCTTTATAGGCACCGTAGAAACCGGGAATTACCGCTTTTTCCACCTGTTCCAGACATGCGGAAAGTTTTTCCTGAGTTGTCACATCATCAAATGTGCCGTCGTCTTTGAATGTAATATACTTTGCCGCATCCAGAAACGTATAGCCCAAATACTCTGCCATAATAATACCGTTCAGATATTCACCTCTGGAAGCAGCATAATCAACTCCTGCTTTTTCACGGAAATTGCGGCGAATCACATCAAACTCATCATCCAGTGAAAGTTCGATTTCCAATCCGTCGATAATCTCCTGATAACGGCTGTGAATTTCCCTTAATATATCTTCAAAGTCCTCATCTGCTTCTGCTTTCCCATAGCACTGATACAAAAGGTCAGTAACCTTGGTATCGCCGGAAAATCGCTTTCCGGGAGCAGACGGTACCACGTAACGTCTTGCTTCTTCTTTTCGGATAATGGATCCGACTTTTTTAAACTGTTCGGCGTTGGCAAGAGAACTTCCGCCAAACTTTACTACTTTCTTCATAATGTATCTCCCTGTTTATTCACTGACAGATTAAACTGTCTGATATGCTCAGAATCATTCACGTCAGTTTCTGATATCATTTGAACCGTCTTCTTTCTCTCGTAGTCTGACTCAATCACTGCTCTGACTCCTGTATTGAGTTCCCCCGGTATACGGATTGCCTGATACCACTTTTTTGCTTCTGCAAAAAAGGCATCACAATCCGACATACACGCTTCTAGATCGCTCAATCCGAATCCTCCTTTATGATACCCTTCAGCTTCCGAAGGCCGCTGTATAACCGTGATTTCACTGTATTCAGATTGGTCTGTGTTATCTCTGAAATCTCTTTTAATGTCAGCTCCTCAAAATAATAAAGCAAAATAATGGTCTTCACCTCGGAGCCAAGCCGATCCAGCATTTTGCAGATTCCGTCATCCGGCTCAAATGCGGACTCAATATACACACGGTCACCAAAACCATCCCAGTCTCCTGAATCAATGGGGATTTCTTTCTCATGCTTTCTGATATACATCAGACACTCATTTACCAGAATTCTGTAAAACCATGTTTTAACCGCATTGATATCACGTAAACTATCACTTTTCTCCAGTGCTCTGCAGATTGCATTCTGAACTGCATCCATCGCACCGTCCTGATTCTTTATATATGAATATGCCAGTCTGTAGAACTTCTCCTGATTTGCAAGAATATACTCCACAATCTGATCATAATTTTTCCCTGTCAATTCAATACCACCTGTTCTGTAAATCCAATTCTTCTGTCTGTTCCTAAATCATATCGGCCGTTTCTGCATCATACTGCAAACGTATCCGACCGTTTTCCGAACATTGCAAAGGCAAAAAACAGCGGAATCTTTCCGTACCCGAAAAAAAAACTGATAAATGGCAGTTCCTCTGACTGCCCTGCCCTGAGGCTGTACTCCGATTCCATGCAATGTTCTGTAAGCAGTATTATAGTCCGCCTGCTTCTTTTCTTCCTCCTTCTGATTCCGCAGACGATTCTCCGGCATCAGGTTCATCAACTGCCTGATCCGATCCGGTTATAAACAATGTTGTTCCGTATGCCGTATCCTTGCACGGCAACGAATATATATATATTAATAAACTTATAATCTTTATCAAAAAGTATAGTTCCGAATCTGAATTCGATTTCGGAAATTTACTTTTAATTATAATAAAACAGACGTGGTTTTTCAAGGTGGAAATGACAAGTAAATAAGAAATTTTTGCCCGACAGTCTTCAAACTGCCGGGCTGTCAGAATTCTCCGCTGAGGATTCCTTTAACTGTTTTTACTGCGGGCTGCCATTTTCTTTCTGGTGGCCGCATCAAGAATCTTTTTACGGATTCGCAGATTTTTAGGTGTGACTTCCAGAAGTTCATCCGTATCAATAAATTCACACGCCTGTTCCAGACTCATGATTTTGGGAGGAACCAGATGCAATGCTTCGTCGGAACCGGATGCACGGGTGTTGGTCATCTGTTTCTTTTTGCAGACATTCACTTCAATGTCCACGCCCTTTCCGTTCTGACCGATTACCATACCGGCATAAACCTTTTCACCGGGTCCGATAAAAAGCTGACCTCTTTCCTGTGCATTAAACAGACCATATGTGATGCTCTCACCTGTTTCAAAAGCAATCAGAGATCCCTGTTTTCTGTAGGTGATTTCCCCTTTAAAGGGTGCATAGCTGTCAAATACCGTATTCATGACACCGGTACCTCTGGTATCTGTCATAAATTCCCCGCGATATCCGATCAGCCCTCTGGAAGGAATCAGAAACTCCAGTCTGGTTCCGCCCATGCCGTTGCTGTTCATGCCGACCAGTTCTCCCTTCCTCTGGCTCAGCTTCTGGATTACATTTCCTGAAAACTCCTCATCTACGTCAATGTAAACCTGTTCCATGGGTTCCAGCAAATGACCTTTTTCATCTTCTTTATACAGAACCTCTGCCTTGCTGACAGCGAATTCATATCCTTCACGTCTCATGTTTTCAATGAGGATAGACAGATGAAGCTCACCTCTGCCGGAAACTTTAAAGGCTTCTGTGGTATCGGTATCTTCCACCCGCAGGCTGACATCGGTATTCAGCTCACGGTACAGACGATCCCTTAAATGTCTGGAAGTGACAAATTTCCCTTCCTGACCGGCAAAAGGACTGTCATTTACCATAAACTGCATGGCAATGGTCGGTTCGGAAATTTTCTGGAAAGGAATGGCTTCCGGTGCTTCCGGTGAACACAGGGTATCACCGATATGAATTTCCGCAATACCGGAAATGGCTACGATATCGCCGATGCCGGCCGTATCCACTTCCACTTTGTTCAGACCGTCAAATTTATACATACGGCTGATTTTCACTTTCAGTTTCTTGTCGGCATCATGATGATTGACAATTACAACCTCCTGATTGCTTTTCAGCGTACCGTTTTCCACCTTGCCGACGCCGATACGGCCCACATATTCGTTATAATCAATGGTGCTGATCAGCATCTGTGTCGGTGCTTCCGGATCCCCCTGAGGGGCAGGGATATAATCCAGAATAGTGTCTAACAGCGGACACATATCCTTCGGTTCGTCGTCCATTTCCCTTAAAGCGAAGCCGCCTTTTGCAGATGCATAAATAAACGGGCAGTCCAGCTGTTCTTCCGAAGCATCCAGTTCGATAAACAGATCCAGTACCTCATCCACCACATCATCCACACGGGCATCGGGACGGTCAATCTTGTTGATGCATACCATAACGGCCAGATCAAGCTCCAGTGCTTTTCTCAGTACAAATCTGGTCTGGGGCATGGCGCCTTCATAAGCATCCACCACCAGAATTACACCGTCTACCATTTTCAGTACACGTTCTACCTCACCGCCGAAATCCGCATGACCGGGGGTATCTACGATATTGATTTTCACATCTTTATAATTAATAGCTGTATTTTTCGAAAGGATTGTAATTCCTCTTTCTCTTTCCAGATCATTGGAGTCCATAACCCGTTCAGCCACTTCCTGATTTTCACGGAAAATACCGCTCTGATGCAGAAGCTGATCCACCAGCGTTGTTTTACCATGATCAACATGTGCAATAATTGCAACGTTTCTCACATCTTCTCTTGTTGTTTTCATAAACTGTATTCCTCCCTGGAATAGTTGGTATCATATTAACGGTTCCGCACACGCCGGGGCGCGGCTATCGTTTGCGATTATAGTACGAATGAAGGGATATGGCAAGAAATTTTTGGGCCTTCCTCCTGCTGTGTTCAGAGAAAGATACATGTAAATCGGCGATTACAACGATTCGTCAACGGATTTGGAAAGGTTACAAGAGGTTACAACCGGCTCAGTTTCTCAAAAATCCGATACAGATTCAGTGTTCCATACCCCCATTCTTTATTGGGATATTTTCCTGCTGCAGACTGTTCCGCACCGATAATCATGAAAAATTTTACAGTTGTGCCGGTCATGGCCGGCAGATTCCCATTTACAGCGCCCCAGGTAAACAGAGAAGCCGCTGCACCGGCCGCTATGGCTGCAGCACCGCTGGTGCCGGTTCTTGCTTCATATCCGCTGATACTGGCTGAAGAGGGGCCTTCTATCGCCACACCCGGTGCCGCTATGGTGGGCTTCTGCTGTCCGATCCGGTTGTTTCCCCTACCGGACTGCAGGTAGATGCTTCCATTCACATGATCATAGGCTCCCACCGTAATGACATGTTCTTCCGCCGATGGATCGGTTAATGTGACATCCACATCCGGTCTTAAAAAAACAGTGTCCGGCCGGATCAGATTTTCTGCCGGCAGCCAGATATGAAATCCGCCGTTGTAATTCAGAACACTGTAAATCATCAGACGCCACAGACCCGGGGCAGGCCGGTCAAACCGAAGCGTAATGATCTGGCTTCCGGTTCCGGCTGTATTAAACCAGAAATCCACAGTCACCGCTGTTCCTTCCAGCACAAAGGTCAGCCTCCTCCCCAATCCCGGTCTTGTGTTCAGACGTTCTGTCTGCTGACCGCTGGGAGAAACCAGCGACAGGGTAACCAGTTCTGACTGATCCGGCCAGATTTCCATGGTAAATCCATATTCCTCTTCACCCACCTGAAGTTCCACCACGTCGGGAACTTCCTCTGAATAGGCGGAACCATAATAATGGTGTGATCGGACCGCCTCGTTTCCTGCTGCACAAATCACGGCACTGTGATATCTTCTGGCCATCCGCTGCAGCATCAGCCCCAGCAAAGAACCGCCCTCATGACCGCCCTGATTGGTTCCCAGGGTAAAACAGACCACAAGAGGGCGGTTAAACGTTTTCTGAATATCCCGGAAATACCGCAGAGCCAGCATAATATCATTTTCCTGAAATACCAGCGCCTGATCCGGCACTCTGTAATACTGCTTCAGATATTGTTTGGCGGGCTTCAGTTTGACAGCCACAATATCCGATAAAGGAGCTGCTCCCTGATACTTCTGTCCGTCTTTTTCAATTCTGCTTCCGGCGGCAGCACCTGCCGTAAAGGTACCGTGTCCGTTATAGTCAGTGGAATTCACAATACTCCGCGGATTGTCCGACCGAAGTGCTTTATTGATTTCATCGGAAGTAAATTCGGTTCCGTAATCCAGTCCTTCCGGCGGACTTCCCGACTGCACCGTCTGATCCCATATCCGGAGTATTCTCGTATTGCCGAATTCATCCAGAAAAGCCGGAAGGGTATAATCAATCCCTGTATCCGCAAAGGCAATGATCACTCCCTGCCCCTGAAGATTCAGAACCGGCTGTTCTGCCGCCTGAAAAATGCCGGCTGCATTTAATGCAGATGTGGACAGCGGAATAAAAAGGGACGGAATGTTTTCGTAAAAATAATTGCCCGAACGGATGGGGGCGGCCCGGTTCCGGTCCAGATACAGAATACTCAGATCTGAGTCCGCTTCCTGAACGCAAAAACCGGAGAGACTGGTTTCTGCAAGCTGTGGAAGCCATTCCTCTCCGGTAATAAAATCCATATAATCTTCTGACAGGATCTTCTCCTGACAGGTTTCTGAAACAGCCATGGCATGCACCTGTGCTTTTTCAGACAGTATATGCCGGAAAAGCCCTTTTTATGCGCATATATCCATGTTTTTTTACAATCCGCGGAAATGAATCAGCGGACCGCCTTTATTCTCAAGGTAATCTGCGGTAATTGTTACTTCTCCGATGTTGGGATCCTTCGGAATTTCATACATAATATCCTGCATAAACTCTTCAAGAACCGCACGCAGCGCTCTGGCACCGGTCTTTCTTTCCAGCGCCCGCTTTGCCACAATCCGAAGGGCAGCTTCTTCAAATTCCAGCTTCACCTCATCCATGGCAAACAGTTTCTGATACTGCTTGATGATTGCATTCTTCGGTTCCGTCAGAATCCGGATCAGGAATTCTTCTGACAGGGAATCCAGTGTTACCACAACCGGAAGACGTCCGAGGAATTCGGGAATCATACCGAATGAACGAAGGTCTTCAATTGTAACTCTGGAAAGCAGTTCTCCTTCGGTGGAATTGTCCGGGTTGAACAGTTCTGCACCAAAACCAATGGAATTGTTCTTTGTCAGACGGTCCCGGATAATACGCTCCAGCTCCGGGAATGCGCCGCCGCAGATGAACAGAATATGATTGGTGTCTACTGTAGTGGTGG
>JBJELP010000295.1:0-25036 GCA_051879215.1 Lachnospiraceae bacterium
CTCCTTCCGGGACACACTCTCGTTCAGGTCCAAACGCAGCGGATTCTAAACTCTCGTCCTTCCCGAAAGAAGGACGATCGCTAAGAACCGGCGTTTGAAATGGTCCCTTGAAGGAGGGATAATGGGCTTTCACTGGAGCATTGACGCATCCCCTTCTTCATACACGGAACATCCAGTAAATAATTCCCAGGACCCAGCTGGCGAAGGTGCCGTACAGGATGACAGGGCCGGCAATTTTGAAAATCTGACATCCGATTCCGAATACCTGTCCTTCCACTCTGGCTTCAATGGCAGGTGATGCCACAGAGTTGGCAAATCCTGTGATCGGTACCAGTGCGCCTGCGCCTCCCCATTTCACCAGTTTTCCATACAGGTTAAATCCCGTCAGCAGAACTGCACATCCCACCAGAATAATGGATGTCCATACAGCGGCGTCTTCTTTTCCCACATCCAGACTGCCCGTCAGCCAGTTGCGAATCATCTGGCCGATCAGGCAGATGGTTCCACCGGTCAGAAATGCACGACCGGTGTCCTTCCATGTGTTATTCGTTGGCGTTATTTCTTTCACATACTGCTTATATTCTTCAGGAGTCATGCCTTTCTTCAGACCTGTTTCATAGTCTCCGGGCCGCATTTCTTTGCCTGCCGCTGCAGAACGTTTTTTGGACTCTTTCATATTTCGGTTCTGTGAACTTTGTTGTGTCGTCATATTTTTTCTTCTCCCCTTTCTTCTGTTTTCTGACCGGACAATCTCATCCGGCTGCACTGATCATGAAATCCAGAATTGCTCCTGTTCCTTTTCCCAATGCCAGAAAAAATATCACATACTTCAATCCCTTCATCATATGAAGATTCCGGCAGAAAATGGGCAGAGCGTTCAGAGTTTCTGCCAGAGCCATAACCAGCACCCCTGCAAAAATTCCGGCAGTTATTCCCTGTACACATAGGTAAATAATACTCACAGGATAGGATACCCACTGGTACATCGCAACCTGATACAGATTCAGCAGATTGCCTGCTGTTGCTCCGGCTGCCAGAAACATCTCAAACAAACGGATGTGATTTTCCGTATGGGTTTTATCAATGACACGGCTGATGACACCAATGGATACAATAAAAGAAAACAGCCCTGCCGCAACAATTCCTCCGCTGCACAACCCAAGGAAAAACAAAAACACCTGCATCATCCTTCTTCCTCCTTCTGGATCACACTGGATGCATGATCATCGGCATAGATACGCATCTGAACCTCCAGAGGCGTAGGATCCTTTCGATCCGTTCTTTTGCCGATATGATTAAAGAAAAACAGAATTCCAAATGGAAGTCCCAGAGAATATCCCGCTTCCAGAACAGTAGGTCCTGCAGGATCTCTGCCTGTAAACCATTGATACAGGTCTGTAAAAATATTCGTCACATCGGCATCATTATTAAAAGTCATAATGGCAAAAGCGGCTCCAAAAAAGGCAAAAATGCTGACCAGTATCACTTTCAATATGGCAAGAAATTTCGAAGAACTTCTGGCACCCTCATATTCCAGCAGAAAATCCGGTGTCCCCACATTATTTACCGTTATTCCCGGATAATGGTCTTCAATCAGCGCAATTACCTCCAGAACAGAAAATCCTTTTTTCTCTTCTTTTTCCCGAAAACGATACAGCTGAAGACATCTGCATCCGGCTTCAATTTCTCCGGTGGAACAGTGGATTTTTCCAGCCTGACCCAGCAGAACTTTCTGTTCCGGAACCTTCTGCACCTGTTTAAACAGGATATATACCGTTTCATTTTTATACGTCATCTGATCCGGACTCTTCTGTGACATAAAAACACCC
The DNA here is from genome assembly GCA_051879215.1 of Lachnospiraceae bacterium. GTDB lineage: Bacteria > Bacillota > Clostridia > Lachnospirales > Lachnospiraceae > TWA4. The sequence continues at coordinate 1,830 of JBJELP010000295.1, forward strand.
CCGTATCTGTCTGTATACAGACATTACGAGGGTAGTATTTCACCGTTCTGTAAAATTATGTATGATCCGAATCATTACTCTCCGGCCTGTTTCTCTTTTTTTATCACCTTCCATACAGCTCTGTCGTAGGTAACGATTCCGTTCATTTCTTCTTCAATATCAGAAACCTGGGTATAAACAGCTGCACACAGTCCTTCCGGAACCAGAGACCGTACGGTTTCCTGCAGTTTCTCAAATGTATGCTGAAAAGATTCACTGTTTTTGCAGGTGCCGTAACCATAGCTTTTATTCTTCTGTATATGACCCGGAATTTTTCGGATATATCCGCCGTATTCTGATAAAACAAAGGGGCGTCTGTCTTTTTCCACCCTGAGGGGGCGGAAGTAATTATGTACACTCCGCAGATCTCCTGCCTTCTGATCAAACCATCCGCTGGCTGCATCAAGGAATCGGGTGGAATCCTGTTTTCGTACTTCACGGCAGCATGCTTCCGAGTCAAACTGTCCCCATCCCTCATTAAACAGAACCCATGCTGCAATGGAGGGATGATTATACAGATGTCTTATCGTTTCTGCGGTTTCCATTTTCCAGGTTTCTCTGGACTTTTCACTGGATCTTCCCGTCACATGATAATCTGCTTTTCTAATGTCTTTTCTTTTTCCGAAGAAAAAGGGAAAAAATGTTGGCAGATAGCAAAGTTTCAACATATTATAATCCCTTCCTCCGTTCACCATATCCTGCCACACAAGCATTCCAAGATGATCACAATGATAATACCATCTGTCCGGTTCCAGCTTACAGTGCTTTCGCAGCATATTGAATCCGAGGGATTTCATTCCTGCAATATCAGAAATCATGGCTTCATCCGCAGGTGGTGTCATCAGAGATTCCGGCCAGTACCCCTGATCCAGAACCCCATTCATAAAGCATGGAGTATGGTTCAGGCACAGACGCGGAATTCCTTTTTCATCCTTTTCCACTGAAAAACAACGCATGGCACCATACACAGCCAGATGGTCCTCTCCGGTATCAATTTGCAGGCCATAGAGCCAGGGTGTATCCGGTGACCAGCTTTTTTTGTCCGGGACATGAATTCTGGCATGATAACTCCGGGTAATTGCGTCCTGCCTGTATGGTTCCATTTCCAGATCCGCCTTTCGCAGAATATGTTTCTCATCCATGCACAGCTGATGTGCGCCATCTGCCGTGCCGCACAGATCGATTACAGGTTCATAAAGTTTCAGGTGAATCATCTCCCTGTCAGAAGAACGATCCCCCATAACTCCTTCCCGGGAAGGACTGTTGATGTGAATATTGATATCCATCCGTTCTTCATCATATACAGGTGTAATCTGAAGGGATTCAATATAGTGCATGGGAACCCATTCCAGCCATACGGTCTGCCAGATTCCGCTTTGTGCAGTATAAAACATTCCACCGGATTTCAGTTTCTGTTTTCCCCTTGTGTGCCATGATGTTTCTGACAAATCGGTGACACACAGATGAATCCTGTTTTTTCCTTCATGTATTTTTCCGGTTACTTCCACGGTAAATGGAAGATAGCCGCCGGAATGGACCGTCATACGTTTTCCGTTCATATAAACTTCACAGTTCTGATCCACAGCACCAAAGTGAAGAAGAACCCTCTGATTCTCCGGATATGCTTCCACATCAATCTCTTTTTCGTACCAGAGAAATTCATCCGGCTTCAACTGTCTCTGCACTGTAGAAAGCAGCGTTTCCGGCGAAAATGGTACCAGAATATTGCCATCCCACTCCTGCGGTACTTTCCGCGAGTTCATAATTGCGTATTTCCACCATCCGTTGAGGATTTGATATCTTCCCACTTCACCGGCACCATTCAGACGCACCTGCTGCGGTCTGGGGTATTCGGAAAGAATCTCTCCGGCATTATCTGCCTTAGAAACTCCCGTATCGACTGCTTCTGCAATGCCCCCCCCGAAGCTGTCTTTATCCTGTATCTGCTGCATTAATTCCCTGCCCCATGCAGAAATCAAAGGTTGTTTCGGAATCGAATCCCTTTTATGAAATATCCTTGGCAGGGCTGTTATTATCTGATTGAAATTCATCATGTACTTCTTTCCGGTTCAAACCAATCCAGATCAAACCCATGTAAAGCCCGATAAGACTCTCACCACGGGATGAACTGATTCCTATATGTAGTTCCACGATTATAACAGAATCCTCCATTACATGCAAGATTTCTGTCAGTCCTTGAGTTTTCTCCGCAATTGTTCCAGTATTTTCTTCTCCAGTCTTGATACCTGGACCTGTGTAATTCCCAGTTCCTTTGCCGTCTGTGTTTGTGTCTGATCTCGAAAATACCGTAATTCCAGCAATTTTCTTTCCATGGGAAGAAGCCTGGACAGCAGCTGATCCACCACCAGCTGATTGATTACTTCCTCATTGGCATCTTTTTCCTCTTCCAGCCGATCCATCAGTGTAATCTGCTTTCCGTCTCCCCGGCTGATTGTCTTCTGCAATGACTCAATTTCTGCTCCGGATTCCATGGCAGCTGCCACTTCTTCCACACAAATCCCCATTCGTTCAGCCAGTTCTTCCAATGTAGGATCGCGGCCCAGTTCCATTCCCAGCTGTTCCCTTGCCACACCGGCTTTATAAGCCTGTTCTTTCAGAGAACGGCTGACCTTGATCAGACCATCATCTCGCAGAAAACGTCGTATTTCACCGGCAATTAAAGGAACCGCATAAGTTGAAAAACACACTTTATAATCCAGATTAAATTTGTCCACTGCCTTCATCAGTCCTATACTGCCGATCTGAAACAGATCTTCCGGATCCTGTCCTCTTCCTTTGAATCGTCTGACCACACTCCAGACCAGACCCATGTTCTCACAGATCAGACGATCTCTTGCTTCCCTGTTTCCCTGCTGTGCTTCTCTGAGCAAAGATGCAAAATCCAACGGTTCATCCCTTTCCGCGGGGTTTCAGTTCTTCCGGATGGTCTTCAAACCGGCGCACCATGGTTACGGTTGTTCCATCCGCCGGCGAAGACTTTACTTCCACATGATCCATAAAAAGCTGCATGAAGGTAAATCCCATTCCGGAACGCTCCAGTTCCGGTTTTGTTGTATAGCATGCCTGCAGCGCCTTTTCCACATTTTCAATTCCTCTTCCCGAATCAGAAATGACCACAGTAACGGTTCTTCCGAGAATATGTACCTCCATGCGGACAATGCCGATTTTTCCCTCATATCCGTGTATCATACAATTTGTTACTGCTTCTGAAACGGCGGTTTTCAGTTCCTCCAGTTCTTCGACAGTCGGATTAATTCTGGCGGCAAATGCCGCCGCTGTTACCCTGGCAAAGCCTTCACATCCGGGTACCGTATCAAATTCCATCCTGAATCCTGTTTCCATTGTACACCTCCATTAACCTTCCAGTTCTGTTATCAGTTTGCTGATTCCGCTTACATCAAGCATTCTCCTGATGTGGGGACCCACATGCCAGACATATACATTGCCTCCGATGTATTTCATATACTTATACCTCCCCATCAAAATACCGATCCCTGTACTGTCCATAAACTCTGTTCTGGTAAAATCAAATACCACATTCCGGATTTCTGCCGCAGTTACCAGTGCCTCCGTTTCCACTTTCATATTTCTGGAAGCAAAATGATCAAATTCCACCGGCAGACGGATATACAGGACGTCACCATCCTTTTCATAAACTACCATATCCTGCCTGTTTGGATTTTCAAGCATGTTATATTCTCCTTTCTGCTCTGCTGTTTTCTTTTCGTAACTATTCAGCAGGCATTCGTAATTTTCTCCGAAAATTACTCATTCGGCTAAACGCCGAATATCATTACAGGTCTGAACCTTCGCTTCCAAGCAAGCTTGGATCTCCGGTCAGTCCTGTAATGCTGCTCTGCTGTTTTCTTTTCGTAACTATTCAGCAGGCATTCGTAATTTTCTCCGAAAATTACTCATTCGGCTAAACGCCGAATATCATTACAGGTCTGAACCTTCGCTTCCAAGCAAGCTTGGATCTCCGGTCAGTCCTGTAATGCTGCTCTGCTGAATAGTTACGTAAAAAAAAGAGGTTGTTTTGGCAACCTCTTTTGTAATTGTTTTATTGTTGTGCAGTTGTTGTTTCTGTTTGTTCGTCGTAGGGCATGACGTCTCGTGCTCTGGATGCAAATACGGAATCAGGGTATTCTTTCTGTACTTTATACAGGTATGTTTTGGCTGTTTCCTTGTCTCCTTTGTTATAATAACAGAGTCCGATCCAGTAATATGCTTCCACATAGTCCGGTTTCAGTTTTACGCATTCCTGAAGGTATTTCTCCGCTTCATCGTATTTATATTTTTTAAACAGACTGTACCCCTGATTGAACAGCTGCTCAAGTCCGTCTGAATGCAGCTTTTCATTCATCATATTATATGCGGCAATGTATTCGGAATCACTCACAGCGTTCACATCTATGGCTGTAAATGCCGAAGATGCATTGAGATAATCCTGTGCCACAAAATAATTCATTGCGCGGATCAGGTTGGTGTATGCGCTCATGACGCCATTGGTACCTGTATATCCTTCCAGTTTTTCCTGGGTCTGTTTCAATTCATCTGTCAGATCTGAAAGTTTGCTTTCCAGTGACATGATTTCAACTTCTTTGGCAGAGAGATTATCTCCAATGGACATGATCTGTGCATTATTCTCATCAATCATACGCTGTCTGACTGAAGGGAAGATCAAAAACATACAGGCGAGTATTCCCAGAAGCAGTCCGCCTGCTATGCAGAGAAAATCATGCAGGAGTTCATTTTTTTCATTGTAAGGCGGGATAATGACCTCCTGTCGTTCCCTTTCCTCCTGTTCCTCCTGGATTTCAATTTCTTCTTCCAGAAAACGGCCTCCCTCTTTTATGGCTTCTTCCATATAACACTGTGCCAGGGTATCAGTGGTATTGATCTCCAGAAGAGGCGTCAGCACACGGCATGCTCTTGCATAATCCTGCTGTTTCAGGCAGATCAGAGCCATGAGTTTCGCCGCTTTTGCATAATGCGGATATTCTTCCAGAACATTTTTCAACTGAATCTGTGCCAGATCCAGGGCTCCATCTTTTGCCGACTGAAGAGCCAGATTATACTTACTGACCAGATCCCGGAAGCGAGCCATATCCGTCCGGTTTCCGAAAGCCTTCTGATACAGTTCTTCTGCCCGATGATCCTCCGGATCAAACCGCATGCTCAATTTCCATTGTCTGGCTGCTCTTCCAAACTCTCCCAGCCGAAAAAGAATCAGGCCATACAGATTCCTGGCACTGATCTGCCGTTTATTGAGCTGAAGACACTGTTCCAGAGCCATAATTGCACCGGACAGATCTTTTCTTTTCGCACACTCCAGTGCTGTATTATAATAACTGTTTGCCATATGGACCAAACGACGATACGCTTTCAGAGGCATCCCGCAGGACGGGCATACCTTATCCTGTCTGGTCAGTGCCGCATTGCATTTACAGCATTTCATGATGTTTCACCACCTGTCAGTCTTTCAGTAATTCCATCAGTACATCCGTTATATCCCGGATTTTTTCTGTATCAACTTTTGTAGATTCGGGATCAATTTCTTCGCTGGGCACAAATTTCTTCAATTCTTCATCAAAATCAATCATATTTCTCCTTTACGCCTGCTTTTTCTCCAGAATTTCCATCACACTTCCCGCCAGATAAAGGGAACCTGCAATGAAAAGTATATCGTTATCCTTCTTTTCTGCAAGTGCTTTTTCAAATGCACGGTCAATTCCGGGACAGATGTCCACCGGGCCATCATAATACTTTTTCAGCTGTTCTGCCAGAATCTCACAGCCGAGCTGTCTGGAATTTTCAATTTCCGTAATGGTGATCTGATCGAAATCAGCTTCCATGCCGATGTGGCGTGCCATCAGATCCACATCCTTTTCTTTTACTGCTGAGAATAACAGCATTTTACGGCCGCTGCAGGAAACTGCTCCCACTGCCTGTACAAACTTTCCGATACCGTCCTCATTATGGGCACCATCAATATAAACTCCGGGCATAACCTGCTGCATACGTCCCGGCCACTTTGTCATCATAATTCCTCTCATGGCAACTTCTTTCTGGTCTTCTGTCTCCATATATCCGAGACTGTCAACCACAGAAACAGCCAGAAGCGCATTTACGGCCTGATAATCCGCAAGAAAAGGAATGGTCAGCCGTCTGCCGGCCAGCGGTCCCTTCTTCACATCGATCACCAGATTGCCATTTTCCAGTCCTGCCCGCTCAAACCAGGATGCATCCACACCTGTCACATCATTTCCATAAAGAGCAGCTTCTTTGCAAATCACTTCAGATGCCTCCGGTCTGGATGCATCATAAACTACTTTTGCTCCGGGTTTTATAATCCCTGCCTTTGCCAGGGCAATTTCCGGAATGGTATGTCCCAGAACTTCCACATGATCATGACTGATAGATGTAATAGCACAGCAAACAGGCGGAACAATGGCATTGGTTCCATCCATACGACCGCCGAGTCCCACCTCCAGCACCACATAATCCAGATCCGCATGGGAAAAGATATCCATACCCATGGCAAACAAATATTCAAAATAATTCATATCTCCCAGCAAACTGCATTTTTCCTTTACCGTAAGATACGAACGCAGAAATTCTTCATCCGAAACCGGCTCATTATTCACCTTAATTCGCTCGTTCATCTTAATCAGATGGGGAGAAGTGAAGGTTCCCACTTTCATCCCGAGAGCTGACAGCATCCCGGTGACAAAAGCGCAGACAGAACCCTTGCCATTGGTACCTGCCACGTGAATGATTTTCATTCCCTGATCCGGTGCACCGATGGCATCCAGAACGGCTCTTGTATGCTCCACCGAAGGAGCTTCCAGAAATTTGGGAATTGCATCGATGGCTTTTACTGCATCATCATATGTAAACATCATTTTTACCTCTTTTCCTTCTTTTCGTAAACTGCATGACGGCTTCTGCGGTAATCTTTCTGATTAACGTAATGGAATTCTTAATGATCAAACAGGAGACACTCTCCGTCTGCTTCCGCATAATATACTTCTGCCTGTTCCGCAACATCTGCCTGTCCATTGGTAGCTTCCGCCACTTCAGTCAGGAAGCGGTCAGACAGGGATACCGGTACCAGCAGTACGGAACGAACGGTTTCTCCGTATTCTGTTTCCATGGTTTTCAGATGATTCTGTGCCGCAAGATACTGAATTTTTCCAATCCATGTATAATCACAGGTAACCACCATCTGTTTTGCCAGTTTTCTGGTAATGACCATACTGCCTTCCAGACCGGCTTTTACCGCTCCGGAATATGCACGTACCAGACCGCCGGTTCCAAGCAGGGTTCCTCCAAAATATCTGGTTACAACTACCACCACATTGCAGAGTCCGGCTCCGGTCAGAATATCAAGCATCGGTCTTCCTGCGGTACCGGATGGTTCTCCGTCATCGCTGCACCGCATCATGGGTTGTTCCGTGCCGATAATATAGGCGAAACAATTATGCCTTGCGCTCCAGTGTTTTTTTCGTACCGATTCGATGAATGCCAGTGCCTCTTCCTCTGTTTCCACATGCTCCAGAACAGCAATAAAACGGGATTTTTTTTCAACGATTTCTTCTTCTCCGCCCATATAGACGGTATTGTAGGATTCTATCATATTATTCTCCTGTACAGGTCAATGTACTCCCGGAATCTTTTGCATATGGATTTCAGAGAGTACATATCATCATTCAGCAACAGTATAAATGAAAATGACCGGATTGAAAAGTTATTTTCATCGCAATATATCCTTCAATATGACATGGATTCAGAACCACACAGTGTTTTCAAAGCCGGCTCAGAACAGTAACGGCCTTTAACCCTTGTATCATATCATAAATCAATCCGGTTTGCACCTGTACATCCTTTGAAAATCTTAAGGTTTCCTGCAGATTTCATTAATTTTCAGGAAAAAGGTACCTGTCTGCGATAAGTAAAACTTAATACTTCCAAATATTTATTTTATGGGAAAACTTTGATATAATAGACTTCATGACATGCAAAGTTCAAGTCAGATACAGGTAAAACCTGGAACATTGAATCATAATGAACCGGATATTTATTATTCAGTGTACCAGGTGTATTAATAAGAAAGGATATTGTGTATGAATTTAGGAAAAAAAGGAACACAGGAGGAACTCGATAAGAAGAACTCCAATCGTGAAAAGAAAAAATCACGAAAAGTGTTTACCGGTATTTTTACATTCTTTACAGTCATGCTTCTGATTGCATGTATCGGTATCGCCGTTCTGGCAGGTATGGTAAAGGGAATCATTGACGATGCACCCAAAATTTCCAATTCTGATATTATTCCCAAAGAACAGATGTCCAAAATCTATGATTCCGAGGGAAATCTGCTGGAGACTCTGGTACAGGCAGGTTCCAACCGAACCAATGTCAAGGATTACAATACCATTCCCATTAACCTGATCAATGCATTTGTGGCCATCGAAGATTCCCGTTTCTGGGAGCACAACGGTATCGATCTGAAGGGAATTGCCCGGTCGGCCTACGTGGTCATCTCTTCCGGTTTCAAAAGATCGGAAGGCGGCAGTACCATAACCCAGCAGCTGATTAAAAACAGTATATTTACCAACTGGCTGGAAGAGGATTCCTGGGGCGATAAGATTGAACGGAAAATACAGGAACAGTATCTGGCCATACAGCTGGAAAAAGAAGTGTCCAAAGAAGATATTCTTCTCAGCTATCTGAATACCATCAATCTGGGAAATAACTCCCTTGGTATTGCACAGGCTTCCAAACGATATTTCGGCAAAGAATACACAGAACTGACGTTAAGTGAATGTGCCGTTCTGGCCGGAATCACCAACAATCCGTCCAAATACAACCCTATCCGTCATCCGGACAATAACCGGGATCGTATGGAGAAGGTATTGAAGGATATGGAAGAACAGGGATATATCTCTGCGGAGCAGCGTCAGGAAGCACTGGATGATAATGTTTATGAACGAATTGCAACCACCAATGAATCCTATACCGTAGCTGTGGATACACCCAACAGTTACTTTGTTGATTCCGTTATCAAACAGGTTTCCGAAGATCTGCAGAAAGATCGCGGGTATACCCAGCAGCAGGCAACCAATTTGCTTTACAGCGGCGGTCTTCAGATTTATACCACTCTGGATCCCACCATTCAGAATATCATCGATGAAGAAGTGAATGATGTTTCTCACTATTCGGATGCAAGAACGAAGTATTCCTGTACCTTCAAAATCAAAGTAACCCACAGTGACGGTTCCTCTGATGTATACAGCGAAGCACAGCTGAAACAGTACTTCCGCAGCAAAGATCCTGATTTCAAATTCATTGCAAAAACGGAAGAAGATCTGAACAAATACATTGATGAGTACGCTGCCACAGTCTGCGATCAGGACAAGGGAGATACCTGGGAGCTGACCACCATTGATTATACCCTGCAGCCTCAGGTTTCTTTCGTACTGATGGATCAGCATACCGGGCATGTTCTCGGTATTGCCGGCGGCCGCGGCAAAAAAACAACCAATCTTTCTCTGAACCGTGCAACGTCAAGTACCCGTTCACCGGGCTCTCTGTTCAAGGTTCTGGCAGCCTTTACACCGGCACTTGATTCCTGCGGCGATACATTGGGCACAGTTTATTACGACGGTCCCTACTCCATTGGCGAAAAAAATTTCAGCAATTACTGGTCACGGGGTTATATGGGCTATTCCACCATCCGTCAGGCCATCATGTACTCCATGAATATTGTCACACTGAAATGTATGAACGAAACCGTTACACCGGCACTTGCATTTGAATATCTGGAAAAGTTCGGTTTTACCACTCTGGTTGAATCCTATACCAGCGACAGCGGAAAGACATACAGTGATATCAATCCTTCCCTTTGTCTGGGCGGTCTGACCAACGGTGTTACCAATCTGGAAACAACTGCAGCTTACGCTGCCATTGCCAATGGCGGTGTTTATAATGAACCGATCTTCTACACAAAAATTCTGGACAGTGACGGTAATGTAATCATTGACAATGAACCGGAATCCCATACTGTCATGAAAGAAACCACTGCATACCTGCTTACCAATGCCATGCAGGATACCATGGATGGTCCCGCCTACAAAAATTCAGGCAATGTGTCCAAACTCTATGCAACCGGTCGTCCTGCCAATTTCAGCGGCATGTCACTGGCAGGTAAAACAGGTACCACAACCGGTACATGCGATATCTGGTTTGCAGGATTCTCCCCGTATTATACAGCTGTTGTATGGTCCGGTTTTGATGAAATGCAGGAAATTCCCGATTCCAACAATGTGAAATACCATAAGGAGATATGGAAAGCCATCATGCAGCGGGTTCACAATGGTCTTCCTGATACCGGATTCAAAGCACCTGCAGGAATCGTATCCAAAACCATATGTTCCAAATCCGGCAAACTGGCAATTAAAGGAGTATGTGACTGTGATCCCAGAGGAAATATGACCTATACCGAATATTATACCGAAGATACAGTACCCACAGAGGTCTGCGATAAACATGTCGGTATCAGTGTCTGTGCGGAATCCGGACTTCGCGCCGGAACAAACTGTACGAACATTGAAACAAAAGTTTTCATGTCCCTGGACGCAGATGCAAGTGGAGAATCCGATGACAAAGCCTTTGCCATGGGCAGCCTCGGAACATGTACCGCGGATCATGTGGCAGAATCCATTGCCGCATCGCAAAGTGATTCTGAAAGTGCTGCACAGAATCCGTCCTCTGATTCTTCAAATTCAGAAAATCAGAATACGCCGCCCGGTATCGGTGTTCCCAATGGAAACGGATCCGGTGAACACCAGCAGGACAGCAGCCACAACGAAAATCACTGATAAACATCCAGACTGTTTTTAACCAGAAAAAAGGAATTGCCGCACTAAATTTAGTGCGGCAATTCCTTTTTTCGTAAAATAATCGATTTGCTGCAAACGCAGGATTTCTTATCTGATTTTATCGGGATAACCGATTTTGCGTTTTACCTTGCTCAGCGTCTTATTGGAGACATACGTTGCCTTTTCCGCATTGGCTTTAATAACACCGTCAATGTAGGACTTTTCCTTTGCCAGCTGTGCATGACGCTCCTGAAGAGGTTTCAGTACAGATACCACAGCTTCACCCACTGCCATCTTCAGTTCTCCGTATCCTCTTCCGTCAAATTCCTTCACAATTTCATCCGGGGTCGTATTGGTACATGCAGAGTAGATATCAATCAGATTTCTGATACCGGGCTGTTCTTCACGATACAGAACGATACCTTCCGAATCGGTTACCGCTCTCTTGCACTTTCTCATAATCGTGTCCGGATCATCCATCAGATAGATGCTGGCATTCGGGTTTTCATCTGACTTGGACATCTTCTTTGACGGATCCTGGAGACTCATGATCTTTGCTCCGACCTTACCGATATAAGCTTCCGGTACGGTAAATACATCACCATAAATATTATTGAAACGCTCTGCCAGATCTCTGGTCAGCTCCAGATGCTGCATCTGGTCAATACCTACAGGAACAACATCTGCCTGATATAAAAGAATGTCTGCTGCCATCAGTACGGGATAGGTGAACAGACCAGCATTGATGTTGTCTGCGTGTTTTGCGGATTTATCTTTAAACTGTGTCATACGGTTCAGCTCACCCATATAGGTGAAGCAGTTCAGAATCCATGCCAGTTCTGCATGTCCCGGCACATGTGACTGATAATACAGGCAGTTCTTTTCCGGATCAATACCTGCTGCAATATAGATCATCAGCAGTTCTCTGGATCTCTTGCGAAGAGTAGCGGGATCCTGACGTACTGTAATAGAATGCATGTCAACAACAGAATAGAAACATTCATATTCATCACAGAGAGTTACCCAATTTTTCAGTGCTCCCAGATAATTTCCAAGGGTCAGATTACCGGTTGCCTGCATACCACTGAATAACACTTTCTTATCATTAATCATATCCTATGTCCTTTCAGGCCGCAAAAAGCCTATGTTACTATATATTTTTCATTAGATTATCACAGGGTTTTTCAAAAGTCAACTCAGGGTTTCAACCCCTTCGCTTTCTCACATTCCCAGATCCGGTCATTGCCGATTTTCCTGTTTTCATTTATACTGAGTACAGCGAATCATACAATGCGGAGGAATCCGTTTGTATCATGGGTCAGATCCCTTTGACCCCAATACGAGAAAATGGAGGAAAATCAACATGCAAAAAATAGCAAGTTTTACTGTCAATCATCTGGATCTTCTGCCGGGCATCTACGTATCCCGTAAAGATAACGTCGGCAATTCTGTTGTCACCACATTTGATCTGCGAATGACCATGCCCAACCGTGAGCCGGTTATGAATACAGCAGAGCTTCATACCATCGAACATCTGGGAGCCACCTATCTGCGCAATCATCCTACATGGGCTGACCGTATTATTTATTTCGGACCCATGGGATGCCGTACCGGCAATTATCTGCTGTTAAACGGTGATCTGGATTCCAGAGATATCGTGGAACTGGTTACTGGTATGTTTGAATTTATCCGTGATTTTGAAGGAGAAATTCCCGGTGCCGCTGCAAGGGACTGCGGAAATTATCTGGATCAGAATCTGGATATGGCCAAATGGCTGGCTGAAAAATATCTGAAAACCCTGTACAACATCAAAGAGGAAAATCTGGTTTATCCGGAATAGGCTATCCGGCTGGCTAAATAAGCTATCCGGCTGGTTAAAAAAATCATCAGACCGAAAGGAAAACCGATAACAGCCCCGCAAGCAGAAGATGCAGGGGGTAGATGGCATAGAACAGAAGGGAAGGGATTCGTCCGTTTCCCTTCTGTCCATTATAAAATCCAATCAGAATCAGGGCCAGTGCTCCAAAACCTTCAATAGTAAAACCTTTGATCCATCCGTATCCGATGATAACCAATGCAGCAGGAAACGCTGTTGTCACATAATAATTCCACCGTCTCTGATATATCCTGACATTTTCCGATTGTCCGGTATTTCCCTGTTCATTCAGCTGCTGATTTTTCAGATTCATACGATTCCGGCCGATATACAGAACCAGAATCAGCACAACACCAAAGGCATTGTAATCCGTATGAAAAAACCAGGCTGCAAGCAGAATCAGGATAATCATTCCCTTTGCGGCTGCACTGTACAGCACTTTCCGATTCATAGGAAGTTCCGTCCACTTTTCATCTCCCCGGATTCCCCAACCTGCTGCCACATCATAACATGCCAGTGCCAAAAGTCCCAGAAACAGCGTGAAAAACACATTCTGATACCCCATAAATACAATTCGTCCAAAAAAGGCATAATCAAATGGGATCTCAGAAATCAGGGCAAACAGAAATAATCTGCCTGCATACCGTCTGACACTGCGGGTATGACAATATCCTTCCACAATCAGAAAACAGAAAATTGGAAAGGAAATACGGCCAAGAATCCGTCCCGGAAGATACCAGATCGTTCCGGCAAAAAAAATCAGGGCAGCGTGATCTATGAACATCAGAAGCAGTGCTATGATTTTTAATGTCATTCCGGATATCCCGTTTCTCCCTCTCCCTTTCATTTCAGACCTCATATTCTCATCCTCCATCTGTCACATGATCCAACATGGACTTTTCCTGTTCAGAAACATATTATGATGTTGGGGTCAAAAGACTTTGACCCCTTGATACCTACGGATTTTTCCGCGTAATACGCTCTCAAAATCCTAAAAACATTCGAAATCCGCTCATTTTTCCAGGAAAAATGGCTACTTTCTCATGTTTTGCGGGTCCCAAAGTCATGCTTTTTCATGCGAGCATGAACAGCATGACCTTTTGACCCTGGTATCATATTATTTTATGGTCAGCATAACCGGACAATGATCCGAACCCATAATATCGGTCAGGATTTCCGCATCCTCCAGACGATCCTTCAGACTTTCCGATACACAGAAATAGTCAATACGCCAGCCGGCATTCTTCTTGCGGGCGCTGAACCGGTAACTCCACCAGGAATAAATTCCTTCTTTGTCCGGATAGAAGTAGCGGAAGGTGTCAATAAATCCTGCTTCTTTCAGTTCGCCGAATTTTGCTCTTTCTTCATCGGAGAATCCTGCATTTTTACGATTGGTTTTGGGATTTTTCAGGTCAATTTCGGCATAGGCCACATTTAGATCCCCACAGAAAATGACCGGTTTGGTTTCTTCCAGTTTCTTCAGATATGCACGGAAATCATCTTCCCACTGCATACGATAATCCAATCTCTTCAACCCATCCTGTGAATTGGGAGTATAGCAGGTAACCAGATAGAATTCTTCATACTCCGCTGTAATCAGACGCCCTTCTTTATCATGTTCTTCGATTCCCATACCGTAACGAACCGAAAGGGGTTCCTGCTTTGTAAAAACAGCTGTCCCGGAATATCCCTTTTTCTCCGCATAATTCCAGTACTGGTGATATCCGGGCAGATCCAGATCAATCTGTCCTTCCTGCAGTTTACTTTCCTGAATACAGAAAATATCTGCATCTATTTCTTTAAAAAAATCCAGAAAGCCTTTGGTAACACAGGCACGAAGGCCATTTACATTCCACGAAATCATCTTCATATTCATATCCTCTTTTCTACATATTTCAAATCGACGCTTACAGAGATTCAGCGCCGGATTCGGTTTGCAAAGCAAACATTTTTCTGTAACTGTCAGGTTATCAGTATACCATATCAGGCTGCACTTTGTCATGCAGCGATTCAGCCAGGGTATTATGAATATCTGCTGAATAGTTACTGGAACAATCAATCAGTGCTGGATTGCCATATTCTTAAAATACGAATTAGCATTTGACATTTTCCCTCTGTAAGCGTATACTAATGGCTAAGGCTATAAAAGAGAAGCCTTACCGTATACGGGCTGTTTCAGAGAATGGTGCCATGGCTGCAAGCATCATACAGTCAGCGGAACAGGTACCCTCTCTTTTGCCGTATTACGAGAAAGCAAGTAATACCGTCTTTCCCTCGTTACGGGATTCTGAGTGAAAATCAAGGTGGAACCGTGTATATGCACCCTTGGACGATATCTGTCGTTCAGCGGTGCTTTTATTTTTGCATTGGTTACATCCATTCATATCCGGGTGTCAGATGAATCCGGCACCTTTATCATATTATTTTGCAGAAGGAGATTTACCATGAAAGTAATGTTTAATGACGGAACCGTCGGAGAATGTGCTCCCGAAGAAGAGCTGCATATCATCCGCCACACAGCTGCTCATATCATGGCACAGGCAATCAAACGTCTGTACCCCCATGCAGATTTTGCATACGGACCTGCCACTGACAATGGCTTCTACTATGATGTAGATCTGGGCGATACCAAATTATCCGATGAGGATCTGGCCAATATCGAAAAAGAGATGAAGAAGATCTGCAAGGAGAATCTTCCCATCAAATCCTTTGTGCTTCCCAGAGAAGAAGCGAAGAAACTGATGCAGGAACGCAATGAAGTATACAAACTGGAGCATATTGATGATCTGGGAGAAGATGCAACCCTCAGCTTCTATCAGCAGGGTGAATATATTGATATGTGTCTTGGACCGCATCTGTGCTACACCAAAGCTCTGAAGGCATTCAAGATCACACAGCAGTCCGGCGCTTACTGGAAAGGTGATAAGAACAACAAAATGCTGACCCGTATCAATGGTACCGCATTTGCCACAAAGGATGAACTGGAAGCACATATGAAGCTTCTGGAAGAGGCTGCAAAGCGTGACCATCGTAAGATCGGCAAGGAAATGGGACTGTTCATGATCTGTGACGAAGGCCCCGGATTCCCCTTCATTCTTCCCAAGGGTATGGCTCTGAAGAATGCCCTGATCGATTACTGGAGAGATATCCATACCAGAGAAAACTATGTGGAAGTATCCACTCCTCTGATCATGAACCGCCGTCTGTGGGAAACCAGCGGTCACTGGGATCACTATAAAGACAATATGTACAGCACCAAAATTGATGAGGAAGATTACTGTATCAAGCCCATGAACTGCCCCGGCGGTGTTATGGTTTATGCCAGCCAGCCCCATTCCTATCGTGAACTGCCCATGAGAGTCGGTGAACTGGGTATTGTACACAGACACGAAATGAAGGGTGCCCTTCACGGACTGTTCCGAGTTCGCTGCTTCACACAGGACGATGCCCATATTTTCATGCGCAAAGACCAGATTACCAACGAAATCATGAACGTTGTTCATCTGATCAATGAAGTATATGAAAAATTCGGTTTCAAGTATTTCATCGAACTGTCCACCAGACCGGAAGATTCCATGGGTTCTGATGAGGACTGGGAAGCAGCTACCAACGGTCTGAAGGGTGCTCTGGAACAGCTGGGTCTGCCTTACATCATCAATGAAGGTGACGGCGCATTCTACGGTCCCAAGATCGACTTCCATCTGGAAGACTGTCTGGGCAGAACATGGCAGTGCGGTACCATCCAGCTTGACTTCCAGATGCCTCTGAATTTCAATCTGGAATACACCGATGAAAATGGTCAGAAACAGCGTCCGATCATGATTCATCGTGTATGCTTTGGTTCCATTGAACGTTTCATCGGTATCGTAACCGAACACTATGCCGGTAAATTCCCCGCATGGCTGGCTCCTGTACAGGTTAAGGTTATGCCCGTATCTGA
The DNA here is from genome assembly GCA_051879215.1 of Lachnospiraceae bacterium. Taxonomy (GTDB): domain Bacteria; phylum Bacillota; class Clostridia; order Lachnospirales; family Lachnospiraceae; genus TWA4. The sequence goes on from JBJELP010000295.1 coordinate 18,586, forward strand.
AAAGTCCAATGAATACGCTACCAAAGTTTACGAAGCTCTGCGTGCTGCCAAGATCCGTACCGAACTGGATACTCGTGATGAAAAGATCGGTTATAAGATCCGTGAAGCGCAGCAGGTGGGCCGTGTGCCTTATATGCTGGTTCTGGGTGCCAAGGAAGTGGAAACTAATACCATTACCGTACGTAACCGTGATACAGCAGAATCCACCAACATGACTCTGGATGAATTTATTGCAAAGATCACAAAGGAAATTTCTGAGCGGATTTCATAAGTCGGTTTTTCAGAATATGTTCAAAAACGGCTGCCGGGTAAAACCCGACAGCCGTTTCTTTTATTTCAGGCTATTCCATAGCTGCTTTCCGACCGTGTGCAGTCTCTGCTTTCTGATGATTCTTCGGATCTCTCTGTTTATCTTCCGCAGCACTTCTTATATTTCTTTCCGGATCCGCAGGGGCAGGGATCATTTCGTCCCACTTTGGGCTGCATGCGTTTATAGGAATTGTTTCCTTCCGATATATATACCGGTGCTTTGCTGGACCGAGTCACATCTTTGTAAGCCACCGTCAATGCCTGTTCCAGCTGTGTCTTTGACATGCCCTGGGTATATTTCTGAAGGGCTTCCACCGTTTTCTTTGCAACAACGGCAGGATTTGCCATGATTTCATCCATGGAATCTCTGACCAAAGCCCATGAATGAGGATATGTTTTTCTGACATACATGAATTCATCCTTGTGATCTTCATAATACTGACACACATACCATTCATAATTCAAAATAGCTGCATCGATGTTGTCTTTTTCCTTCTGTGACAGATTACCTGAAAATGTACGGTCAAAAAAGGCCGTCAGATAACCTTCCAGAAGAGCATTTATCTGATGATCTTCATGGAACAGATAGGATTCCATGGATGCGTATGCAGACTCCAGTGTCTTCACATAATTTTCTTCTTTCAGAAAACCGCAGGCAGTGATATATTCCAGCAGTTCAGCAAAGTAAGGGCGATACCATTTTTTTGTCAGATGTTCGCAGAAGAAAACCAGGGCAGCTGCCACTTTTCTCTGACCTTCATCATCCATATCAATATGAGCCAGATATCGATAATACATCTTCATATCTTCTGCCAGTTTGCCCGGATCTTCCTTGATATCATGCTCCAGCAGATTCCGGAATACCCGGTCTAACATTTCACCGCCGATGGGGAAGGTCCCCTTTTCCCATGCCAGAATCTCTTCCCGCATAATTTCAGCTGCCTTTTCTTTGCAGTCCAATTTCATCAGGGAATCGGCATATGCATTCAGGAAATCCGGACGATAGTTCGGGCGGCTGTGCAGAATTTCAAAATTTTCCACGGCCTTTTTATAATTTTCCTGTGCATAGAAGGAAAGTGCCAGATACAGTCTGGCTTCTTCATCATCCGGCCATACTTCTGTCACATCCCAGAAAGTAATCTGTGCCATGGGCATGACATCCTGTTCAAAATAGCTTTTGCCCAGCAGCATCTGAATTTCCCTGGAAGTGGGTTCCACCTTCAGTATTTCCTGACATACCTTTGTCAGATTTTCATAATCCCCGTTCTGCTCATACTCATATGCTTTTTTTACCAGGGGATGAACTTCTTTTGGAAGACCGGCAATCACATCACCCACGGTACGTGTTTCCGTTCCCTTTCCCAGTTCAATATTGTCCTTAGTTAAAAAATCCATTTTGCTATACTCCTTCATTTCTCCGTTTTCATACGATTTTATTATCATTTTACCGTATTGCTCTCTGATTTGCAATTCCTTTCCGCCGCAGGAGAACCATTGTCATTCCCTTTAGAAACGTGTACAAAAGCCAGTACAGATATATCCACGATTCGGGTTTCGTACCCGTGGTAGATATACTGACTGGCTTGAAGTGAAAAAGGGACTGCACACTAATGAAAATCAGTGCGACAGCCCCATTTCATTTACCGAAAGGTATTATTATTATGCATTCTTTGTGGCAATGATATCCACACCGGTTCCTGCCACATTGGCAAGGATTACATCACCGATATGTACCGGTGCCTGTACCGTAATATCCTTGATTGCTTCCACGCATGCGAAGATCTTGTCCTTCGGAATATCTTCTCTGGTCTTTACCGATACCATATGTGTCAGTGCACTGCCCGTTACACGTACTGTGGATGTAACGATACGTGTGGGATTGGTCACTTCTTTTCTTGCATATACGTCACCGCGTTTACAGGTGTTTCCTGCTACGCTTTTTACTTCGTTGCCTTCCATCTCCACTGTCAGAGGACAGCCCATGGGGCAGCCGATACAAATTAATTCTCTCTTCATAATCGCTTATTTCTCCTCCAGTTTGATTGTGATGGTTTTCAGATCCGGATATTTTTTCAGAACTTCTTTCTCCAGTTTCACGGATTCCATTTCGCCGGGAGCCATGATGGCACGTTTCTTGTGGTAGATCCGTTCATCATCCAGATATACTGCCACATAGCGGTTCTGGAAAACATTGCCTACACGGAAACGAACGATCATCGTATCATCCATACGATCGGGATTTACAGTTACAGGAACGGTATAACGTACACCGTCTACAGGTACGATCTTTACTTCCTGACCAGCTTCTGCTTTGGTGCCTTCTGCCAGCTGATTGATGTACTTAACCGCATTGCGGCCTGCTGCTGCTGCTTCTTCGGATACGAAGTCAACCAGATCATGTACATGCAGTACATTTCCGCAGGCAAATACACCTTCAATGTTGGTTTCCAGGCTTTCATTTACCAGAGGACCGGATGTGATGGGACTCATTTCAACGCCTGCACTTCTGGACAGTTCGTTTTCAGGAATCAGACCACAGGATAACAGCAGGGTATCACAGGTGTAATGCTCTTCTGTTCCGGGGATCGGCTTGCCTCTGCCATCCACTTCAGCGATGGTGATGCCTTCCACACGTTCCTTACCTTCGATATCAACAACGGTATGGCTGAGTTTCAGCGGAATGCCGAAGTCATCCAGACACTGTACAATGTTTCTCTTCAGACCGCCGGAATAGGGCATCAGTTCTGCAACAACTTTAACCTTTGCGCCTTCCAGAGTCATACGTCTTGCCATGATCAGACCGATATCACCGGAACCGAGGATAACCACTTCACGGCCGGGCATATAGCCTTCCATGTTAACCAGACGCTGTGCAGTACCTGCAGAGAAAATACCTGCGGGACGATAACCGGGAATATTCAGAGCACCTCTTGCACGTTCTCTGCAGCCCATGGCCAGGATAACAGCCTTCGCCTGTACCTGGAACATACCGTCTGTACGGTTCATGGCAGTAACGACTTTATCTGCGCTGATATCCATAACCATGGTGTTCAGCATATATTCAATATTCAGTTCTTTTACCTGTTCAATAAAACGGCCTGCGTATTCGGGACCGGTCAGCTCTTCTTTAAATGTATGCAGACCAAAACCATTATGGATACACTGGTTCAGGATACCGCCCAGTTCCTTATCTCTTTCCAGAATCAGAATGCTGTCGTTGCCGGCTCTTTTAGCGGATGCAGCAGCAGCAAGTCCGGCAGGACCTCCGCCAACGATTACAATATCATAAAATTTCATATCTGCTGTCCTCCTATATTCTGTCCTTGTTGATACCAACAACAATTGCAGATTCACCGCCTGATTTGGTTACATCATACATCGTAAAGCCGGGAACTTCGCGTTCCAGAATTTCCATGGTTCTGGGGGAGCAGAAACCTGCCTGACAGCGACCCATACCGGCTCTGGTTCTGCGTTTTACGCCGTCCAGAGATCTGGCACCCAGCGGTCTGTGAATGGCATCCAGGATTTCACCTTCTGTGATCATTTCACACCGGCAGATGATATTGCCGTATGCAGGGTTCTTCTTAATCAGTTCATTTCTTTCTTCCAGAGACATTTCTTCCGGATTCAGTACGCCCTTACGGGTAGCGATGAAATTGTCTTTTTTGGTCAGTCCCATCTTTTCCTGTAAAATATCAGCCACCATAACGCCGATTGCAGGGCTGGCGGTCAGACCGGGTGATTCAATACCTGCACAATCAATAAATCCGGGACAGTCTTCCACTTCACCAATGATGAACTCATGACCTTCTTCATGGGCACGGAGACCTGCAAACGATGTGATCACCTGACGCATGGGAATATTCTTAACTGTGATTGCAGACTTGGTAATTGCTTCATCCAGACCTTCTCTTGTGGTATTGGTGCCTTCTTTGTTTTCAATATCAACCGCAGTGGGACCAATCAGAAGATTTCCGTGTACAGTGGGAGATACCAGAATACCTTTACCCATCTTTGTGGGAAGGGCAAATACGGTATGAGAAACATGAGTACCTGCAGTCTTATCCAGCAGACAGTAGTCACCGCGTCTTGCAATGATGTTGATCTTCTTTTCGCTTACCATGTTGTGGAACTTGTCAGCATAAACACCTGCGGCATTTACAACATAACGGGCTCTTACATCACCGTTATTGGTGCAGATGGTAAAACCTTCTTCTTCTTTGCGGATGTCGGTTACTTCTGTGTTGAAACGGAATTCAACGCCGTTTACATATGCATTTTCAGCCATAGCGATGTTCAGGTTGAAAGGACATACAATACCGCCTGTGGGTGCATACAGAGCAGCCACTGCTTCATCCGAAATATTGGGTTCCATTTCCACCAGTTCTTCACGCTCTACAATGCGAAGACCTTCCACGCCATTCTTAATACCACGTTCCAGCAATACCTGAAGGCCATCTCTTGTGGATTCATCGGTACAAACAACCAGTGATCCATTCTGTTTGAAGGGGAAGTCCAGGTCTTTGGACAGCTGCTCCATCATTTTGTTGCCCTGAACATTTAACTTAGCCATCAGGGATCCGTTAGCTGCATCGAAACCAGCATGTACGATTGCACTGTTCGCTTTGGATGTTCCGCTGCATACGTCTTCTGCTTTTTCCAGGACACAGATCGATGCGTTGTAGCGGGAAAGCTCTCTTGCAGCTGCCGAGCCGGAAACACCAGCTCCGATAATAACAATATCAAACATAGTTCTTTCCTCTTTCTACAGTGCAGAATATACACTGTTAGATATATCACGTGATGGGTTACTTTTTGATATCCATTTTACATCCGAATATCCGGGATGTCGGAAACAAAAGGATCTGTCTCCTGATACAGATGGATCACTCCGCGTTTTGCGGATCCCGGAGTCATGTATTGTCATGAAAGCATACGATACATGCCATATTGTCCCCTGTATCATATAAAAAGGGTATACCTGAATAACCTGCAGCATCTCTCCTGATCTCTTATCCGCAGATTTGGGCATAACCATATTAACAATGTAAAATCCGTGTGCAGCTTTGGGGAAAACTACATTTCCCAGACCTGCGGATTGGTTGTGGATACCGATATTGCACCGGCATCCAATGCGGCCACCACATCTTCTTTCTGTGAAATCAAGCCTCCTGCAATGACCGGAATCTTTGTTGTCTTCACAATCTTATGGATTACTTTGGGCATCAGTCCTGGAAGAACTTCTATAATATCAGGTCCTGCTGTTATGACACTCTTTTCAATATTCTGATAAGCCATGGAATCCAGAAGAAAAACTCTGAGAATTGTGTACATGCCCAGTTCTTTCGCTCTTTTAATCAACTGAGTTTTGGTGGAAATAATACCGTCAGCTTCCGTACTTTCCCTGATAAAATCCACAGCAATTTCCTTTGCTGCAAGACCGCTGACCAGATCTACATGAACCATGGCAATCTTATCTGCTTCTTTGATACGCTTTACAATACTGCCGATATTACAAATGCTGCCATACAATACAAAAACGACCTTGATCTCTTCCAGCTTACAACACTCTTGCAGACCTTTTTCATCTTTTACTGCTGCAATAACCGGATTGGCTTCCACCATATCATAAAAACGCTGTTCCATTGTGTATAAAGTCCTTTCTTAAATAAAGTACGATGATATAGAATTAATCACTCCATTATACCTGAAACATTTCGACCTCTCATCAGGTTAACAGCTTTTATCATCGGAAACAGTATAAAAGCAGGACTATTCCGAAAACTGAAAATACGCTGTTGAAGATTTGAAAAGCAATTAATCCGTTCAAACCCTTACTTCTTTGGAAAAGAGGCAAAAAAAATGCACAAGCATAAAACGGTATCTCTACCGATTATACTGTGCTCTCAAATCTCCATGCACGTTTAATTACTATGATAATAACATATTCTCTTTTTTTGTGCAAGGTTTTTTGTACAGTTCTACATTATCACACAAGGAAATCGGTCTCCTGATACAATCTTTTTGTACAAATATTATAAGAATGAACCTCTTTTCCCCCTCTTCCCGGAACGGTTGCATTTTCTTCCTGTTTTATATATAATTGAGCAAGAAAGAAAGGAGTAATTATATGAAGGTTTTA
>JBJELP010000296.1:0-1529 GCA_051879215.1 Lachnospiraceae bacterium
ATGGAAGCACAGCTGGCATGGGATATTTCCGATACCTTCAATGGTATGATGATGATCCCCAACTTAATTGGTGTGCTGGTATTGTCACCCATGGTAATGAAGTGTACGCATAACTACGTACAGCGTCGTATCCTGCATCAGGATGTCAAACCCATGCTTTCCGTATTCCCTGATATTCAGGCAGAACAGGAAGCTACCCTGACAGAAGATGCAGACTGATTGAAAGAAATCGAATTATATTTTGAAATATTTGGGGCTGCCGCACTGTGCGTCAGCCCTTTTTTTCTCTGAAAGATTGCAGAAAAGACGATGCAGGTTTGACAAAAATGTATTATACTGTTGATATCAATAGAAAAAAGAAGGAAACAGAATGGGACTTTTTGGAAATAACAAAAAAGATAATAAGAAAAAAGAGGAACATAAGCGTCTGGATCTGCCGCAGGATCTGACACCGGAAGACCTTCGCAAAATGGGAAGAGCCATGTATCTGAAACCCCAAAAACCAGCAGATCGGAAAAGAGGACTCCTTTATTTAAAAGAAGCGGAGAAAAGAGGAGATCTGGAGGCTGCCTGTTTTATCGGAAGTCTGTATCTGCAGGGAAGTGAAAAACCGGAAAACGGAAAAGCCGATGAAGAAGGAAAAAAGCTTTTGCTGAAAGCGGCGGAATGTGGTTTTATGCCGGCCCAGAGTATACTGGATCGAATCTGTCTGGAAGAGTATTTCCGGAGTATCAGCAGCAGGCTGGTTAAAAGAAATCCCCAAAAGGGAGAACTGGTTGATTTTAACGGAAAGAAAATACAGATTAATAAAACCGGTTATCTTACCCCGGTTGATGCCAGACTGGTGTTTGAGAAAGGGCAGAATAAGCTTTTGCTGGAGGCCAATCTGGTGCCGCTGGACATGAAAGATATGGACAATAAGGATGACATCATGGATGCTGTTAAAGAAGGAATCTCTGAATGGGAAGGAAATTATGAGGTGTTCGGGGGGCAGAAGCTTCAGGTGGAGATACGTTTAACAACGGATTCACGCCCCTATGATAATGTCTACATCTGTCCCATCGAAATGCTCACCGATAAAACAGCAAATCGATTTCGAAATGAGCTGCATTTCCGAAGCAGGGATCATCTGGAAAAACAGAAGACATTGTATACCGGCAGTGATGCTGCCCGGTGGAAAGCCACCAGCCGGAAAGTAATCTGTCTGTCCTGCACAGAAAAGCGGTATACCGATTATAAGAAACTTAAAGACACGGCCAAACATGAATTTGGTCATGTACTGGGTCTGGGTGATCTGTATCAGAGTGAAACAGAAAGGCTGGAAGGCGTGAAACCAGGAACTTACCGGGAACTGGATCCGTTTTATCTGGCAGATGGCATGTATAATTCCGTGATGTCAAATCCGGGGGGACCGGTGACCAACAATGATATAGAGATGGTTGTGCTGGCTTTCTGGAAAAATGCCTTCCAGGCCTTTCAGAAAAGTAAAGGAGCAAGGCCTTCCGAGGCCCTGGGCAAAGGGAACTGAG
>JBJELP010000296.1:1629-4062 GCA_051879215.1 Lachnospiraceae bacterium
ATGGATGTAAAGTGGTTTCGGATGATAGTCCGGTCTTCATCCGTGATGGGGCGTGACAGTTTTGCCCGATCCAGACACCAGGAAATGGCATTTTCCACTGTGCGGACCGGTTTCCAGATTTCCTGCCGGTAAAAAACCTGTGACCGAATACCGTGGAGTTCCAGATAATGACGGCAGTTGTTCAGTTTTTCATCCTGCGGTTTTTCATCGGATCGAATATGAATCAGAGACAGGGCGTGGTCCATCCCCGCATCCTGTCTTTTTATATTGCTTTCCAGAAAACCGTATCGACGGCTGCAGTTTATCATTTTTTCAAAGGAATCATAATCGCAGATGGCCGGTGTCATACGGGCAAATACCAGGTCAAAACCGTGAAAAAAACCATCTTTTTCCGGATCCAGCGTATCCCAGTTTACGCAGGAAAAGGAAGCGTTTTCATATCCGGCTGCAGCCGCTTTCCGATTACAGGCGGCAATCATTTCCGGAGAAATATCCACGCCAAGTACCGAATGTACATACGGAGCCAGTGCAAGAGAGTATATGCCGGCACCGCAGCCGATATCAAGGCATTTCATTTCCCGGGTCAGATTTATCTGCTGTGCAATCAGATGCAGGAAATCGTCTTCCGAAAGGGAAGGAATTTCTTTTTTTTCATAATTGGGTGCAGACTGGTTCCACATATGAATCTGTGTTTCCGGATCCCGGTTCTGCACCCACTGTTTTCTTAAAATATCTAAATCAGTCATATTGTTCAAACAGGCAGCTTCCATTGGTTTCAATTACTTTTTTATACCAGTAGAAGGATTTTTTAGGAATTCGTTTATAGGTTCCGTTGCCGTAATCATCGCAGTCCACATAAATGTATCCGTACCGTTTTGACATCTGTTTGGTGGTTTCGGAAACCAGATCGATGCATCCCCATGAGGTATAACCGAGACATTTGACGCCATCCAGTTCGATGGCATCCAGCATGGAGCGGAAATGGGCATCCAGATAATCGATGCGGTACTGGTCATCAATGGTGCCGTCTTCTTTCACCTGATCCACGGCACCGAGTCCGTTTTCTACGATGAAAAGCGGTTTGCGATAGCGGTCATAGAGATCTACCATGGATATCCGCAGACCGATGGGATCAATCTGCCAGCCCCAGTCGGAGGAGGGAAGATAGGGATTTTTCACAGCAGTAACCGTGTTGCCTGCAGCAGTGTCCAGATCATCCGGAGCGGTTTTCGGATCGGCAGAACAGGAAGAATGGTAGTAGGAGAAGGATACGAAGTCCACAGGATAGGCCTTCATAATCGCATCATCATCCTTTTCCTTTCGGATATGAATGCCGTGATTGGCAAAATGGGACAGCAGGTAGGCAGGGTATTCGCCGAATACCTGTGTGTCGCTGTAGCAGTAGGTGCTGCGCATCATCTGCTGGGCCATCAGCACATCTTCCGGCCGGCAGGTATAAGGATAATAAGTCAGTTTGGTCAGCATACAGCCCACCATGGAACCGGGGATGATTTCATGGCAGATTTTTGTTGCCAGAGCCGATGCGACAAACTGATGATGCATGGCCTGAAAGATGACTTCTTCAAAGTTCATGCCGGGAAAACGGTCCTCAACCAGTCCGCCGGTGGTATAGGGGTGACGGATCATGGAATCCACTTCATTGAAAGTCAGCCAGTACTTTACCTTGTCTTTGTAACGGGTACAGATGGTTTCCACATAACGGGTAAAGAAGCCGATCACCTCTCTGGAATACCAGCCCTGGTAATTCAGAACCAGATTCAGAGGCGGTTCATAATGGGACATGGTTACCAGCGGTTCAATACCGTATTTCAGACATTCATCAAATACCCGGTCGTAAAAGGCCAGTCCTTCCTCGTTTGGAACGGCATCGTCACCGTTGGGGAAAATACGGGACCATGCAATGGACATACGAAATACTTTAAATCCCATTTCCGCCATCATGCGGATGTCTTCTTTATAATGATGATAGAAGTCGGAACCATGGCGTTTGGGGTAGTGTACTTCATCTTCTGGATGTGCCAGAGCTTCTTCAATATCAGCAGAGGTCACAGCATTCTGTGCTTTGTAATCTTTTACATCAATGTCAAAATGGGAACGGGCACAGTCTGAAACAGACCAGCCTTTGCCTCCTTCATTCCAGCCTCCTTCAAACTGATTGGCAGCGGTGGCGCCGCCCCAGAGAAATCCTTTGGGGAAAGAACGGTTTTTCATGATCAGATCCTCCTGAAATATTATTTCGTTTGTAAATTTCCGAACAGTAATAGTATAATTTGGTTACTGTTGAGAGACAAGCAGATTTACACAAAAAGTGCGACGGATTAGATAGAAATATATATGAAAATGCGGTAGAATTATCACTGAATGTTTTCACCTGCTGTGGACAGGTAAATGAGAACTGCATCTGAATGTTTT
>JBJELP010000296.1:4162-5684 GCA_051879215.1 Lachnospiraceae bacterium
CCTGCTGTGGACAGGTAAATGAGAACTGCATCTGAATGTTTTCACCTGCTGTGGATAGGTAAATGAGAACTGCATTAAAATATTCTCATCTGTATGGGATGATTTGATGAAAAACGTATGAAATAAAAAACAGGAGAAAAGAATATGAACGATTCCGGTTGGAAAAAAGCAGCAGCTGCCGCATTTCCAAAGACACTGCCGGTACTGGCAGGTTATGTAGTACTTGGATTTGGGTTCGGACTGCTGCTGCAAAGCAAGGGATATCATTTTTTATGGGCGGTTCTGATGAGCCTGACCATTTATGCCGGCAGTATGCAGTATGTGACTGTGGATCTGCTTGCAAACGGTGCCGGTCTGGTGTCAGCGGCACTGATGACACTGATGATCAATGCGAGACATTTATTTTACGGTGTTTCCATGCTGATCCGGTATCGCGATGTGGGAAAGGCCAAACCGTATCTGATTTTTGGTCTGACAGACGAAACCTACAGTCTGGTATGCGGGACGGAGGTGCCGGATGGAGTGGACACAGGAAAATACTATTTTCTGGTTACCCTGATGAATCAGTGCTACTGGGTAATCGGCAGTGCTGCCGGCGCACTGTTCGGACAGGCCATTCCCATCAACACCACCGGCGTGGATTTTGCCATGACAGCTTTATTTACGGTTATTCTGACGGATAATTTATTGAAACAGGAAAGCCGGATTCCATCCCTGGTGGGTCTTGGCATTTCCCTGATCTGTCTGGTTGTGTTCGGACAGAATCAGTTTCTGATTCCGTCCATGGCAGGAATTGCGGCAGCCCTTATGCTGCTGAGACCGCTTTTGGAAAAGGAGAGATATAAGTAATACAAATTATTGATAAAAGTGATTATATGTGTTTAAATATACTCATGGAGGTATATTTATGAACACGTCAAATATTAAAAATTACAAACCGAAAGACTTTGCAGAATTAATAGGTGTTTCTGTTAAAACCCTACAGCGTTGGGATAGGGAAGGGACTCTAAAGGCAAATCGTACTCCAACTGGCAGGCGTTATTACACTTACGACCAATATCTTCAATTCAAAGGTATAAATACAGAAAATGATAATCGCCAAATCGTTATTTATGCCAGAGTATCTACAAGGAATCAAAAAGATGATTTGCATAATCAAGTATCTTTTTTAATACAGTTTTGCAATGCAAAAGGTATTATTGTAGACCAGTGTATTGAAGATTACGGAAGTGGTCTTAATTATAACCGTAAAAAGTGGAATAAACTGTTGGATGAAGTGATGGAACGAAAAATTAAAACTATCATAGTCACGCACAAAGATAGATTTATCAGGTTTGGATATGATTGGTTTGAGAAATTCTGTATGAAGTTTAATACAACCATAGTGGTAGTAAATAACGAAGAACTATCGCCACAGGAAGAACTCGTTCAGGATATTATTTCCATTCTTCATGTTTTCTCATATAGACTGTATGGGCTTCGCAAGTATAAAAAGCAAATAAAGGAGGACAGGGAAATTGCT
>JBJELP010000297.1:0-5663 GCA_051879215.1 Lachnospiraceae bacterium
TAACTAAGTTGATGACATTGAGTACAATCTCTGACTGAGATAAACGCTCCGCGGGGATGCGCACGGATTCGAATAGGAAAATGTTTGCTTCGCAAACCGAATCCGGCGCCAAATCTCCGCAAGCGTCGATTTGAAAATGCAAGTAAACCCGGCAGCCGAATTCCAGAGTGCAAGTTTCTGAAATTCAGAATACCGGGTCACATGATATCAGAACAGATTATACTTCAAAAAGCAGATCACCATAAGAAGGCATGGGCCATGCTTCTTTATCAACGATCATTTCCAGTTCATCAATGGGTTTTCTTAAAGCAAACATAACCGGTTCCACTTCGAATTTATAGAACTCAGCCCGTTCTTTTCCTTCCGGAATCCGGACAGCCTGTTCATCCATGGCTTTCAGCTTATTATGAGCAGCCTTGGCACCCTCAATCAGCTTTGCAATATCTTTCAGCATTTCCTTTTCCGCTGAATTGGTAACACCGACTTCATGCATCACCTTTACGGTATCCGCCAGTTCATGAGCATAACGAAGAACAGCGGGAATGATGTGCTTTCCTGCAATATCAAGCATGGATTTTACTTCGATATTCATGGCCTTGGAATATGCCTCATACTGAATTTCAGCGCGGGAATACAGCTCAGATTCTGTAAACACACCGAACTTCTGGAACAGCGCGATGGCTTTGGGTGTGGTCAGGGCAGGAATGGATTCCACCATGGATTTGATATTGGGAAGACCTCGTTTTTCAGCTTCCTCAACCCATTCCGGTGCATAACCGTTTCCGTTGAATACCACACGGTTATGTTCTTTAAAATATTGGAAAATCACATTATGAATGGCTTCTTCCCTGTTTTCTGCAGCTTCAATGATATCACATGCATCACAGAAAGCTTCTGCCACGATCGTATTCAGAACAACGTTGCACTCTGCAATGGAGTCACGGGAGCCCACCATACGGAATTCAAATTTGTTGCCTGTAAATGCAAACGGTGACGTACGGTTTCGGTCTGTGGCATCCTTTACCACATCCGGAAGTGTTTTGACACCGGTTTCCAGCTTGCTGCTCTTTAAACTGTGGGTTGCTTCACCGGTTTCCAGAACCTGTTCCATCATATCTTCCAGCTGACTTCCCAGGAACACAGAAAGAATAGCCGGCGGTGCTTCATTGGCTCCCAGACGATGATCATTGCCCGGGTCTGCAGCAGACTCACGAAGCAGATCTGCATGGGTATCAACCGCTTTCAGAATACACGCCAGAACCAGCTGGAACTGAATATTTTCATGGGGTTTCTTACCCGGATCCAGCATATTGATGCCGTCATCTGTTGTAAGGGACCAGTTATTATGTTTACCGGAGCCATTGACGCCGGCAAATGGTTTTTCATGAAGCAGACACTGGAGGCCATGCTTATTGGCAATTCGCTTCAGAGTATCCATGATCAGCTGATTATGATCCGAAGCTACGTTGCATTCCGCGTAAATCGGAGCCAGTTCATGCTGCGCAGGTGCCACTTCATTGTGCTGTGTCTTGGAAGAAACCCCCAGCATCCAGAGTTCTTCATTGACTTCTTTCATAAACGCACCGATGCGGGGACGGATGACACCGAAATAATGATCGTCCAGTTCCTGTCCTTTGGGCGGCATAGCTCCGAACAGAGTACGGCCTGTGAAAATCAGGTCTTTTCGCTTTAAATACTTTTCGCGATCCACAATAAAATATTCCTGCTCCGCACCAACGGAAGGTATTACTTTTTTGGATGTGGTATTGCCAAACAATCGCAGCAGACGCAGTGCCTGGGTCTGGATTGCAGACATGGAACGAAGCAGAGGGGTTTTCTGATCCAGTGCTTCTCCGGTATAAGAGCAGAATGCAGTCGGAATACAAAGAATCGCACCTGCTGCATCTTCTCTGACAAAAGCCGGTGAAGTACAATCCCATGCAGTGTAGCCTCTTGCTTCAAAAGTTGCACGAAGCCCCCCTGAGGGGAATGAAGATGCATCCGGTTCCCCTTTGATCAGCTCTTTGCCGGAAAATTCCATCAAAACAGAACCATCTGCTTTCGGTGCAGTGATAAATGAATCATGTTTTTCAGCCGTAGAACCTGTCAGCGGCTGGAACCAGTGTGTGTAATGTGTTGCACCTTTTTCCACAGCCCATTCTTTCATGGCATTGGCAACAACATCTGCAATAGTCGGATCCAGATCTTTACGGCCATCGATTGTTTTTTTCAGTTCCTCATAAACCTTCTTCGGAAGACGTTCCTTCATAACCCTGTCATTAAAAACATTCTGTCCAAAGATCTGAGCTACCGTTTTCTCTCTGCTCATATCGTTCTCCCTTCACATTTCCCTGTATCGTCTGTGTTCATTTCATATATCATATCATGAGTTATCATACAAATGAGCCTTACATGACAACGTACCTATTGTAATTTATTTTTTTTCTAAAAACAATATAAAATCTGTTATTTTACGTCCGGATATTTGACATTTTATTCTTTTTTCCCTATACTCAATTCAATAAAATATCAATGTACTCCCGGAAATACATTTGAAATATGGAAAAGATTCCGAAAGTACATTCTTCATACAGGGAGGGCACTATGATCCGGAGACATATCATTTTTCATGGAAGAGTACAGGGAGTCGGTTTTCGCTGGCGGGCTGTCAGTATCGCCACACAGCTGGGACTGACCGGATGGGTTAAAAACTTATATGATGGATCCGTTGAAATGGAAGTGCAGGGAATGGGGCTGCATATCTGCCGCATGATCAATGAACTGCAGAACGATCGTTTTATTCGAATTGAAGAGATGGAAAATACGGAAATTCCCGTGGAAGACAACGAAAAGAAATTCAGTGTTCAGTATTAAGTATTAAAAGAAATTCAGTATTTAAGTTGAACAATTCCATCATGAATCATTCAGATTAATTTCTGTTTATTCCTGCATATAAAAAAGCACCAGCTGAATCATATCCAACTGATGCTTTTTACTGCTGTGAAATATCAATGTCCATTGGTCTGTACCTCATTTCTTTTTAATGCGAGTCCTGATGCGCTACGTCAGGGATAAGCTTCATTTTCTTTTGGACTATACCTCGTTGAAAAATTTAAATTGAATTTCAGGATTTTCTGTTACTGTAATTATGAAAACTCTTCCAAGTTGAATCAAGCCATTGGACTGTACCAAACCCTTCTTTAAGAATCAAATGATATATTCTAATTATGAGTCCCGATATGCTACGTCGGGGATAAGCTTAACTTTCCTTTGGACTGTACCTCGTTTCTGAAAAATGTCTGGTTAATGATTACTTTAATGATTTCGATGAAAGTAAATCAAGCCATTGGACTGTACCAAACCTTTCTTTAAAATTACAAATCTCTGAATTCCTAATTGATTATGAGTCCCGGTGCGCTACGTCGGGGATAAGCTTAATTTTCTTTTGGACCGTACCTCCTTCTAAAAATTCCAAGTCCTTTTCCATCGATAATCTATGTAATGACTGTCAGGATGATCAGTCTTGCTGAAAAGAAATCTCTTTAATTATCTGTGAATCTGAACTTTTCTTTTTTGTTATGGCTTAATTATAGCACGTATTTTTAATTTGTCAATCACTTTTTTGAATATTTTTATATTTTTTTGCTAGTCTGTATTTATAGCTATTTTGATCTAATTATCCGTTTATTTTGCATATATTTTTATAATTGTATATACATTTTATCCAAAATGACCCATTGTACACGGTGCTCCGGAAAAACAAAGCATACGCCTGAGTGACAGCCTCATGCTTTATTTTTCCACACCATCAGCAGTTACTCTGGCATAGATAAACGGTTTTTTCTCCGGCGGATTCGATGCAATGGTCAGGGCTTCCTGAAAACGCAGTTCAGCTTCTTTAAAGAATGCTTCTTTTTCCGCATGGAATTCTGCTATCACTTCTCCTTTTGTGACCTGATCTCCTGTTTTCTTTTTCAAAGTAATACCTGCCGCATAATCGATACTGCTTTCCTTGGTTTCCCGTCCTGCTCCCAGAAGGCAGGAAGCAATGCCGCAGGCCTCTGTATCCATATGGGTAATGTAACCGGTATACTGTGCTTTCACCTCATGGCGGAATGCAGCTTTCGGAAACCGTTCCGGATCATCAATACAAACCGGATCCCCTCCCTGGGCTTCCACCATATCCCGGAATCGTTTCCATGCTGTACCGTCCGCAATTACCTGCTTCACCTGTTCTCTGCAGCTTTCCATATCGCCTTTTCCTGCCAGATGAATCATATTGGCAGCCAGTTCCACACATACGGCAGTCAGATCCTCCGGTCCTTCGCCCTTCAGTACGCGGATGGCTTCCTTTACTTCCAGACTGTTTCCGATTTCAAAGCCCAGAGGAATATCCATGTCCGTAATCAGGGCCACTGTTTTTCGTCCTGCATTGGTGCCGATGGAAACCATTTCTTTTGCCAGAGCAATGGAGTCCTCCACTGTTTTCATAAAGGCGCCGCTTCCTGTTTTCACATCCAGAACAATACAATCACTGCCTGCTGCCAGTTTTTTGCTCATGATGGAGACCGCAATCAGCGGAATGCTTTCAACCGTTGCCGTAACATCCCTGAGAGCATACATTTTCTTATCTGCCGGTGTCAGGTTGCCGGACTGTCCGATGACACTTAAACCGATTCTGTTTACAATATCAAAAAATTCCTTCTGATCCAGTGTGGTCCGGAAACCGGGAATGGACTCCAGTTTATCCACCGTACCTCCTGTGTGACCCAGACCTCTGCCGGACATCTTTGCCACTTTCACACCGCAGGCTGCCGCCATGGGAACCACAATCATAGTAGTCTTGTCTCCTACACCGCCGGTGGAATGTTTGTCAACCTTGATTCCCTCAATGGCTGACAGATCTGCCATCTCTCCGGAATGTGCCGTTTCCAGCGTCATGGCCACGGTCTCTTCTTCCGTCATTCCCTGAAAATAAACAGCCATCAGAAAGGCGGACATCTGATAATCCGGGATGGTTCCGTCCACATAGCCTTTTACCAGAAAATGAATCTCCTCCGCACTGAGTGATCCGCCATCTCTTTTTTTCGCAATCAGATCCAACATTCTCATACCGATCCCTCCATTTCCAAATCCATATTTCAAATCGGCGCTTGCAGAAATTTGACACCGAATTCGGTTTGTAAAGCAAACTTTTTTCAGTCAGAACAACCTTTTACAGGCACTGGAATCATGCTTCTGAACAGTTTCCAGTATATCACAAAATCAGGGAACAAACACCACCTGCACAAGAATCATATAAAGTACCGTTCCCGTTCCAATGGAAAGAAGTGTATTCTTTTTCCAGAGATAGAGTCCCACCACCACGGTAGCAGAAATCAGCTCCGGCAGAGCAAAAGGCCAGGAAAAAATCACCGTTGATCGGTAACAGTAAACCACCAGCATTCCCATGATGGCTCCCGGAAGAACCGTTCCCAGATATTCAAATACCTTTGGTGTTTTTCTGTCTGCCGGAAAAATCACAAACGGCAGAAAACGAAGGGCGCAGGTGACAGCAGCCACAACGAAAATCAGAAGCAGACTGTGGGTTGTATTAATCATGTTTACTCTGCCACTCAAAATGTGTTTAAATATACTTAACACACCGAGAAATTGAAGTCCTC
>JBJELP010000298.1:0-5618 GCA_051879215.1 Lachnospiraceae bacterium
ATGGCATGCGGTCTGGTAAGTCTGCGCGGCGGCAATGTGGAAGCCATGGAAAAAACCATTAATAATATGGCCAGCAGTATCACCGGAATGATCTGTGACGGCGGCAATCAGGGATGTACCATGAAGGGCGTTGTGGCGGTTGATGCGGCTTTTCAGGCGGCAGACATGGCAATGCATGATGTTTATATCTATAATGTACACGGAATTAACGGGAACACCCCGGAAGAAACCATGCGGAACATGGGACTGATTGCATCACCCGGTATGGTTGGAACGGAAAAAACAATTGTTGAAATACTGGAAGAAAAAACGTCCGGAAAGGGAGGAAAATAGAGTGGATAAGACCGATAAAAGATATAAAACATATCTGCAGATTTTGAAAGAAGAACTGGTTCCGGCCATGGGATGTACAGAACCCATTGCAATTGCCTATGCGGCAGCGAAAGCAAAAGCAATTCTTGGAGAACAGCCGGACAGGGTGGAAATCGGAGTCAGTGACAATATTATTAAAAATGTGAAAAGTGTCGTGGTTCCCAATACTGATGGACTGAAGGGAATCGAGGCAGCAGCTGCTGCCGGCATTGTGGGCGGTCAGGCGGATAAACTTCTGGAAGTGATTTCCGAAGTAACCGAAGAGCAGAAGCAGGATATGAAAACATTTCTGGAATCGGTGCCGATTCGTGTGAATGCAGTGGACAATGGTATGATTTTTGATATTATCATTCAGCTGTACTGCAAAGAACAGTCATCTAAAGTGCGTATCTGTCAGTACCATACCAATATCGTGTATATGGAGAAAAACGGAGAAGCCTTATACGATGCACAAATGCAGGAACGACATGAGGTACAGACTAAGGAGCAGAATGATGTTCAGGATGCGGCTCAGACTAATATTCAGGAAGAGACTCAGGAAGAAGCTGAGAAAAAGGAAACGCGAACAGAAAAGGAAATCGGTCTGGCAGATAAAACCCTGTTAAATATAAAGGATATCATTGAATTTGCCGATACCTGTGACATCGAAGATGTAAAACCGGTTCTGGACACACAGATCCAGTATAATTCTCTGATTGCAGAGGAAGGATTGCTTGGTGACTATGGTGCCAATATCGGCTCCACCTATCTGAAATTTTATGGTTACGGGGTACGCAACCGTGCCATTGCAAAGGCAGCAGCCGGATCAGATGCCCGCATGAGCGGATGTGAAATGCCGGTTGTGATCAATTCCGGCAGCGGCAATCAGGGAATTACGGTTTCTGTTCCGGTAATTGAGTATGCAAAGGAATTATCCGTTCCGAAGGAAAAACTCTACCGGGCTCTGGTCATTTCCAACCTGATTGCCGTTCATGAAAAAACCGGAATCGGAAGACTGTCAGCATACTGCGGAGCAGTAAGTGCAGGCTGTGCTGCCGGCTGCGGTATTGCATATCTGCAAGATGGCGGCTATAATGAGATAGCACATACGCTGGTAAATTCTCTGGCAATCGTTTCCGGCATCATCTGTGACGGGGCAAAACCCTCCTGTGCAGCCAAAATTGCTTCCAGTGTGGAGGCAGGTATTCTGGGATATCATATGTATATGAATCATCAGGAATTCAAATGTGGGGACGGTATTGTCAATAACGGTGTCGAAGCAACCATTCAGAATATCGGCCGTCTGGGCAGGGATGGTATGCGGCAGACCGACAAGGAAATCGTAAAGATCATGCTCGACGGAAATACAGAACGATAACGGAAGAGGATACGAAGCAGAGGATACGAAGCGGATAAAATAATTCGAGGTGACAAACAGATTATGGAAATCAGAAAAGCGACAATAGAAGATCTGGATGCAATTACAGCAGTGGAAGCAGAATGCTTCCCGGCGGCAGAAGCAGCAGATCGGAATGCATTTGCCCGTCGTCTGGCGGTATATCCGGACCATTTCTGGCTTTTGTATGACGGCGAAACACTGGTGGGATTTGTCAACGGCATGGTGACCGATGAACCGGATCTGACCGATGAAATGTACGAAAAAGCCGAAATGCATAAGCCCGACGGGAAATGGCAGATGATATTTGGTGTAAACACCATTCCTTCCTATAGAAGACGCGGCTGTGCTGCCAGACTTCTGGAGCAGGCCATTCAGGATGCAAAAGAACAGGGAAGAGAAGGGCTGGTACTGACCTGCAAGGACAAGCTGGTTCATTATTATGCCAAATTCGGCTTTGTCAGTGAAGGGGTATCGGAATCCGTCCACGGAGGTGTTGTCTGGTATCAGATGCGGTTGAAATTTGCCTGAAACCTGCCTGATCGTTTCAGGTGAACTTATGCTGCACGCTGCACTCCGATAATCTTACCGATCGTAGATTGAAACATAAGACATATCCATAACATATTAAAGAAAACCGTCCTCCTGCAAACAGAAAACACTGTTTCAGAAGAGACGGTTTTTATTTATATGTCCCTTGGCTCATTACATGTCAATTGCTCGATAATGGGGATCTTTCAGCAGATCAATGGAGAGTTTTTCCAGGTTCTGGTTTCCTTTGGCATGGACCACAAGATTTACATGGATATTACCGGAATCCGTTCGTTTGGAATAAATTGCCTTGACCTTGCATCCGAATTGCTGCTCAATCTGTTCCGTCAGATTATCCGGCAGGGGCTCATCCTTTTCATACCGCATATGGATGACAGCAGCAGATGTGGAGTCATAATGCTTGGTAAAGACACTGTGAACCAGAACAATAATCAGAGTCGATACAATACCGATCAGATACAGACCGGAACCAATGGCAAATCCGACTGTTGCCGTTGCCCAGATACCGGTCGCCGTGGTCAGTCCATGGATGGATCCGTTTCGGGTAAAAATCAGACCTGCTCCCAGAAAGGCAATACTGGGCAGCAGATTGGATGAAATACGGCTCACATCCACCTGCATACTTTCATTAATCACCACATCGAAAAAACCATATTTGGAAACAATGGTGGCCAGACAGCTGCCGAGAGCCACAATAATATGGGTACGAAAACCCGCCACCTCAAACCGTTTTCTCCGTTCAAACCCCACAGCCGCCCCGCACAGGCAGGATAATACAATCCGCAAAATACAGATCAGCTGCATCTGCAGATCCGGCATCATTGAAAAATCAACTTGATTATGCATAACGATTCCTCCTCCGTATATAATGTACTCTCGGAATCTGTTAACCATATGAAAAAGATTCCGAGAGTACATTATAATCTTATTATAAATCCGAAATTCTGAATTACAATAGAAAAATGATTTGTACAGAGCTGTCTTTACAGACATTCAGGTATTCAGGCCGAACGTATGTGAGACCTGGCGTATGATTCTGCTGTGGAATAAGGAAAAGAAAAATGGTATGATACAGTATATGAGTTATTGGTTCAGAGTCCAGCAGATTTACACAAAAAGTGTGACGAATGAGTGCGATGAATATCAGGCTGGCTCTGAACAGCAGGTCATGGAAAGGAGATCGGCGACAACGATATGGCAGAATCCAATTATACAATTATGAGAAACCGCATGCGCGGAGAATTTGTAAAATACGATCAGGAAAAAATGATTCGGAAGTTCTCTCTGGAATATGATGAAACATTTATTTATATAGAATTCATTTCGCGAAAGTACCGAATCCACCGACAAAATGGAGTGGTGGAATGGTCGGATGATGGATTTCAGACAACAGCAGAAGCAGACTACAATGAATCCATGACCATTTACGATGTACTCTGCAACTCCAAAGAGGATTGTCATCTGGCGGGTAAGTTCTGTCCTTCCGGCATGCTGAAAGGTACGGTCCATTCCTTTGGCTCAGGAGGCAATCTGTTCAACAAGGCAGCGGAAGAATTTGACGGTAAGCGGAAGGAACTGGAGTATGCCTGTGACATTTTCGGCAAAAGGATAGATATGAATGGCGATGTGGCAGCGGAACTGTATCCATTTCCATTTCTCCCGATGATCCTGCAGTTCTGGGAATCGGACGATGAATTTCCCGCCAATATCAAATTCATGTTTGACGAAAATATCCTTGACTACATGCACTTTGAAACCACATTTTTTATGAGAGGTCATCTGCTGAAACGAATCCGGGAAATCATGGATCAGTACGACAAGCAGTAACAGTACAATCGTGTTAGCTTCGGAAACCGAATCTGGTACCAAATCTTTGCAAGCGCAACTTATTTATTTTATAAGGTTTCCGGGTCTGTTTGGGATTTGGTACTTTTCAAAGTTTTGACCATATGGTATAGTGTTTTTGTAAAAATCGGAACTGATATGGTTCAACAATTTGTCAATTAGTATGATGCATGCGTAAATGACAGATTAATTTCCGGTGGTTCCGTTTGGATGAACAGCAATCAATTCAAATTTTTAATGTGAGGGTAAAAAAATGGCATTAGACAGACGTCCTGAAGACATGGTTAGAATTACCACACCTGAACTGGCTCAGGCTTTTATCGACGAACAGATTCAACTAATCAAAGAGCAGGTGGGCGACAAGAAGGTTCTTCTTGCACTTTCCGGCGGTGTTGACTCTTCTGTAGTAGCAGCTCTGCTGATCAAAGCAATCGGACAGCAGCTGGTATGTGTACATGTAAACCACGGTCTCCTTCGCAAAGGCGAACCGGAACAGGTTATCGAAGTATTCCGCAACCAGATGAACGCAAACCTGATCTACGTTGACGCAACCGATCGTTTCCTGGATAAACTTGCAGGTGTTGATGATCCGGAACAGAAGCGTATGATCATAGGCGGTGAGTTCATCGAAGTATTTGCTGAAGAAGCAAGAAAACTGGATGGCATCGAATTCCTGGCACAGGGTACCATCTGGCCTGACATTCTTGAGTCAGAAGAAGGCATCAAAGCACATCACAATGCAGGCGGTCTTCCCGAAGACATGCAGTTTGAACTGGTTGAACCTGTAAGAATCCTCTTCAAGGATGAAGTTCGTATGGTAGGTGATCAGCTTGGTCTTCCCCATGGTATGGTATATCGTCAGCCTTTCCCCGGCCCCGGTCTCGGTGTAAGATGTCCCGGTGCAATCACACGTGATCGTCTGGAAGCAGTTCGTGAATCCGATGCGATCCTGCGTGAAGAATTTGCAAAGAATGGTCTGGAGGGCAAAGTATGGCAGTATTTCACTGTTGTTCCTGACTTCAGATCCACCGGTATCAAAGGCGGCAAGAGAGCATTTGAATGGTGCTGTATCGTTCGTGCAGTATGTACAACAGATGTTATGACAGCAACTGTTGCCGAAATTCCTCACGAACTGATGGTTCATATCACAGACAGAATTACACATGAAGTACCTGGCATCAACCGCGTACTTTACGATTTCACACCCAAGCCGACCGGTACGGTTGAGTTCGAATAGTGTCCGATGGTTTATAAATGTTGTGATTATCCCACAAGTTCATTGTGAACTTGTGGGATTTTTGGTATGATAAAACATGTAAGAGTGATGATTAAGGCTTTATTAGATTTGAGTCAAAAAATAAAGCGATTTGTGGAGAACATGCTTGTAGAAAAAATAACAGCAGTTAATGTTTTCAATCCTGTTTATCTCAGTCAGAGAAGACTCTCACCTCTATAGGTGATGAGTAATAACAAA
>JBJELP010000299.1:0-5599 GCA_051879215.1 Lachnospiraceae bacterium
AATCATCACTTTCCTTATTCAGATAATCAATGAATTCTTCAGCAAACATTTCTAGTACAATATTAACACATCATGGAACGGATATCCACCAGATAGAAGGCAGATGCAATGAACGAATATTGTAGAAAAGGAAAAGGTACGATACAATAGAAAGTAAAACAGGTTAAGGAGCCAATACATACATGATAACACTAAAAACGGATCACTTTGATCCTGGACAGATCTGCGATTCCGGGCAGTGTTTCCGCATGAAGGAACTGACGGATGGAATATATGAAGTAATTTCCCGGGATAAATACCTGCGGCTGTGGCAGCAGGGGGGAGAGACCTTTTTTGACTGCAGTCAGGAGGATTTTGACTGCTATTGGAGGGAGTATTTCGACTTAGAGAATGATTATGGCTGTTATCTGGAAAAGATTAATCCCAGAGATACCTATCTGATGCAGGCAGCAAATATGGCAGAAGGAGTACGTATTTTAAAACAGGATCTCTGGGAGATGATCGTTACCTTTCTGATTTCCCAGCAGAATAATATAAAACGCATTCACCGATGTATTGATATGATCTGTGAAACGTATGGAAAGAAATGTATAGCGGACGATGGGACGGTATATTATGCTTTTCCCGAGCCCAGATCGTTGGCGTCCCTTGCGGATGATGCGTTAATGGCCTGCAATCTGGGCTATCGCAGCAAATACGTAGTGCGAACCGCCCGGGCGGTACAAATCGGGGAAATTGATCTTGAAAAAATAAAAACGATGGCTTATCCGAAAGCCAAAGAGGAATTACTTAAATGTTACGGAGTGGGAGAGAAGGTAGCAGACTGCATTTGCCTGTTTTCTCTTCACTATCTGGATGCTTTTCCGGTGGACACCCATATCCGGCAGGCGCTGGAGGCCCACTATCGGAGAGGATTTCCGAATCGCAGATATAAGGGATTTCGAGGTGTAATCCAGCAGTATATTTTTTATTATGAGATTCATAAAAAATAGGAAAAAACTGACAATAAGCCTGGGCGTGTGCGGCCTGGAAAAATAGCAGCAACGGAACAACTGACATGATGTCTGCCCCTACCTAACCTTTCAATTCTCCGCAAATAATGTTCCAGAGCAAGTGCTCTACGGTGTCAGTTTCATACCTTGCAAGTGCACGAATCTCTGGTTTTGCACTTTTCATCGCAACCGGGTGACCGACCAGCTGCAGCATTTCCCGGTCATTGTCATTATCACCAATGGCCATACAGTCATCCGGAGAAATCCCCAGATGTGTGAGAATATAAGTCAGAGCCGTAGCTTTATTGACATGGAGAGGCATCATATCAAGCCATTCGTTGCCACCGGTTACTACTGTACAGCGGTTGCCAAACCGATTCTTCCAGTAGCTCTCATCTTTCACGCCGCCCGATTCGTATACGGATATTTTCATATAGTCCTCATCGGTACACAGAATATCAGGCACAAGGGTAACATCGTTTTTGACAACATCGCGCATATGATAATAGAACCCCATGTCTTTGGGCTGAACATAACTCTCCATGACCCCGGATACCAGAACCTCTGCTCCATCCTTCTGCTGAATTGCATGTATCAGCTCACGCCCCAGGCTGCGGTCCATTTGTTCTTTGTGCAGCTGGCGGTTTTGATAAAAACTGACGCATCCGTTTTCGCACAAATAGCCAATCTTCTCCCGCACAGGGTAGAACAGGCGTTGGAGATTTGTGTACTGACGGCCACTGGCAGCGAAAAACATGATACCGCCATCTAACAGACTTTGAATCAAACCACAGGTGTCCGGCCTAAGCGACTGCGCGCCGTTTAAAAGCAGCGTACCATCCAGGTCGCAGGCAATTAGTTTTATCCTTGCCATATTGAGAACCTCCGAAAAACATATTTCTCTAGACTTCATCTTTTGATACCGGTATAATATCACCATAAATATCTTTTTATTAGAATAAAATCGCCGTTATACTATGATAATTTGGGCAAAACAAAGAGGAGGGTACTCTATGCAGGACTTGCGTATTGATGTTACAACAGACGAAAATAAACGACAGCTGGAACGGCATGGCTTTACCACATTTCCGGCAGCATTTTATCACGGTGATCTTATTAGTAACACAGTCATCTGGCACTGGCATGATGAATTGGAATTGATTCTGACTCATTTGGGAACAATTACGGTGGGCGCGGGAGGAGCTTCCGTCACGTTGACAGCCGGGGACGGCTGCTTTATCAAGGCGGGTGTTCTGCACAATGTCTGGAAAGCGGATCAAAACCCATGTGAATACCGTTCTGTGGTATTCCATCCCAGACTAATCGGCAGTATGGACAGTATTTTCTGGCTTAACTATATCAACCCTCTCGGAGAGCCGGGCTTTCCACAGATGATTCCCTTTTTCTACCAAAAGGATGATAGTTTTCTGACATTCTTTTCTCATCTATGGAAGGCACAGGAAGATCAGAACCCAGGATTTGAAAATGATGTACGATACCTGCTGACTAAATTTGTTGCACAGCTTTCCGATATGCCTGTAGAGAAAGAACGTCAACCTTCTCGCAAGGAGGTTCGGGATATGGAACGCATGAAGGCCATGCTTTCATTTTTGGACATGCACTATGCAGAGGAGCTGACGCTGGGACAAATTGCGAGAAGCGCATGTATCAGCGAAACAGAGTGTATGCGCTGTTTTCGACGAAGTGTTGGCGTGTCTCCGATCCGCTTTTTGAAAAATCGTCGCCTTCAGTGTGCTGCCGGACTGATTCAGTCAACCGAGCAAAGTATATCCGAGATTGCAGTTTCCTGTGGATTTTTAGATATGAGTTATTTTACCAAAGCGTTTCGCCAGCTTTATGGTGTAACACCAACGGCATATCGGAGCAATGGTTGAAGATAGTCGTTTCCAAAAAAGAAATACCGGCCACTGGGGAATTACTCTCCAGAGACCGGTCCATCATTTTCATCGGAAATATACCATTCCGCTTTCCTGTACAGATTATTTTCGTCCCATCTTTTTTGCAAACTTTGCCAGTTCCTCCGGGATATGGATTGTCTGCGGACAGACCTTCTCGCAGCTGCGGCAGTTGATACAGCATTCCGGCTGTTTGTCGGCATCGACGGAAGCCAATGCCATCGAGGCGATAAATGCTCCTGATCCTGCTACCATCGCTTCGTTGTAAAGTTTTAAAAGGAACGGGATATCCAACTCCTTCGGACATTTGCTCACGCAGTAATGACAACCGGTGCAGGGAACGGTGGTTTTTGCAATCATATCATCCGCGATTCCAAGGATCAGGTCCATTTCCTCTGCATTCAGTGGTTTGTTTTCTTCATAGGTCTTAATATTGTCTGCAAGCTGCTGCATATTGGACATACCTGACAGAGTCATGGTAACACTCGGAATCGTCTGCAGGAAACGGAAGGCCCAGGCAGGTACACCTTCATCCGGTCTTGCTGCTTTCAGTCTGCCTTCAGCATCTGCAGGAAGAGAAGCAAGCTGTCCGCCTCTTACCGGCTCCATAACCCAGACAGGAATGTTCCACTGATCAAGCAATTCCACTTTGCCCTTTGCATCCTGGAACTTGTAATCAAAATAGTTCAGCTCGATCTGACAAAACTCCATATCTTTACCATAGGCATCCAGAAATTTTGTCATGCAGGCGATATCACCATGTGCAGAGAAGCCGAGATGCCTGATGCGTCCGTTTTTCTTCTGCTCCATGAGATAATCATAGATGCCGTACTTCGGATCAAGATAATACTCCACATTCATCTCACAAACATTGTGAAAGAGATAGAAATCGAAGTATTCCACCTGGCACTTCTTAAGCTGCTCTTCGAAGATTTCCTTAACCTTTGTCATGTTGGAGAGGTCATAACCCGGGAACTTGGAAGCGAGATAGAAAGTATCCCTTTTGTATGCTTTTAACAGTTCACCCACAGCCAGTTCAGACTGACCCCCATGATAACCGTAGGCGGTGTCATAATAGTTGATGCCATGCTCCATACAGTAAGCAATCATCTGTTTTGCTGTTTCCATATCGATACAGCTGTCATTTCCATTCACAACAGGCAGCCTCATATTTCCCATGCCAAGAGCGGAAAGTTTCATCCCCTGAAAATCGTTATAGATCATTTTCTCTACTCCTTTCTCTATATATGTACTCTCGGAATCTGTTAACCATATGAAAAAGATTCCGAGAGTACATATATTCGTTTTCCTTACAGGGTCTTAACCCAGTCAGCGATCTGCTTTTCAGAAACTCTGTTCAGCAGTTTGCCCTCTGTAATTTCGGCATTCGGGGCGGAGGGTTTCAATTCCTTCACCGTATTTCCAAATCCGCTGCCGCCTGAAGTTGCAAAGAGAACGATCTTCTTTCCGCTGAAATCATAGCTTTCAAGGAAAGTGTTGATGATTGTAGGTGCCACATACCACCAGATCGGGAAACCGATCAGAATGGTGTCATAGCTTGTAAGATCCAGGTCCTTCTTCACAATTTCCGGGCGAAAGGATTTATCATTCATCTCAAGGCTGCTTCTGGATTTTTTATCCAACCAGTTGAGGTCTGCGTCGGTATAAGGAACTACAGGTTCGATTTCAAAAAGATCTGCGTTTGCTGCTGCAGCAATCTTTGAGGCTGTGGCTGCGGTCGTGCCGCTGGCACTGAAATAAGATACTAATAATTTAGACATGTTATTATCTCCACTTTCTTTTCGTCATTCTTTTCTTGTAAACGCTATCAATTGATGATAAGCTATAACAAGAATAACCCCTAAACCTGACTTTAGGTCAAGTGGTTTACGCATTTTTTTACGGAGGATTTCTATGTATACAATAGGACAGGTTTCCAAGATGTTTAACCTTCCAGTTTCAACACTGCGCTATTACGACAAGGAAGGGTTATTTCCGGGCATGGAACGTGCTTCCGGCATCCGTCAGTTTTCAGATAGCGAGATTGAGGCACTGCATGTGATCGAATGTCTGAAAAAATCCGGACTTGAGATCAAGGATATCAGGCTGTTTATGTCCTGGTGTGCAGAAGGCCCCGCCACCTACGAGAACCGGAAAGAACTGTTTGAAAACAGAAAAGCCGCGCTTGAAGCGCAGATAGCGGAACTTGAAAAGAATATGGCAATGATCAAATTCAAATGCTGGTATTATGAGCAGGCAATTGCCGATGGCAATGAGGAACGCCTCAGTACTATGATACCGGATGGCCTGCCGGAGGACATACGGAAACTGTATGAATTGGCGCACTCCTGATACGCAGAGGCCAGGAGCAGGCACAATCCGAAAAGTGAGGTATATTAGTATGGTTTTAGCCTTTTGCAATCTCTACATTTTTACCTGCAAAGGCAATGCCATACTTTACGATTTCCCTGATTCCACGGTCCTTCATATCTGTATCGTAGCACTTATCCTCAATCTGCTTCAGCGCCTCCGCAGCGGATGCAGATAAACCGGCATCATCCTTTGTCGCTTTGAATTCCATGATAACACCCGGCAAAGAATGAACCTTAGGTTCCAACACAAGATCGAATCTTCCTTCTCCGGATTCCCTGTTTGATCTGATGTAATATCTTGAGGACATGCCTGCTGCCA
>JBJELP010000300.1:0-5573 GCA_051879215.1 Lachnospiraceae bacterium
TACTATTACACTGACATTCGGTATTCTGAAAAAGACAATCGGTCTTCGTGTTTCTGAAGAAGAAGAAATCGTTGGTCTGGATATTAAAGAACATGGTCTTGCGTCTGCATATGCCGGTTTCCAGATTACTGATCTGACCGGTGGTGCTATGGAAGTTAATGCAAACACCAACCTGGGTGAAGGCGAATACGAAAGTGCAAGCGAAGTTAAGAAAAATGCAGCTGTTTCTGTTATCAGAGAAACTTCCAGCGAACCGACAGGTATGTACAAGGTTGTTATTATCGCAAAACTTGCCCGCTTTGATGCTCTGAAGAAGGCACTGAATGAACTGGGTGTAACCGGTATGACCGTAACTCAGGTAATGGGATGTGGTATTCAGAAGGGTGCAGGCGAAAGATACCGTGGTGTTGAAATGGATGTCAACATTCTGCCCAAGACCAAGGTGGAAGTAATTGTCGGCAACATTCCTGTAGATCAGGTAATCGAAGCAGCAAGAAAGGCTCTTTACACCGGCCATATCGGCGATGGCAAGATCTTTGTATACGATGTACAGAAGGTTGTTAAGGTTCGTACCGGTGAAGTAGACTTTGCAGCTCTGAACGACGTGGAATAATTTGTATATGATTTGATTATATCTCAATTTGATTGCTTGAGCAGGGGGAATCGCATGATGCGGTTCCCCCTGTTGGCGTGATTTATCCTGATTTTTTCTGTAATTCCATACACAATAAAATCAGAAGGCGAATATCCGGATTCTCCACAGGTTCTCCAATAATACGATGAATCTGTTCCATACGGTAGACCAGTGTATTGCGATGGATATGCAGGATGTTTGCTGTTTTTACCAGGTTTCGATCCCATTTCAGATATTGATAAAGGGTTTCAAAAAGTTCACTGTTATGCTGATGGTCGTATTCTTTCAGACGAAAAAGAAATGCAGGCATCATGCTGTCCGGATCAATCTGTTCAGACAGGATACTCTGAAGTTCATTGATAAAACAGGAACGATAATCCAGACAGGATTTTCCCTCAGGAATACAGATTTTTCCTGACTGCAGCAATACAGAAATCCGTTGGGTCTGCCGTACATAAACCGGAAGATGATGAAATCCGTAAAAATCATTACTTAATATGCCGAAACAGGGATGATGTTTCAGCATATTTTCAACGATATGGGTGATTTTTTCATAGGATATGGAATCGTCCAGAGACAGAATCAGCAGAAACCGTTCATTATACATAAATGAAAGGGCATGAAATTCTTTTTGCAGATCAGAGGTAACCAATTCCCGAAGATATCCATCAAATTCATTCAGAATAATTTCCAGCAGGCAGTATCGGCTGTTCAGCTTCCAGTGAAAAGCCGTCAGCTGTTCGGCAATAAAATGAGTGGATTGGATGGTTCCGGCTGCAATCTCTCTTAAAAAGGGTTCATGGTGGTTTTCCTGCAGGGTCCGGTATTTCCAGTCTGTTAAAAGGGCATGTTTCAGGTAATCGGTTATGGATTGAACCAGATCCAGATCAGCCGTCCTGATTTTCTTCAGCAGTTCACAGACGAAGAGACGCCATTGCACCTTATGTTCTGCCCAGATATTCACGGCAAGGAAAGGGGTGGAGAATTCCTTTGTTTTCATCAGAACAGGTTCTTCGGAATATTTCAGAAGATCCCATTCCGGATTTTGTGTGATGGATGAAACCACATTGTAGGGAAGATATCCATGCTCACGAATCCGTTTCCAGTTGATGCTGTAAAAGGGCAGATCCTGACTCTGATCCATGGCAAGGGCCCGGTAATTGCGATCTACGACGTAAGCCGGGTTTCCCAGTATCTCACAGATCAGATTGATCAGGTTCTGAAGGGGAGAATCACTGTTTAATGCGTTCATCAGGGATTTCTCATATTCATCATAGATTTCAAAGATCATCAGAATCCGGTTAAAGGTTTCCAGGGGATCCGTACCAACCGCAATTCCGGTTTCAGATAATTCCTGATCGAAAGCATGGTATGTATCATACAATGAGACAGATTCTTCCGGTATTGTGAAAATAAATGCTGTATCATTTCCGTCAGAAGAGGTCAGTTCCTGCAGATTGTCAGGAACATCCATCAGAACATAGATGGTTTCCGGGCTCAGGCCGGAGGGATTTCCGGTCAGAAAGCGAACAGAACGATAAAAGGGACGAGGCTTTTTTTTCGCAGTTTTTTTCTGATCCGGGCTTTTTTCCTGGTACAAAAACGGTCCGGTGGATGCAAAATGCCGGTTCCACTGTTCTTTGATCATTTCCAGAGTTAATTTCATGGTTTTTCCTCACTGAGACAAGTTTGTTCTTCTATTTGATTGTATCATCATTGTACGATTCGTACAATGAAATAATAAGTATTTGTATGTACAAAATGATGGCAAATGGTTTTGCAGATTATATGATGATAGTATAAATATTTAAATCAATGTTTGCGGAGATCCGGTGCAGGATCCGGTTTGAGAAGGAAACATTTTCCTATAACAGATTTATTATCATGGATCGGATTTGAAAAACAAAAGGAGGAAGAAATCATGACAGAAGATGCAAAAAAACTGTATGATGAGCGTGTGAAACTGATGGATGATGCCATTCATATGAAAGAAACCAGCCGGATTCCGGTGGCACCTTTCTTTGCGTCTGTAACACAGCGTTTGTTCGGATCCAATTATAAGGACCTCTATTACAATTACGACCGTGCCGGACAGGCTGCTCTGGATTTTTATACCAGATATCCGGTGGATGCCTGCACAGGCTGCAGATTTACCAGCGGAAAAGCGCAGGAGCTGAGCGGCATCAATATCATTGACTGGCCGGGAAAACCGGGAACTATTATTTCGGATTATTCATCCCATCAGGTGAGAGAAATTGAGTATGTGACACCGGAAGAAATGTACGACACCATGATTAAGGATTTTGATGGATTTTATCTCCGCCATTATATTCCCAGGGTGTACGATGGTCTGAAAAAGGGCTTTGAATCGCTGAACTTTGCACCGGCAACCATTTTAAGTACTCAGGGAGGACTGGCCCCTTTGCTGAAACCTGAATTTCTGGATACCATGAAAACACTGATCAAAATTGCGGAATATGATAATGAAGCAGCAGCAAAAAGTGCAGAGTGGTCAGCCAAAATTGAAGACTTGGGTATTCCCAAACTTTTCACCGGAGGTGGGGAAGTTCCTTTTGATGTCATTTCCGATTATTTCCGACAGACATTGCCGGCCATGACCGATTTATTTGAATATGAAGATGAGATTATCGAACTTTGCGATATGATTGCAGACCGCCAGATTGCATCCTGGAAATATTTTGAAACCGTTCCCATGCCGGTGAAACGTGTATTTTTCCCGCTGCATAAGGCAATGGACGGTTTTATGAGTCCGGAACAATTTGAAAAAATTTACATGAAACCGTATCTGAAGATGCTGGATTATCTGATCAGTATCGGTGTACAGCCTTTCGTATTTACAGAGGGTCCTTACAACAGTCGTCTGGATCAGCTGGCAGAAATGCTTCCCAAGGGATGTCTGGTGGCTTTTGAAACTGTGGATATGAAACGGGCCAAAGAGACCGTTGGCAGAAATAACTGTATCACCGGAAACCTGTCCCTCTATACACTGGAATTTGGTACGAAAGAACAGACCATCAATGAAACCAAAAATCTCATTGATATCTGTGCACCCGGAGGTGGTTATATCTTTGGCTGCAGCGGCTGTGTGGAAAATGCAAAACCGGAAAATCTGGAAGCGATGCTGGATACACTGGAAACTTACGGCAGACACTGATGAGCAGCAGAGTGGTACTCCATTCGAGACTTGCAATTTGATTCAGATTGTACTATAATCTTGTTAGACAGCAAACAATTCTGCCGTATAATGAATGAACAAACAGACATGATTTGTGAATGCAGATCATGTCTGTTTTCGATTTTCGTACATCGAATAATAAATATCTGGCTATATCACACGGTATGATTTTTTCGTATACAAGGCGAAGGGATAATGTGCAGCAGTGGATATAAAAAATGCGGATATAAAAAAGATTTATCTCTATGATATAAACAGATGGCTGCAATAGAACGTAAAAGAGGACGGTACCATGAATCAGGAAAAAAAATCCATTTCGCAATATGATAAAATGACAAAGACACCGATACCGAAGCTGATTGTGACTTTATCCATACCGACGATTCTCAGTATGCTGGTAACCAATGTATACAATATGGCAGATACTGCCTTTGTCGGGCAGCTGGGAAACAGTGCCAGCGGTGCCGTTGGCGTTGTTTTCGGGTTTATGGCAATTCTGCAGGCAATCGGATTTATGTGCGGGCAGGGTTCCGGCAGTATTTTGTCCAGGCGTCTCGGACAGAAAGATGTGGATGGTGCAAGTATGATTGCATCCACCGGTTTTTTTGGTGCCCTGTTTCTGGGAACCATCGCCGGTGTGATCTGCTATCTGTTTCTGGATCCGCTGGTCATGCTTCTGGGCAGCACACCAACCATTGCACCCTATGCCAAAATTTATATTTCCTATATTATTATGGCGGCACCGTTTATGGTCAGCAGCTTCACCTTGAATAATATTCTCCGATTTGAAGGCAAAGCAATATTGGGTATGATCGGTCTGATGACCGGTGGAATTCTGAATATCTGCGGAGATGCCATTTTCATGTTTGGTTTAAAAATGGGGATTTCCGGAGCCGGTCTCTCTACAGCACTGTCCCAGATCATCAGTTTCGGAATTCTTCTCAGCATGTTTTTAAGAGGAAAGACCCAGTGCAGGCTGTCCATACGCCGGGTAACTCTGAATTACAGACATCTTTTTGACATTACAGCAACCGGTTTTCCCAGTCTGCTTCGGCAGGGGCTGAACAGTATTACAACGGTACTGCTCAACAGCTGTGCGGCCGTATACGGCGATGTGGCTGTGGCGGCCATGAGCATTGTATCCAGGATTATTTTCTTTGTATTTTCCATTGCCCTGGGCATCGGACAGGGATTCCAGCCGGTGTGTGCGTTTAATTACGGAGCGGGAAAATACAGCCGGGTGCGGCGGGCTTTTCGTATTACACTGATTCTGGCAGAAACTCTGGTTCTCATTGTTATGACAGGTGTGCTGATCTGGTCCGGTGACATTATCCGGATTTTCCGTGACGATCCGGAGGTAATTGCAATCGGAACCAGAGCCCTCCGTCTGCAGTGCGTTGCCCTGCTGTTTCTTCCCTATTGTATGGTTACAGAAATGCAGATGCAAAGTACCGGTCAGAAGCTGGCTGCATCTCTGCTTTCTTCCCTGAGAAGCGGACTGCTGTTTATTCCGGCACTGCTGATTCTGTCACATTTTCGCGGACTGGCGGGAATTCAGGAAGCTCAGCCGGCCGCCTTTATCCTTGCCCTTCCTCCTGCATTTATATTTGCAAGGTGGTTTGCAGGAAAAATGCCGAAGGAAGACCGGCAGGTGTGATGAAAGTGTCAAATGAATTGGATGCCATGAAATACTTGACCTTTTGTCCCTTGTATCTTGAAAATTAAAGGATTGTAGTATATAAT
>JBJELP010000301.1:0-5421 GCA_051879215.1 Lachnospiraceae bacterium
CTGTCTCAGGAGCTAGCTCAGGAGGAGAAGGGGAGACTACTGATAATAAATATAGTTTTGTAGTTTATAGAAATAGAAGTTGGGGAGAAGATCCATTAACAAATGTCTCTAAGGAAGAAGGAACGGTTGCTCACATCTCATTCAAAGATGCATATGGCAATAATTATACATCTTTAGGAACGATTAAAGTGAATGATATAGAAATTACCCCGGATAAAACTGTAATAGATGATAATGCAGCAAGCTATTCATTTGATGTAACTATTTCTGAGGATACAGTGATAGATATAAGTTTTAATAATAGGGATAATTGGTCAGATTATTTTGTAGAGTACGACTTACCGTCAATTTCTACCGATCCATCGGTTCCTGAATCTCCAGCAGAGAATGATGGTGAACCTTATGGCGAGGAGATAGAAATAACTTATTCAGATGGCTGGACACATACCTTCACCGACTTGCCTCTCACCGACACAGATACTGATGGAAATACTGTAAATTACTACTATTACGTAGAGGAGGTTTCTGTACCGAATTATTCCACCAGTTATACGAATAACGGAGGAATCCAGTCCGGTACCATTACCGTAACCAATAAGGCGACAGATACACCAACCTACGAACTCCCCGAGACCGGCGGCCCGGGCACACGCATTGCATATACTTTGGGAAGTATACTGATACTGTTGGCATCAGCAGCTTTCCTGTATATAAAAAAGAGAAACGATGGAAAGAAAGGAGGACTTGCGTAAACACATTTTTACGGAACACACAAAAGTAAAAACAAAAAAATACGAGGAGGAACAATATGAAACATATGAAAAAATTAGTCAGTGTATTACTGACAATGGTTATGGTACTTGCCATGACAGTAGTAGCTTCAGCAGCAGGAGATACTCCAACAACATATAAGATTACGATTAATAACACAACTACAGGGCATACTTATCAAGTTTATCAAATTTTTACTGGTGATTTGTCCACATCTGAAGATGATAAAAAGGTTCTGTCTAATGTTCAGTGGGGAGACGATGTCACTTATACTGGAGAAGGTGTTGTTACTGGAAAGGATGAAGCCGGCAATGATGTTTACTCAACGAGTGCATCTGATATTGCTGATGCATTAAGCGATGGATCTTTGAAGTTAGAGGATTTTATTGCTGATTTAACATTAAATAAAACAACAAAAGAAGTTGAATCTACTGCTTCATCTACTGTTATTGATGGATTAGTTGCTGGCTATTATCTGGTAAAAGATAAGGATGATTCTTTAACTGGTAGTGAAACTTATACTAAGTATATTGTTCAGCTTGTTGGTGATGCTACAGTCAATGTTAAATCAGATGTCCCTACATTTGAGAAGAAACTTAAAGATACCAATGATACGACAGGTGTTACTTCTGATTGGCAGGATTCCGCTGACTATGATATTGGCGATACAATTCCTTTCAAATTGGAAGGTACGGTAGCTTCTAATTATGATGATTACAGTACATATTATTTCGCATTCCATGATGTGGAAGAAGAAGGATTAACTTTTGACTCTTCTTCTGTAAAAGTCTATGTGGATAACACACCAATTACGTCTGGTTATACAGTTGTAACAGATACTGATGATGGCTGCACCTTTGAAGTTATTTTTGATAATCTGAAGGATATTTCTTCTGTCCATGCAGGTTCTGTAATTACTGTTGAATATGAATCTACTCTGAATGCGAATGCTATTCTTGGAGAACAAGGAAACGTGAATAAAGCAAAACTCGAGTTCTCCAACAACCCTAACGAAGAGCAGAGTGGAGCTGATAAACCTGAAACTGGAGAAACTCCTTGGGATAATGTAATTGTATTCACCTATGAGGTTATTATCAATAAAGTAGATGGTAGTAATGAACCTTTGACCGGTGCTAAATTTACTCTTGAGAAAGTACTGAAGGATGGCACGAAAGAAACGATTGCTGTTATTGAAGCAGAGACAGGTGCTACATTCACTTTTGAAGGTTTAGACGATGGAAATTATATCCTGACAGAAACTGAGACCCCTGAAGGTTACAATACGATTGATCCTATTACATTTACTGTTACAGCAGATCATACAATTACATGGGATGGAGAAAATCGTACTGCTGTTTTAACAAGTTTAAGTGGTAATAAAGTTGAGGGAGAAATTACACTTACTGCTGACAAATCTGAAGGTTCACTGTCTGCTAACGTAGTCAATCAGGCAGGTAACACCCTTCCCGAAACCGGTGGCATGGGTACCACAATCTTCTATGTTCTTGGTTCTATCCTGGTTCTGGGTGCTGCAGTTCTGTTAATTACCAGAAAGCGCATGGGTGCTCAGAGATAGTGTGTTTCGTGTGAAAAGTCCGATTTTCATGGGTCTGTTTTCGCGGACTTGAAAACAGGTTCCATCATATTGGCAGGGCAGCAGATCAAAGGGTCTGCTGTCCTGGTATAAGTCAATTGCAAGGTTTATGAATACGGCTTATACAGATATCATAGGGGACAAAGCCATTTGTCCCCTATGAATGAATATTTTGCAGCAGTAAGGAGAGTCTTATGAAATTGTGGATTAAAAGAAATCGTTCAACCATTATTCTGGTGTTGATTTTCCTCGTAGGCCTCTCCTTACTGCTGTATCCTTCCGTCAGTGATTACTGGAATTCCTTTCATCAGTCTAGGGCGATTGCCACTTATGCGGAGGCGGTTGCACAGGTGGATGATACGGATTATGAGAAAATGTGGGAGGATGCACAGAGGTATAATGAAACCCTGTTGAATAAGGCGAATCGCTGGAATTTGTCAGATGAGGAGTGGGCGGAATATTATGAACTTCTCAATGTCAGCGGCAACGGGATCATCGGCTATATTGAGATTCCGCAGATTAAGGTGTCACTGCCGATTTATCATGGGGTGGATGAAGCGGTGCTGCAGATTGCGGTGGGACATATTGAAGGATCGTCCCTTCCCACGGGAGGTGCCGGTACTCATTGCGTGATTTCCGGTCACAGGGGACTCCCGTCGGCCAGTTTGTTTACGAATCTGGACGAGCTGGTGGAAGGGGATGTGTTTATGATGCGGATTCTCGATGAGACGCTGACCTATGAGGTGGATCAGATCCGGATCGTGGAGCCTACGGATCTTTCTTCTCTGGAGATTGAGGAGGGGAAGGATCTGTGTACGCTGGTCACCTGTACGCCTTATGGGATTAATACCCATCGTCTGCTGGTCCGGGGCCATCGGATTGAAAATCTGGAGACTGCCTCCAATATCCGTGTGACGGCCGATGCCATGCAGATTGATCCGGTGCTGGTTGCACCGGTGGTTGCGGTTCCCATACTGATTCTTCTGATTATATGGATTCTTGTTTATTACCGGAGAAAACGGTAAACCAGTTATTTACGATACCCGTTTGAAATCTAGGAGGGGATATGATGCGTATTTGGATGAATGGAAAATGCAGGACGTGTTTGAGGCTTTTGCTTTGTCTGCTGTTATGTGTATCTTTGCTGCCGGTTACGGCTTTTGCCGAAGCAGAGGATACGCTGGATCTGACAAAAAAGGTGAACCTGACCTTACAGTATGAAATAGAAGGTGCGCAGTTTCATCTGTATAAAGTGGCGGAGGTGTCACAAGATCTTGAATTTACCCTGACCGGTGATTTTGCCGGATATCCTGTGGAAGTAAATGGTCTGGACAGTGCCGGCTGGAGAGCACTGGCGGAGACGCTGGCTTCCTTTGTGGAGAGAGATGGGATAAAGCCTCTGAAAACCGGAGTGATCGGTGAGCAGGGGACTCTTACCTGGAGCGAGCTGGAGAGCGGATTGTATCTGGTGTTGGGAGAGGAAATGACATCAGAGCAGTATAAGTACAGCCCCATGCCGTCTCTGATTATGCTGCCTTCACAGAGCGCAGACGGAAAATGGGAGTATGACCCCGTAATGCAGATCAAATACACGGAGGAAGAGATTCCGGGCAGTGATACGGAAATGATTGCAGTTATGAAGGTATGGCAGGATCATGGCTTTGAGGAAAAACGTCCGGAGGCCATTACAGTGGAGCTGTATATGGACGGGGTTCTGTATGATACGGTCAGTCTGGATAAAGCCAATAACTGGAGTTATGAGTGGGAATCGCTTCCTGCCGGTCATAAGTGGACTGCAATGGAGAAGGATATACCTGCCTGTTATACGGTGACCAGTGTAAGAGAAGACCGGTATCTGGTGATTACAAACTGTTATCAGCCGGAAGAGCCTTCTGTTCCGGTAACGCCTGACAAGCCGGACAAGCCGGGCGGCGGAAGTCTTCTGCCTCAGACCGGGCAGTTATGGTGGCCGGTGCCGATTCTGGCCCTGGCCGGTATCGTGTTCTTTACGGTGGGCTGGATTCGCCGCAAAACACAGGAGAATGGCAATGAATAAAGAAAATCGAATCGTTCACGGCAGAAAGAAAGGTACTTTCTGCCTGGTTGGAGGAATGCTGCTGATTGCTGCAGCATTCTT
The DNA here is from genome assembly GCA_051879215.1 of Lachnospiraceae bacterium. Lineage (GTDB taxonomy): Bacteria > Bacillota > Clostridia > Lachnospirales > Lachnospiraceae > TWA4. The sequence continues at coordinate 4,503 of JBJELP010000301.1, forward strand.
TTTGACTTTATTTAATATTTATGATAGTATGCGTGCAGAGAGAGATGCCGGAGGGATTCTTCATGAACTGGAAAAGGAGATGGAAGAACGGCTCTCTGCAGATTCATTTGATCATTCCGGGATTTCTGATGGCAGAGATGATCAGGTTCGTGCCGATTATGAACTGTTTCCGGATAAGGAAATGCCGGTCATTGAGGCGAACGGTATCTGGTATATAGGCATTCTGGAAATTCCGGTGCTGGATTTGAAATTACCTGTTGCGGAGGAGTGGAGCTATGAGAGTCTGAGGAAGTCCCTGTGCTGTTATTCCGGATCTCTGTATCAGGATGATCTGGTGATCGCCGGACATAATTACAGACGATTTTTCCGCAGTCTGAACCATCTTGCGCCCGGCATGGAAATCCGATTTACCGATGTGGAGGGCAATGTATTTTGTTATCAGGCAGCCTGGACCGAGGTTCTGGAAAGCGATGAGGGGAAGGAGATGACGATGGCTTCGGATGACTGGGATCTGACGTTGTTTACCTGTACCTATGGAGGAAGGCAGCGTATGGCAGTTCGCTGCGTGAAAACAGAGGGATCTGATTAAAACTGCTGAGCAAATGTCTGTGTGAAACAGAGGGATCTGCTAAAAACTACTGAGCAAACTGGTTGGAGGAAATAGGATGTTTCGGTTGTGGGGAAAATTGATGAAACAGAACCGTCTGCTGAAGGATATGGTATACTGTGATGACAGTGACCGGAATCGAACCCGTAAGGTTTTCAGCGGGCTGGAGGAAATCTGTCTGGCATTTGATCTGGAGAATCCGATCTGGCTGGAATCTACGATTCAGGAGTTTCAAAGACACAGTAAATGTCGTTTCAATAAGGACAGCTTTATCGAGCAGATCGAATTTGACTATCTGGAAATTGAAGTAAT
>JBJELP010000301.1:5521-62735 GCA_051879215.1 Lachnospiraceae bacterium
AAAGAAAGTGAATGTTCAAGCTGCAGCAGCAATAACTGTGATAAAACCAAATGCAGTACCTGCAATAAGAAGAAAATCGTGAAGTTACCCTGCAATTCCGAGAGTCACATTAAACATGTGATCGGGATTGTGAGCGGTAAAGGCGGTGTCGGTAAATCATCGGTTACATCCATGATTGCAGTGGAGCTGCAGAGAAAGGGATATAAAGTAGGTATTCTGGATGCAGATGTAACCGGACCTTCCATTCCGCAGATTTTTGGCATGCATGTGGTTGCAGAAAGCGGTCATGGCAAAGGGATTATGCCGGTGGAAACCCCTTCCGGAATCCGCATGATGTCTGTGAATGTACTGCTGGAGTCAAAGGATACCCCTGTTGTCTGGAGAGGGCCTGTGATCACCGGTGTTGTAAAGCAGTTCTGGACAGATGTTGTCTGGGGAGAACTGGATTATCTTCTGGTGGATATGCCTCCGGGAACCGGTGATGTGCCGCTGACTGTATTTCAGTCTCTGCCGGTGGATGGAATTGTTATGGTAACATCTCCGCAGACACTGGTGGGTATGATTGTCAGCAAGGCCTGCAAACTGGCAGAGAAGCTGAATGTTCCCATGCTTGGTCTGGTGGAGAATTACAGCTATATCGTATGTTCTGACTGCGGAAAGAAGATGCCTGTATTCGGAAAGAGCCGTGCAGAGGAATTTGCAGCTGCATGGAATATTTCTGTGCTGGCAAAGCTTCCGGTGGATGAAAAGCTGGCAGTTGCCTCCGATGAAGGAAAGATCGAATCCTATACCAATGAAGAGATGGCACAGGCTGTGGATCAGATTGTAAAAATGGTGGAAAAGTAAAGAACAGATGTATGCAGCAACAGATTGCATGACATGAAACAAAAGAATGTATGGTGCAGAATACAGGTTGAATTTGCAGATATGAATAGAAGAATATTTGCTTCACAAACCGAATCCGGCGACTAAGCTTTGCAAGCGTCGATTTGAATTGTACGGAGAATTTACAGATACGGAGATGGAAGGAATGGAAGAAAACTACAGATATGAAGCGGTTGTACTTGGAAAGAATCCGGCATCGCTGTTTGCCGGTTATATTTTAAAAAGGAACAGGATGCGTTTTCGCATGGTTGATATCCCTGAAGAAGTTTTGCCCGGTACACTGGAACAGGACATGAAATCCCTTTCTGTAAATGCTTCTGAGCTATCGGAAGAAGGCAAATTGCAGGTACGCAGGCTTCTGAAGAAAATCAATGCACAGGTGGGTATTTCGGAAACGGATGTATTGACAGAGGAGGATAAGCATCGGCTTACGGTTTTGCTGGAATCAGAACTGGAGGAAGAACGGAAAAAGCCGGGGCTGTTAACTGGAGTGCTTCATGAAGCCGACAGATGTATTCTGAAATGTGGAGATGATCTCATTGAGACGGAGGCTGTGATTTTCGACACCGACATGGCTGTGGCAGGTGATATGGCCATGATGCTTTTGGAAGAGAAGCAGAAACGTCTGGAAGATTATATGGGACGTCTCAGAATTAAGGCCGGAAAAAGGAAGCAGAGGAAGTTCGTCTATGCAACCCATTCCAGAAACTGGTTTTATGTCAGAGAAGCAATTACGCAGTATGTGGTGGAACAGGGAGCTGCCGTTGTCAATCCGTTCATGAATTATGGTTTTTATCTGAATGGTGCGGTGAAGAAGGATGAAGTGGACGAATGCTGTCATCAGCTGATCCGTTCTGCGGATGAATTGTGGGTATTCGGACCGATTTCAGAGGCGATTCTGACGGATATCGTGGTGGCTGTTATGGAAGGAAAGCATATCCGGTTTTTCTCCATATCGGAACAGTCTTCTGAAATTCATGAACTTCGTGAGGAGGATATCTCTTTTGAAAGAGAGGTACATGCCGGCAAAATTAAAAAAGCGGATCTTTTAAATTTTGTCAGATGTTCGGCGCCCAGAACCGCATCTTATGTTCAGCTGTCGCTGTTTGATTAGAACTGTGGATCAATTATAAAAAAGGCATTTATGAGGATTTTCATCCCATAAATGCCTTTTTATGTATAAGAAATGATGATATTTGAATTTATTTGATAACCTTGATCCAGCCTTCAGGTGCTTCAATGCGACCCATCTGGATGCCTGTTAAGGTGTCATACAGCTTTTTGGTGATCGGTCCCATTTCTGTCATGCCGCTGGGGAAGCAGATTTCTTTGCCGTGATCAACGATCTTGCCGACAGGTGAGATAACAGCTGCTGTACCGCAGAGACCGCATTCTGCCATATCCTTTAATTCTGACAGATATACTTCTCTTTCCTCCACTTCCAGTCCGAGATATTCTTTGGCTACATATACCAGAGAACGGCGGGTGATGGAAGGAAGGATGCTGTTGGATTTGGGTGTTACAACTTTGCCGTCCTTTGTTACAAAGAGGAAGTTTGCACCGCCGGTTTCTTCTACTTTGGTTCTGGTTGCGGGATCCAGATACAGGTTTTCATCGTATCCTTCGTTGTGAGCAGATACAATTGCATGTAAGCTCATGGCGTAGTTAAGACCTGCCTTGATGTGACCGGTACCGTTCGGTGCTGCACGGTCAAAGTCGGAAACGCGGATGGTCAGAGGCTTTACACCGCCCTTAAAGTAAGGGCCTACAGGTGTTGTGAATACACGGAACTGATACTCATCAGCGGGTTTTACACCGATTACAGGGTTGGAACCGAACATATAGGGACGGATGTATAATGTTGCACCGGAACCATAAGGGGGAACATATGCTTCATTGGCTGCAACTGTCTGAACAACTGCGTCGATGAATCTGTCTTCGGGGAAAACGGGCATTTCCAGTCTTTCAGCGGATGATTTTAAACGGGCTGCGTTCAGGTCAGGACGGAATGTAACGATATGACCGTCTTCTGTTGTGTAAGCCTTTAAACCTTCAAATACAGTCTGTGCATACTGCAGAACGCCTGCACATTCACTGATTACAACAGTTGCATCAGAAGTAAGTGTGCCTTCATCCCAGGCACCGTCTTTGTAATTGGAAACATATCTTTTATCTGTCTGTACATAGCCAAATCCAAGGTTGCCCCAATCGATATTTTTCTTTTCCATGATATTATCTCCTTTTGCTGAGTCAGCATAAATAGTGATATATTCCGGTATGTCCCGTACATGAAATGGTTTGTTAACCGGTGTGAGCCGTACTGGTAAATATATCTTGTACTGCCTGATTTTACAGGCAGAAATGGTTTATATGAAAATAAGTATAAACACTTGAAAACACCGTGTCAAGACAGAAAAATCAGCATTATCTCAGTGGAATTTTCTGTTTTTCAGAAAACAGAATTCAAATCGAGTCTTGCGGAGATTTGTCATCGGCTGTACCGGCGGAAACAGCCGCCAGCTGTAAAAAATCTTCATGACAGGTGAGATAAATGATCTGCCATTTATCGGATAATCTGTTTAAAATTTCAGAAGCCTGTCTGCGTGCGGAGTCATCCAGATTAACAAAAGGATCATCCAGAATCAGAAACGGCGCTTCATCCGGATATAAATCGGTGATAATGGACAGACGGATACAGAAATGGATCAGATCCTGAGTTCCTTTACTGAACCAGTCTGTATGATAAAGAATACCGTGGTCCGGAATCAAAGCATGAAAAGCAGAGTCCAGTGTAATGTCGGAAAGCACTTCTCTTCCAAAAAGCGATATATAGTTCTGAAAATGGTTTTCAATGCTTTTCAGATAGTGACCGGTAAATTGCTCTCTGGCCTGTTTCAGATACTGTGAAGTAAGAGACAGGGTGTGGTAATGGGTACGGCAGTTTTCAATCTGTTTTGTCAGATGTGCTTTCCGGTCCTCCAGACCGCTGCGGGTATCGGCAAGAGACTGGAGGGGAAGCAGTTCGGACTGCAGCTTTACGATTTCGGCAGTGCAGAAGTCCAGATGTTCCTGTATCCGATATTCCTGCTGCTGCAGCTGTGGAAGGGATTCCATGTCACCTGCTGTTTCCCGGTCTTTTTCAGACAACTTCTGCTCGTCAGTAAACAGTTCCTGTCCGTCAGCGGACAGATTACAGTCCGATTCAGACAGTTCCTGTCCGGAACGGTCAAAATCAGGATGTTCATATAAAAACCTGTGGATTTCTTCGGAAGCCGTTTTCATATGGTTCATTGCTGTCAGGTACCGGCTGAGTCTTGTCTGCAGGTCAAAAAGCCTGTTTTCCAGAAAAGAAGAAGAAATCTCTTCCGGGAGTGTATAATAAGGAGACAGAAAGCCGGAGATATTTTGCATGATATCATAAAAATTCTGCCGGTTCCTCTGCTGAGAGAGGACGAGTCTGTTATAATCAAGATATTTTTTCTTTAACCTTGCGTAAAACTCTTTCTGACGGGCGATCTGTTTTTCTCTGTGGACACGAAGCTGTCGTTGGTTTATCAACTGCTCATAATATTGGTTTAACAGAAGAAGACAGTTTTCTTCTGTTAATGTATTCCCCGGATCGGGCAGATCGAGCTGCCTGAAACAGGTAGAGATATGGGTAATGCAAGTCTGCATGGAATCGGAAAACGAAGAACACTGCTTCTGCTTTTCATGCAGGAGTACAGATAATTGGTTTTTCTGCTGTTCATAAACAGAGGTTTCTTTCCGGTGTTTCATATAAAGGCAGAAACCGTAAAGAATCCATGCCAGTTCCATCAGAGAAAAAATAATCCCGGCTGCAGGGAGGGAGAAAGCAAAGCACAGGACTGCAAAAATCAGAATACAGAGCAGGATCGGAAGGAAAAACAGCGCAGTGAGACTGCCTCCGGCCCCGGCGTCCTGCTTTCCGGAATCCGCAAGGAGGTCGTGTATTTCGGAAAGTTTCTGATGCAGTTCTTCGCACTCGGCATTTGCTTTGCTGAAATCGGACTGCAGGCTCTGGAAACGGAAAAACTGATTTCTTGCATCGTTGATTACAGACAGCTGTTCCCCGTGTTCTTCGCGGATCGGAGAAGAAGCTGCGGATTCCGCAGAATATTCGATGTCAGTGGAAAACAGAATACCGGCCTCCATCTGATAAAGAGAAGAATTCAGCAGTAATTTTTTCTGCCGTTCTGAGAAATTATCAGATAAATTGTCAGAGAACCCTGTGTAGGAGAAATCTGTATCGGAGAAACCCATGTCAGAAATAATCATATCAGGGAAAACGGTATCAGCGGAATTCGTATCACAGGATTCCCTGTCAGCGGCAAAAACAGTTTGCAGAAGGTGATATTCCTGATTCTGGGTTTCGGAGAGACAGGTTTCACGGTATTGCTTTTCCAGTTCGGAAAGTTCGGTGCATTGTTCCAGATAAAGGGTGATATCAGCCGGGTCCGGGAACTGGTCGTGGAAAAACGATTCGTCCTGTTCCAGTGCAGCTTCTGCATCCTGAAGATGTGACTGCAGAGTGCGGTAATGTGCATAAAGACTCTGCTGTGCTTTGTGATGCATCTTTTTACGCAGATGTTCCAGTTCCAGAGTACAGCTGTTTTTCTGCTCTTCCAGAGCTGCAATCTGGTCCATGACAGCTGCAGCCTGATGAGAGGCTTCTGCTGTACGGAGCAGCTGCTGTGCCACCTGATCTTCTTCCTGAAGCAAGGTATCGATACGTCCTCTTTTGCCTGTTTTAACATAGGTGCGGAGAACGGAGTCGATTGATGAGATTGCTTTTTCATACTGCAGGATGTCGTCCTGGGATTCCATGATGCCGCACAGGCGGGCGGTAATGGAATCATTGGATTCTGCAGAAAGGCTGCCCTGGGGAATGCAGATGGTATGAAGAAAGCCGGATCGATCGATGCCGAACAGTTCCTGTCCGAGATTTCCGGAGAAATCCTGACTGGGCTGCATGGTCTGCAGATTGTACAGACAGAACGTATCCTCTTTTTCTCTGGAACCGAAGGTGCGCTCTGCACGATAAAAACTTCCGTTGGCTTCAAATTCAATGGAACCGCCGAAGGTGCCTCCCTGCCAGGGGGTGTAGTGTTTTCTTTCATTATCTGCAATACTGCGGCGGGAAGAGGATTCCAGGCCATAAAGCATGGAACACAGGAAAGAAATCAGTGTGCTTTTCCCCCAGCCGTTTGGTTTGCAGATGATGTGGATTGGTGATGTAAAATCACAGGTAAAATGATGTAAACAGCCGTAATTGGCTATGAAACAGCGCAACAGTTTCAATATATGGTAATCTCCTCTCCGGAAAGTGCCTGAAGACCTTCTTTGATAACCTCTGCTTTTTCCGATTCGGTCAGATGATCAGAAGAGAGCACCAGTCGGATAAATTCACCCTTCAGGGAGATATCAAACTGGTAATCTTTATAGGATACAGCAGGTTTTGTGTGGTCTTCAATCAGAAGAAAGTAAAAGTTTGAATAAAAAGTATGGGTAAGCCAGTTTATGTGCAGATTCAGGTCGGGCGGGACGGTACCGGACAGATACAGTCTGACCAGATCGGAAGGGTTTGCATCCGCAAGAATGTCCGTGACCATGGTTTCAATCTGTGCATAATCTGTACAGCCGGTGATATCGGCATCCAGTTTTCGGATCGTTCGCAGTGCAAAGGGAATGAACTGCGGTGTGACAGCCCCTTCCGGTGTGACGGTCAGAAGGACAAAGCCCTTCTCTCCACATTCGTCAAAGCCTCTGCCTTCCAGACAGCCGCTGTAACAGAAGGTACATCTTCTGTCTATGGGTATCATCCGGAACTGATGGATATGACCGGCAGCAATATAGTCAATGTACTTACCGGAAAAATCTCTGCTGCAGTAATGGAACTCTCCGTTCTCTGCGGATGGAACCGTGGGATTGCTGCTGATCTGCCCATGAAGCATAACAAGATTGGTACAGTCATCCGAGAGAGACGGCAGCTGTTCCATGGGACCGGAAAGACCGGTTATCACCACAGAGCCATAGGTTTTCTGCAGAATCACATGGGGATTGTCGATGGAAGGATAATTTCCTATTATATAAAAATTATCCGCGTAACCGGCTCGTTCCAGACAGTGAATGGCGGAAAAGTCATGATTGCCCGGAAGATAGAAAAAATCAACCGACGGATGCTTCTGCACCGTGTGCAATACATATTGAACAGCAGAAGAAGAAACCGGATCCGAATCAAACAGATCACCGGAAATCATAATTGCTGTTATATGATGTTCCTCTGCATAATCAGCCAGACGTGCAAAGGTCCCGAGGAGTTCCTGACGCCGCAGCTGAGCCTGGTGAGGGTTCAGATGGGCTTCCACAGGAGAGTCCAGATGCAGGTCGGAACAATGGATAAAATACATGGAATGATTGCACATAATTGATAACCTCCTGCATGTAATAGTAATACACACCGATAGATGTGTCAAGAAAAAGATAAAACATACGTTCTGTAAAAGGGGTTGCACAAAGGAATTATATGTGCTATAATACAAACTACTTAGGATGATATTTACACGCAGGAAAATTTGTGCCTGCTGATTGCTGCAAAAGACTACGAAAGGAAACGATATCGCAGGATATCCCGCTTTTTTATTTATGAAGATATCAGATGTTGTAATCAAAAAGTGTTTTTTATGTACTCTGGATCCCAGACAGAGTCTGGCCGGGTATAATGAATTTATACCCGGAAGCGATGATGAAACTTCCAGATATATCAGTAAACTGATTTTACATAACCGGCAGAGCATCCAGTCCAAACCGGCGGTTTATGATGAAGATTCCTATCTGATGCAGATTCTGCCGGATCAGGAAGACAGTTTTGAATCCTTTGTGAATATCATTTCGGAAGAGATGTTCGCTCTGATGCAGGAGAATTCTTCACTGATGCCCGGATGCGGTGTATTTGCATGGGTACTTCTGGAAGAACAGAACGTCATTGCGTTTTTCAAGCTGGATTACCAGTCACGTCTTATGAATGCGGTGGAAGCCGACGGACGGATTGCATGGAAGCTGAACCATAACCTGCTTCCGGGATCTTCCCAGAGAGGATATGAGTTTTTCCTGATCAATCTGGATATGAGAAGGGTGCTGGTTTCCAACAAGGTTCATTATGTAAATCACGACACACCTGTGAATTTTATGGCAGAGTATGTACTGAAGGTGAATCTGAATCAGTCAGAAAAGGAGATGCTGGATACCATCGATGATGTTATGCTGGAGACCATTTCCCAGTGCTGCAGTGACGATATACAGCAGAAAATCTTTTCCTATAAAAACATGATGGCAGAGAAAGTGGAGGAGGACGGACGCATCCATATGGGGGAGGTGGCTGAAAGGCTTTTTTCCGGGAATGAGACCGCGGAAGAGGTGTGCAAGGAAAAACTTGCGCAGAACCGGATTCCCAGAATTCCGGTTATGGTCAGCAGTAAGACCGAAAAGAAACTTCTGAAAAAGCACAGGATCGTTACATCGGCCGGAATTGAGATTCTGGTTCCGCCCGGACTTTTAGAAACATCGGATGTTTTTTCCTATTCGAAAGATCCGGAGGGAAATACGGTTATTACGATCAGGGACAATAATGGTTTAACAGGCCTTATGCCGGATGAAATAACTGAAAAAGAGATATAAATTACCAAAATTTACTAATTTTGATTGATAAGTAAGTTTACATATGATAGTATAGACATGTTCACTGAATAATAATAACCTGGTAAAGGGGAGACTGGAATATGAATTTTACAGGTATATCAGATTGTGAACTCCTTGTTATGAAATGTTTATGGGATTCTGGCGAACCGGTTACCGTACATGGGCTGATTACAGAATTGGATAAACAGTATGGGAAAAAGTATAAGGAAACAACCGTCTATACATTTCTTTCCAATTTGAAAAAGAAAGAGTATGTGGATTCTTATAAGAAGGGAGCTTCCTATTTTTATCCATTGATTAAAGAGGATGATTACGTAAGACAGTATGCTGAACAGATGCGTTCTTTCTGGGGGGAAAGAGCATTGAAGGTTATGATCGACACGTTGGTCTGTACCGAGAAAGAAGCAGAAAAAGAGGCCTTTTGCAGGTAGCGTAATGCAAAACAACTGGTGAAAAATCTCTGTCGGATAATTCTGACAGAGATTTTTTATTACTGTTCAGATCCACTGTGTTTTTGAGGGGGATCTGAACCGGTAACTTTTATTTTATGCATACACGGTTTTCGTTGACAGATATCGGCTATATGCTAAAATAAATATATCTTGGTTGGCGGTGCCCTTTTCTTCCATAAGGGCAACTGCATGTTTATGTCAGATCTATGATCGCTGACTGAGATACAGCGCTCCGCAAGGATGCGCATGAATTCGAAAAGATGTATGAGATATGGGGGCAGACAGAGTACCGCGGAGGATACATGGATAATATTGTTTCGGTGATATATGGATTTCTCGGAAATGTGCTGATCTATTTTGCAGAAATTCCGGGGGAAAAAGTTTTGAACGGCAGTACAGGAATCCTGATTGCAGGAGCTGCAATTATGTTCATTTTTGCTGTCCTGCTGTTTCTGATGGCAGTGGGGGCAAATGGCAACAGCTATGTTTTTTATATTAAATTGCTGGTAGGAGCTGTGCCGATATTTTTAATTGCTCAGTATGCAGTTTTAATGGACGCCGGTGTAGCTATAAAAAAAGAAGTGATTTATTATAATCCCATCATATGGGTGCTGATTTTCATCGGTGCAATCGGCTTTTTAATTGTGAATATCCTGCTGGAACCTGAAAACGGACGGGTGATTGGATATCTGTGGAGCGGAGAGTTTCTTTTGATGGCGGGAAGTATGCGTTTGTGGGAATTCGTCAGGGCGGATGGAAGCAATCCTGACTATTCGCTGATTCTTCTGGTTTCCAGAGTATTGAATCCGTTTACCAATGCGATTAACAGCATCGGTTTTCAGTCTGCAACCAGGGCAATTGAATTTCTGGCATTGATGGGCCTGATGTTTATTACGGTGTATGTGTTTGCCAAATCCAGTGAGATGGTGGAGAAAGAGTGGGGGGCATGTATTTTCAGTCAGATTATGATTGCTGCGGCATATCTTCTGTTTGAAATGCATGTGGGTGTGCCGTGGAGCCGTGATCATGCGTTTATGGCATTTCTCCTGTTTTGCACCGGTCTTTTGCTGTATCTGTTTCTGTTCTGTTATGAAGTTCACATTCATGAACAGGAAAGATGTATTGGAGTATTTATGATCGGAATCGCTGGAATTGTGCTGGATATTGCAGTGATTCTGGGGACGGATATGGTTCGTCTGGGGGCCATGGAGTCTTCTTTGAATAAATTGTCGGCTGTGATGACATTTATATACGATAAGACAACTTTCGGTATACATACGGATTTTACGAAGGGGAATTTCGTTATGCCGGTGATCGGTTCTCTGACAGTTATCATTCTGGCAGTTATCCTTGTGCTTCTTCTGTTTATGGTATGGAAAAAGATCATCAGTTTTGAGGATAATACCAGTATGGGAGTGGTGTGGTTCCGCTCATGTTCTCTTCTGCTGATTGTTTCGGTGGTCATATACTGGGGATGTACCATGTATGGCAATATACTGGGCGTGAATTATAAGTGGGTTGTCCAGGTTGTGAAAACAACAGCAGGACTGGGGATGGCTTTGAATGTTGCCAATCTTGCTCCTGCATTTATTGTCGGATTTGCTGCCCAGATAAAGCGAGTAGTCATTTGTTCTGTGGTGACGTTGATTCTGGTATGCATGCTTGTGCCATTTCTGACAGCACTGATCTGATAAAAAAAGCTCCATATGGAGCTTTTTCTTATATGAAAAATATGATATGAAGGATTAAAGAAAAGGGACAAAATATGAATAAAAAAATGGAAAAAAAGAAAGTATTATGTGTGATTCCGATCACAGAAGAACATAAGGAAAAACTGGAAAGCAGCGTATCCGGATATCAGTTTATCTATAAGAATGTAAAAGATATCAAGGCCGATGATGTAAAAGATGTTTCTGTTATTGCGGGGAGTGTGCCCCCTGAGCTTCTGGGGTGTGCGGAGAAACTGGAGTGGCTTCAGCTGCCCAGTGCGGGATATGATAAGTATGTCAAAGAAGGTGTTCTTCCCCATGGGGTAAAACTGACCTGTTCCGTTGGTGCGTATGGTCCGGCTGTATCGGAGCATATGCTGGCCATGGTTCTGGCACTGCAGAAAAGACTGCACACATACAGTCAGAATATGCTCTCCTGCAAGTGGCAGGATGCAGGGAATGTTACTTCCATAAATGGATCCAGAACTCTGGTAATCGGTCTGGGAAACATCGGGCAGGAATTTGCATCCAAAATGAAGGCTCTGGGAAGTCATGTAACTGGGATTCGGAGAAATATCAGTGAGAAACCGGAGTGTGTGGAAGCTGTCTGTTCCATGGATCAGCTGGATTCTCTTTTGCCGGACATGGACATTGTCGCAGTGGTCATGCCGGGATCCCCGGAAAATTACCATCTGTTTTCAGAAGAAAAATTCAGCAGAATGAAGAAGGGCAGTATCTTCATTAATGCAGGAAGGGGAAGTCTTGTGGATGAAAAGGCACTTCTGAAGGCATTGCAGGAAGGACCGCTGGGAGCTGCAGGGCTGGATGTGTCAGATCCGGAACCCATGTGTCCGGAAAATCCTTTGTGGAAGCAGGAGAATATACTGATCACTCCCCATACGGCAGGAGGATTTCATCTTCCGGAAACCCTGGACCGTATTGTGGATATTTTTATTGAAAATCTTCAGAATTATAAAGAAGACAGGCCTTTAAGAAATCTGGTCAGCTTCTAGAGGAGGTTTCAGTCATGGCAAAGATTGCGATTCTGGTTCCCAGACAGAGTATGCTGGAACAGGTGTTAAGGGTATTGGATGAGGATCCGAAACTGAAAGAGGATGTAATAGAAGTAAAGGTAATCCGGACGGAAGATTCTGTAGAAGAGGCCAGAAGAGTAATTGATACCGGTGCCCATATCGTGGTGGCGCGGGGTCTTCAGGCAAGGATTATGAAAGAATATACCAGGATACCTGTTGTCGATATTGTAACCACTACTCAGGAAGTGGGCCTCATGATTCGAAAGGCACAGGAAATTGTTCAGAAACCGCATCCGAAAATCTATATGGTCACATGGAAAAATACAGTAGGTGATACCACCTATATTGATGAGATATTTGATGTGGAGTTTCATGCCTGCTGTGCAAAAAACATTGAAGAGATGGAGCGTATGGTGGAAGAGGCTGTGGAACAGGGAGCAGACATCATTATCGGAGGCGATAAGGTTGAACGAATGGTAAAGCAGTTCCATATTCCATCTATTTTTTCCGTATCAACGGAAGATTCGATCCGGAATGCACTGGATATTGCCCGGAAAATGAGTTATACAGCAGATATTGAGAAGGAATTCAATGCACAGGTTGAGACGATTCTGGACACAACTTTTAATGGTGTGATACGAATTGACAGAAATCAGAATGTGCTGATGGTGAACCGGATGATGGAGGACCTCCTGAAGAAAAAGTCTTCGGAAGTAACAGGAAAACCATTGAACAGCATTCTTCCCATGGAAGATGATTACGTGGAGCGTGTGCTGGATGGAAGGCAGGAATCCTGTCTGACTTCTGCGCAGGTACGAAATACGCCGATTATGGTTATGATTGCGGCAATTCGATATGATGATGCAGTTACCGGTGCAATTTTATCCTGTCATAAACTGAAAAATGTAAGGGAAGCAGGTGCAGGTGTCTCTCCGGAAATGTATCTCAGCGGATATGTTGCAAAAGGAGATTTTGAATGGTTTTACAGTCAGGACAGACAGATGAAAAAAATGATCGAGCTGGCGAAAAAGTATGCTCTTTCCAGATTTCCTGTTCTGATATACGGGGAAGATGAGTCGGAGACGTCATTGTTTGCACAGAGTATCCATAACAACAGTCTTCGAAAGAATTCTCCTTTTGTTTCTGTAAACTGTGCACATCTGAGCGAAAAAGAACAGTTTGAAACACTGTTTGCCAAGAGAGGATTGCTGGAAACGGCAAAATACGGCACTGTCTTCATCAGAGAAATTGATAAACTTAGTTCCGTGTGCCAATATCATTTATATCGTATGGTCAGCAATTCACCGAAGCTGCTGAGCGATTCAGACAAGACTCCCAGATATGATGTGCGATTGATCGCGGAGTCAGGACGGAATCTGGAAAAAATGGTCCGGGATGGTGATTTCCGAAAGGATCTGTATTATTCACTGAATGCGCTGAGTCTGACCATTCCGCCTCTTCACAGGCGTCCGAAGGACATCGAATATCTGGTGAATCGGTATTTACAGAATTTTCGGGAAAACTATTCCAGATACCTGTATCTGACGGAAGATGGAATGAAGGCATTGACAGAGTATGAATGGGAAGGCGGAATTACGCAGCTGGAAGCTTTCTGTGAAAGAATGTTTCTATCTGTATCCAGAAAGCAGATTGATGCAGGTATGGTTCGCGAACTTCTGGAGGAACTTTATCCCGATCATATGTGGATGGGGGAGGAAGATAAGATCGTAATATACAGGAATCAGGAGGCTGAAAAACTGCAGGAACTGCTGCAGAAACATGGGGGGAAAAGGGCTGCTGTGGCAGAAGAACTGGGTATCAGTACGACTACTTTGTGGAGAAAGATGAAAAAACTGGGCATCAGTGATTAAACGGTCAGTGATTGAGATGGTGCCGCATGGGTATAATATCCTTTGAGGAATACAGTCGAAGCGGTGAAAAGAACGGTTATGTTATATCTGTTCTGAAAAAATGAAATAAATTGCAATAAAACGAAATAAAAAAGGTTATAATATTTCATAAAATGAAATATTATAACCTTTTTGCAGTTTTTTGAGCATTTTTCGTGGATAAAGTCAATAGTAAAAAGAAAAAGAAGACTATATAATAAGGGCATAAAAAATGACTGGGAAAAAACCGGGTCAAACGGGACGTTCTTATGTATACGCATGAGGGTTCCCGAGCAGATATAAATAATATTCTGAAAGGAAGGTAACAAAATGAAAGTTGGATTTATTGGATTAGGTATCATGGGTCGTCCTATGGCTAAGAACGTTATTAAGGGTGGATACGAAGTAACAGTATTCGACTTTAATAAAGAAGCAGTAGCTGATCTGGTTTCCTGTGGTGCAAAGGCAGCAGAAAGCGGCAAGGAACTGGCAGCAGAAGTTGATGTTGTTATTACAATGGTTCCCAATTCCCCCCATGTAAGAGCAGCTGTTCTGGGTGCTGATGGTGTTGCAGAAGGTGCTAAGCCCGGTACTGTTCTGATCGACATGAGCTCCATCGATCCTACTGAAAGCAAAAAAATCTCCGCTGAATGTGAAAAATTCGGTATTAAGATGCTGGACGCTCCTGTATCCGGCGGCGAACCTAAGGCTATCGACGGCACTCTGTCTGTAATGGTCGGCGGTGAAAAGGAACTGTTCGATGAATACAAGCCTCTTCTGGATACCATGGCTGGTTCCGTTGTATATGTTGGTGCAATCGGTTCCGGTAACATTGCAAAACTGGCTAACCAGATGATCGTTGCCATCAACATTGCAGCTGTTGGCGAAGCACTGGCATTTGCAAAGAAGGAAGGTACCGATCCTCAGCTGGTATACGAAGCAATCCGCGGCGGTCTGGCTGGTTCCACTGTTATGGATGCAAAGGCTCCCATGATGATGGCAAGAAACTTCAAGCCCGGTTTCCGTATCGATCTGCACATCAAGGATCTGAACAACGCACTGGCAGCTGGTCATGCAGTAAATTCCCCCATGCCTTTAACTGCTCAGCTGATGGAAATCATGCAGTTCTTAAAGACTCAGGATTCTACCATGAACGAAGGTGCTGACTGCGGTTCCGAAGATCATTCCGCAATCGTTAAGTATTACGAAAAGATCGCAGGCGTAACTGTAGAATAATGAAAATGTTATAAAGTCCGTCAGGGGTCCGATCAGGGATCCGGCTGCCGGAAAGACGAAATATAGATATTGGCAGTTTCCCCATAGTCCGGAAGGATAAATATGCTGTCGGTATCTATATTTTGATATATGACTGTCTGAGCAGCTTTACTGAAGAAAAAGGTTTATATTCAGGCTCAGATGGTATCCCCATCCATAGATTTAAGAGGTACAAATCATGAATTTAGATTTTATTAAGGGTATTGTTGTTCCGATCGTAACCTGTATTGATGAAGATGAGAAAATTGATGAAGTCAAAATGCGTGAACAGGTAGACTTCGTTATCGAAGGCGGTGTTACAGGTATTCTGGCATTTGGTTCCAATGGTGAATTCTATCAGCTGGAAGAGGATGAGATGAAGCGTGGTCTTCAGATTATGGTGGACCAGTCTGCAGGCCGTGTACCGGTTTATTTCGGTATCGGTGCGATTAATACAAAGAAATGTATCAGACTGGCGCAGATGGCAGTGGCAAATGGTGCTGCATGTGTGTCCGTTCTGCAGCCCATGTTCCTGAAACCCACAGAGGATGAGCTGTTTACACATTTCAAAGCAATTGCTGACTCCGTTCCCGGAACTCCTGTACTTCTTTACAACAACCCCGGAAGAGTTGGCTATACCTTATCTGCAAATCTGGTTGAAAAACTGGCAAGAGAAGTTGAAAATATTGTGGGTATGAAGGATACCAGCGGTGATATTACCCAGACTGCTGAATTCATCAGAAGAACAAGGGATGTCAACTTCAAGGTATTCGGCGGTAAGGATACACTGGTATATGCATCCATGGCCCATGGTGCAGTGGGTGGTGTCTGTACAGCAGCGAACATCTATCCGGAACTGGTTGTTCCGATTTATGACAAGTTTGCAGCAGGCGATCTGGAAGGCGCACTGGAAGCACAGTTCAAACTGAATCCCGTAAGACTTTCCATGGATGGAGCAAGTTTCCCTGTGGCGGCGAAAGATATGATTCTTCTTCGCGGACGCAACATGGGTAAGCCTTATGCACCGAACAAGCTGACAGCAGAAGGTCCTGTTCTGGACAAGATGCGTACAGAAATGAAGAAGGCAGGTCTGATCGATTAATAATCGGCTCGGATAAACACTTTTTACATAGAAGATATTATAATAGAGGATATTATATATGAAGTTTTTATTTGCATCAGATTCATTTAAAGGATCATTGACCTCCGAGCAGATCAGTACTCTTTTAGACAATGCTGCCAGAAAGAATTTCCCCGGATGTGAGACCGCAGGTCTGCCGGTTGCCGATGGTGGGGAAGGTACTGTGGATGCGGTGATTGCAGCTGTAAAAGGAACCATGGTATCCGTAAAGGTACAGGGTCCTCTGCTGGAAGAAGAAACCGGCACCTATGGCATGCTGAATGAAAATTCTGCAATTATTGAAATGGCGGCTGCATCCGGTCTTCCCATGGTTCCCAATGGGAAAAGAAATCCTCTGAAGACCAATTCCGTTGGTACCGGTGAACTGATTAAAGATGCACTGGACAGAGGATGCCGTCAGATTTCCATCGCTTTAGGCGGAAGTGCCACCAACGATGGTGGGATGGGTGCCATGACTGCGTTGGGTGTGAAGTTCTTTGATGAGAATGGAAAAGAACTGGCCGGTGCCGGCGAAGACCTGGCAAAGGTATCCAGAATTGACGTGAGCGGTATGCATCCTGCAGTAAAGGATACACAGTTTACGGTTATGTGTGATGTTACGAATCCTCTTTGCGGAGAAACAGGTGCTAC
The DNA here is from genome assembly GCA_051879215.1 of Lachnospiraceae bacterium. GTDB lineage: Bacteria > Bacillota > Clostridia > Lachnospirales > Lachnospiraceae > TWA4. The sequence goes on from JBJELP010000301.1 coordinate 22,232, forward strand.
TTATACATTTGGCATGCAGAAGGGTGCTGATAAAGAAAAGCTGAAGATTCTGGAAGCCGGTATGGTTCATTATGCCGGTGTTGTAAAGGAACAGCTTGGTGTGGATGCAGCGGATATGCCCGGTGCAGGAGCTGCAGGCGGTCTTGGTTTTGCATTAAAAGTATTTTTAAATGCAACTCTGAAATCCGGTATTGAAACCGTTCTGGATCTGATTGATTTTGATTCTTATCTGGAAGGCACCGATCTGGTTGTCACAGGCGAAGGCCGTATGGACTGGCAGTCTGCTTATGGTAAGGTTCCCAGTGGTGTCGGCAAGAGATGTAAGGCAAAGGGTATTCCTGTTATTGCAATCGTAGGCGGCATGGGCAAGGATGCGCAGGCCATCTATGATTTTGGTGTGGATAGTATTATTCCCACAGCAAACGGTCCCCTTTCTCTGGACTTTGCCATTGAACATGCAGAAGAACTGTATGCAGATGTGGCAGACAGAATGTTCCGTATGTTAAAGGCCGGTATGTCTTTGAAGAAATAAACAGAATTGTATTAGGAAAATAAAAAACTCCGATATTCTCTCTTAACGAGAGGATATCGGAGTTTTTTGCGTAGTTTACAGGTCAGCAGTGTTGTGTTTCTGAAACAACGGATGTTCCCGTATCAGCTTCAGGAAATACTCATCAATTTCGGAAAATACCGTATTTTTTCGGTAAGCGATGAGGTTATACCGGATCAATCCGGGGTTTACACGGTAGTAATCGATGTCGGTGGTTTTTTTGACATAAGAATCGGGAATAAAGGATACCCCGATCTGTTTGGAAATCATCTTCTGCATGGTATGATTGCTGTTCACATCGCAGCAGGACAGCGGAAGAAAATGGTACTGCCGAAACAGCTGATCGGTCAGATAGCGAAGGGTGGAACCTTCGTCAGACAGGATAAAACTGGCAGCCTGGAAATGGGCTATGATTTCCTCCATGGTCAGAGTCTGTCCGGGAGTAAGCCCCGCTGATAAGGGATGCTTTTTTGCAATGGCGAAGAATATTTCCTCTTTTCGCAGCAGTTCACAGGCAAAGGGAAAGTCTTCCAGATTTAAAGCAGCCATAAGAGCAATATCAATTTTTCCGGCAGTCAGCTGGTGTATCAGAGAGTCGTATTTATTCTGGGAAATCTTGACGGTAATCATGGGATATCTGGACTGAAATTCCGGAAGAATATCCGTTAAGACATCAAGAGACCACTGGGATGAAATCCCTACACGAATCTGGCCGGTCTGACTTAAAGTGGAGATATTGCGGTAGAGCTGTTTCTGAATGCTGATTACATTGCGGGCAGCTTCGATATACAATTCACCCGCAGGCGTGGGCAGAAGCTCGTTTTTGGTTCGGACAAACAGCGGAGTACCAAGTTCCGATTCCAGTTTTGACAGGTACTGGCTCAGAGAAGGCTGGGAAACAAACAGCGCATTGGCAGCTTTGGTGATGCTTCGCTGATCTGCCATTTCCACAATATAAGAGAGATATTTGACATCCATGTATAAGTCCTCCGATAAGTATATTGCAGGTCCTGTATGCAGACCTGAAGTGTCAGCAGACAGTATATATGTCAGCGTGCAGAAAAAATGTGTTCAGGATATATGATTTCATACAATGCCATTTAACAGGGGGGAGATAAATAGAATGGTACATTTGTTTTGCATACATATATACAGATATACAGACTGCTGAAAGATGGTAATATAATTAAACACACGATAAAAAGCCTGGAATCCATAAGCAGAACTAATGCAAATGATTTAGACTACGTATTTGTGTTTTTTCTTAGATACAATTATAATAAAAACATAAGGAATAATCAATTGTAAATATCGAATTTGTAAATCTGCCTGGCTCTGAACAGTAGCCCTCAGTCAGACAATTTATAAAGATGATATTACGGTTTATTATTCGGAAAGCAGCATGTTGGACAGTATGACAGAGAAGATGGACTGAGTGACAGTCCGGTTGCCTGCAGGTGTTTCATATGCAGCGGAACAAAGAGAACTATATGTAATGTATAAAGGAGATTTCATATGATACCTGTTGTTACAAAAATGGAAATTTACCCCGTAGCAGGAACTGATTGCATGGAGCTGAACCTTTCCGGCGCACATGCACCGTATTTTACTCGTAACATTGTTATCCTGACTGATTCTACCGGCGCAGAAGGTGTGGGTGAAGTGCCCGGCGGTCAGAAAATCACAAAGGCACTGGAAGATGTAAAGGATCTGGTTCTGGGAACCAGCATTGCCGATTACAAGCAGACTCTGACAAAGGTTAAAAACTGGCTGGATGCCAACATCAAGGATGATGTCCGCGGTCTTCAGACATTTGACCTTCGTACAGGTGTACATGTAGTTACAGCAATCGAAGCTCCCCTTCTCGATCTGCTGGGCAAATTCCTGGAAGTTCCTGCTGCTGCTCTGATGGGTGATGGTATTCAGAGAGAACGTGTTCAGTTCCTGAGCTATCTGTTCTACATTGGCGATCGCAAAAAAACCAATCTTCCTTATGAAGAAGAACCCGATTCTGATTGCGAATGGTATCGTCTGCGCCATGAAGAAGCACTGACACCGGAAAAGATTGTTGCACTGGCTAAGGCTACTCATGAAAAATATGGTTTCGTGGATTTCAAATTAAAGGGTGGTGTTCTTCCGCCGAAGGAAGAATTAAAGGCTGTCAGAGCGATTAAGGAAGCTTTCCCCGAAGCAAGAGTCGATCTGGATCCCAACGGCTGCTGGAGCCTTGCAGAAGCTCTGGAAATCGCCCCTGAACTGAAGAAGATCCTTGCTTACTGTGAAGATCCCTGCGGTGCTGAAAACGGCTTCTCCGGCCGTGAAGTGATGGCTGAATTCAAGCGTGAATCCGGTATGCCCACAGCAACCAACATGATCAATACAGACTGGCGTCAGATGTGCCACTGTCTGTCCCTGAAGAGCGTTGATATTCCGCTGGCAGATCCTCATTTCTGGACAATGAACGGTTCTGTTCGTGTGGGTCAGATGTGCAATGACTTCGGTATGATGTGGGGCTGCCATTCCAACAACCATTTTGATATTTCCCTGGCTATGGTTGTTCAGTGTGCTGCTGCAATCCCCGGCAAGATGAATGGTATCGATACACACTGGATCTGGCAGGAAGGCCGCAACCGTCTGACAAAGGAACCCATGCAGATTGTAGATGGATGTATCGATCTTCCCAAGAAGGGCGGACTTGGTATCGAAGTGGATCGTGAACAGGTTATGAAGGCTCATCAGCTGTACATGGAAAACTGTCTGGGTGCCCGTGATGACTCCATCGGTATGCAGTTCCTGGTACCCGACTGGAAGTTCGATAACAAGAAACCCTGTCTGGTAAGAGACAATTCCCCCTATTTTACACATAACTAATTTTTGATAATACTCCCGGCGGAGACAGGTATATACCCAGTACCTGTCTCCGCTTTTTTGTGCGCCCGGAGGGAGCATTTTCTGACGGATAAATGAATCGCTCTTTCTTTAGCCATATTTTGCAGTAAAGAAGTAGACATAAAGAAGTAGATATAAAAAAGGCATCCGGCTTTCCGGATAATAGAAAAAGGACTCATAAGTGACCAAAATGAATGGAATATAGTAATTACATTGACACCTGTAAAAAAGTTGTAATATACTGTAATCAGTATGAGACATGTGGAGCACGGTCAGGAAAACGGATTCTCTTGTCGGCATACTATACTATAAAAAAGAGGAACGGGAAATCAGGCGCCTGAAAATTTTGTTTCTCCGAAATCGAATAGAGACGAACAATAGTGAATATACGGTTTTTGAGGAGAAGAATATGAAATTGGATGGAAAGCTGGTACAGCTTTATGAAATTTACTACCATAACCTGTGGTATGTGGCGTTGGGGTATCTGAAAGATGCCCAGCTTGCGGAGGATATGGTTCAGGAAACATTTATTAAGGTCGCAGAGAAGCCTGGAAGTGTACAGGAGGTGGACAGTAAGATGACCAAGTATTTTCTGATTACCATTCTTCGCAATAAGTGTATTGATTATATCAGAAAAACAAAGCGTTCGCCTGAAACTTCACTGGAAGACTGGGAAGCCTGTTCTGATTACGGCGATATTCCGCTGGCACATGTTCTCAGAAAAGAGTCCATGTCGGAACTGAATCAGATTATTGACAGTCTGGATGAAGCTTACAGAGATCCGTTGAAGTATCGGTACATAGAAGGTCTGAGTAATCAGGAAATTGCACAACGGACGCATATGTCAACCAATCTGGTGGCCGTGCGGATCAATCGGGCAAAAAAGATGCTGCGCAGCCGGATCGATCGTGCAAATTTTTACATGGGATAAACAAAAAGAGTATCAGATTATGTGATTTGTCTGATACTCTTTTTTTGTACGCCCGGTGGGCGGAACTTCTTACGGGCCGGATTCGAACAGGAGCCGGTTTACAGATTTTCCAGCATGGCAAGAATTTCTGATTTGGGCTGGGCACCGATGGTCTGATTGACCTTCTGTCCTTTGTTGAACACCAGCAGGGTAGGAATACTCATAACATTGTACTTCTGTGCCAGTTCAATCTGTTCATCCACATTGACTTTACCGACCTTGATATCGGTACGTTCTTCTGCGATTGCATCGATGATGGGTGAAACCATACGGCAGGGACCGCACCATACAGCCCAGAAATCGAGAAGGACGGGTTTATCGGATTTCAGAACTTCAGTTTCAAAATTTTCGCTTGTGATGGTGATTACACTCATAAAATACCTCCATATGAATTGATTCTGTCCGACAGACCTTCTTATACGTATTCCGGAGAATGTCTGCAGGACATTTGTGAAATAGGATGTTCAGCCGGAAAGATCTTTATACGGAAATTTCAGGTTTCCTGTTTGCTTCTATCATACCACAAAAACAGGATGGGAAAAGCTATTTCTTTTTCATATGTTGAAAAAAGAAATATAAAAATTTATAATGATTCAGCAGAGTGTGATTTCAGAGCATAGAACTGTCTTATTAACAGAGGTTCTGCCTGAAATGGCATCTGATTGTTGATAACAATTATTTTCAGAATCATATTTGTGGATAACAGGAGTAAAAATGAAATATATTATCAGAGCGGATGATCTGGGATATTCGGAAGGGATTAATTACGGAATTTATAAAAGTGCGGCAGCCGGTATTGTCAGAAATATCGGACTGATGGTTAATATGCCTGCAGCAGAACACGGTATTCAATTGATACAGAGGCTGGAAAAGGAGTACAGGCGGAAAATCTGTCTGGGACTTCATGTGAATATCAGCAATGGAAGGCCGTTAAGTGATCCGGCGGAAATACCCGGGCTGACAGAAAGGGATGGAAGTTTTCATAACAGCAGATACTACAGAAAAAGCGGACAGGATCTGGTTCTGCAGGAGGAAGCCATAACAGAGGTTGAGGCACAGCTTCAGCATTTTATAAAATTGACGGGAAGATATCCGGATTATATGGACAATCACGCGGTTTTCAGTGATTCTCTGGCAGCTGCCGTAAAAAAGGCTGCTGACCGGTACGGCATTATCTGTACGGCATCAGGTAAGGATACAGACTCTGTTTTTTCGGCAGGGAATATAAGGATGCGGTATTGTGCGCTGAAAAGCAGTCTGACGGATTATGATCCCATGGAAAGTCTGCGGGAAAGTGTGGAGATTGCGAAACAGGATGATCCGGATGTGGTTCATATTTTTGTCCTCCATCCCGGTTATCTGGATCAGTATATCCTGAATACGTCTTCTCTGACTGTGAACAGGACAAAGGAAGTGGAGATGGCATGTGCGGCAGAAACGAAGCAATGGCTATATGAGAATGGGATTACATGCTGTTCATTTTCGGATTTTTGCGTGACAGATTCTGAGAAACAATAAAATGAAGGGAATTCGAAAGATATGGTAAATCAGTTTTCACGGACAGAACTGCTTCTGGGAAAGGAAGCAATCAAAAAACTGGCAGCTTCCAGAGTTGCCGTATTCGGAGTGGGAGGAGTAGGAGGCTATGTGGCAGAAGCACTGGCAAGAAGCGGTGTGGGTACCATTGATCTGATTGACAGTGATCAGGTGAGCCTGACGAACCTGAATCGTCAGATTATAGCCCTTCACTCCACGGTTGGAAGATATAAGACTGAGGTGATGAAGGAACGGATTCTGGATATCAATCCGGATGCAGTTGTCCATATTCATAACTGTTTTTTTCTTCCGGAAACAAAGGATGAATTTGATTTTTCGAAGTATTCTTATGTGGTGGATGCGGTGGATACGGTAACAGCCAAAATCGAGCTGGTTATGGAAGCACAGAAGGCGGGAACACCGATCATCAGCAGCATGGGTGCGGGCAATAAACTGGATCCCACTGCCTTTGAAGTGGCAGATATCTATAAGACATCCGTTTGTCCTCTGGCAAAAGTGATGCGCAGAGAACTGAAAAAAAGGGGCGTGAAAAAACTGAAGGTGGTTTATTCAAAGGAAATGCCTCTGACACCCATGGGAGATGTGGAAGAAGAAATGGGAAAGAGACGTGCACTGCCCGGTTCCATTGCTTTTGTGCCTTCAGTGGCAGGACTGATCATTGCCGGAGAGGTGATTAAGGATCTTGTGAAGGGATGAAGCAGGAAGAATTTGTATAAAACAGATTCTGAAAAACTGTATAGAGAAAAACAGGGCTATCGACTAATTAAAATTAGTGCGACAGTCCCGTTTTCCTGTTTATCCAAGCTTGATCTTCAGCAGATTCTTGATGATTTCTGCACACTTATCCATACCCAGCTTACCGCTGTTGAGGATCAGATCGTATCCTCTGGGATCTTTCCATTCCATGCCGCCGGAATAATATTTGTGATAGTCAGAGCGGTATTTATCTGTTTTTTCAATCAGTTTCTGTGCTTCTGTGTCATTTACACAAAGACGTTCCTTTACATTTGCAATACAGGTGTCCATGTCGGCATCTATAAATACACTGATGGCATGGGGATTATCTTTCAGAATGATGTTGCTGCATTTTCCGATAATAATACAGGATTCGCTGGCTGCAAGCTGGCGAATGATCTCAGCCTGAATATTGAACAGGTTGTCATCGGAAACAAATTTTTTATCCGTGGGCTGTGCAATACGGTTGATATTGGGAAAACCGGCCAGTTTTTTGGTGATGTAGGAGCCTCTCAGCTTTTCATCTACCTGTGCAAACATCTGCTCGCTGATGCCGCTGTAATCCGATGCCATACGAAGAAGCTGATCTTCGTAACAGGGAATGCCCAGTTCTTCGCTTAAGTTGATACCGATGGTTTTACCGCCGCTTCCGAAGCTTCTGGCGATTGTAATAACATAAGGTGTACTCATGGGAATGCCTCCTTTTTTGGGAAAAGTCTTCTGATGAACTGTATAAAATTTCTATTTTGATTTCAGTATAACACAAGTGTACTTTAAAAAGAAGCACGCGGGCATAAATTTTCTGAAAAAGGATATACTGATACAGCATTCAGAAAACTGCTATCGCAGAAGGGAGTATCAGAAATGAAAATGAAAACGTGCAACAGAAAACCGGCGATTATACGTGCGATGCTTGTAATGACAATGGTTCTGGCTCTGACAGGTGCACTGACGGCCTGCCGGGCTGCAGATAAAGCAGGATCGGCAATTGAAAGCGGGCTGGATGGCGGAACGGCCAATGATGGTACTGCAGGAAATGGAATCATAAATGACAGTACTGCAGGTACGGGAACCAGTGGTTCCTTTGATAATAATACCAATGGAACTAATGGAATGAATGGGGAAAGCAGTCAGTCCGGAACGACAAATCCGACAAACAATGGCGGAACTTCAGGAACCGGAAATAATACGGATGCTGAGGCTGGAACCATCAACGGAACAGACCGGAATTCCGGCAGTCAGGGAATCGGAAATGGAACAGAAACGGGAGCAGGAACAGAAACCAATAATGGAACAGGAACTGAAAGAGGAACCGGAACGGGCCGCTGATATTTGAGGAAGGTCAAAAAACTCCCATCCGGGTGATAAGCGTCTGATTTGTGCTTATATCCCGGATGGGAGTTTTATAATTATCCGTTCAATAAATTTCTATAATTAAGCGATTAAAGCCTTAGCTGCAGCTGCTGCAGATGCTGCATCCTGTGTATAGCAGTCAGCACCGATTTCATCAGCGAATTCCTGAGTGATAGGTGCACCGCCAACCATGATCTTAACCTGGTTCTTGCATCCGGCTTCGATCAGAGCTTCAACGGTTTCCTTCATAGCAGGCATGGTAGTTGTCAGCAGAGCGGACAGACCAACGATCTTAACTTCGGGATCATTCTTAACTGCTTCGATGAATTTTTCCTTGGGAACGTCAACGCCAAGGTCGATTACTTCGAAACCAGCGGATTCGATCATCATACCAACCAGGTTCTTGCCGATATCATGAAGGTCACCAGCTACGGTACCGAGTACATATTTACCGATGGAAACGCTTGAATCACCAGCCATAGCGGGTTTCAGAACTTCAACACCCTTCTTCATTGCACGAGCAGCTACCAGCATTTCGGGAACGAAGATTTCGTTGTTTTTGAATTTTTCACCAACGATACCCATAGCGTCGATCATACCAACGTTCAGGATAGTGGTGGGTTCGATACCTTCTGCTAAGCATTCTTTTACAAGGTTGGGAACGAGTTTGGATTTACCTTTGGTTACGGCTGTTGCTAATTCTTCAAGTTTTGACATGATTTTATCCTCCTAAATTTAAATGAATGTGGCTTTTCACCGTCAGGGTGAAGGGAAAGGGTTTCAGGTTTCGGCTCCTCACTTCCTTGACCTGTAACCGTCCTGTATCATATCATACGGATGATACAGATTTATATTCTGCCCGGAGGGCTTACCTGTAAAACCGGTTTCGGATCGGCTTTCCTGTGCGTACGGAACGGTAAGTCCGGGCTTAGAATTGATATTATTTAATGGGGCCGAATGCCTCGTCTCTGAATGCGCCAACGTATGCCATACAGAAATCATCGTTGCCGAGCAGAGCATCTGTAGCGTACAGAAGACCAAGGAAATCTCTTGCATCTGCGTCTTCTGTCAGGCTGCCTTTCAGTTCTTCAAACAGACCTTCAATATCGCGTTCTTCGTATTCTTCATCTTCTTCAGGTTCGATGATGCCAGCCTTCATAGCGAGAACTACATATGTAGGATATAAGAACTTAACCTGTTCAGCGGGAAGTTCTGCTGCGATTGCAGACAGATCCATACCTTCGCTGACGCCGCCCTTAGCCATAATTGCTTCGGTGCATGCGATCATAGCCATCAGGTTTGCATTCAGCGGATCGAAAATAGCGCTGTCAAGACCATCAGCCATGGACAGAACAGTAAAGCCCATGTTCAGGATCTTACGGTAGGGCAGGTTGAAAGAAATGTTGGAAACAGCACCTGTAATATGGATGGTGGGATACTGTGACTTGATTGTTTCCATAACTTCTTCTACCATTGCGATACCATCTTCAGCTGTACAGAGCATTTCGATCAGGGGATCGATGTGCAGACGGCTGGGATCGATGTCGTATTCTTTTGCCTTAGCCATGATGTTGTTGAATACTCTTAAACGATCAGCAGCTGACTTCGGAATACCGGTATCATCACTTAACAGGGCAACACATTCCCATTCGGGATGTTCTTTCATAATGGGGAATAAAACATCCATCTTATTGCCTTCGCCTGAAACGGAGTTCAGAAGACCGGGCTTGTTGCAGAACTTGTAAGCTTCTGCGATAACTTCAGCACTGGGGCTGTCAACAGCGATCGGCTTATCGGTAACACTCTGAACCAAGTCGATCAGCCAGTGCATGGTTTCAACTTCAATATCTTCAGCTACAGAAGCACATACATCAATGTAAGTAGCACCTGCATTCGCCTGCTTGATAGCAATTTCTTTGATGTATTCTTCATTTCTCTCAGCGATGGCCTTACCCATGGAAGGGATGGAACCATTAATTTTCTCACCAATGATAATCATTGTCGAAATCCTCCTTGTAAAATAGTCTGTTCTCCTGCCGCCGGGAACAGAGAATAGAAACATATTATGCTGCGGTAGCCCGCAGCCCCCTCAAAATATGTTGGTGTTTCCATTATAAGGAAAAGTGCTTAGGTCGACAATTATTATAGTGTAGCCGATTTTGTTGTACAAGGCTACAAAATGTAGCACAGTTTTTTACAAAAATAAACAAAATATTTTACAAAGCAAATGGAGTATGATAGTATGATAAAAGGAACTTACGTGATTTTTCTATAAAAATGAAAATAAAAAATGATTAAAAAGTTGCATTTTCAACAGATATTTCCAGGAGAATAAATTATGAATATTACATTCAGTGAAATTGCATATCTTTTGTCACGGAAATATACAGTTCGTGAAGTGAAAAACGCATATTTTGATGCGCATCTGGCTTCTGTGAAGCGCTATCGGGGACAGGTGGAAAATAAGCAATTATACTGTATTCCGGTAAAACGTGTGGGAGAATTGATTCAGCATCCGTTGGACAAATTATCCAGATGCGCTTTTGTGGCGTGGGGGAACAGTACGGAGGAAGATGACCGTGTATGGCAAAGCATATCATCTGCCAAACGGCTGCCCATTGATATTGTTTATATTCCGCATGTGGGATTTGAGGAGGATCTGCTGGAGGATCTGGTGGATTTTTTCTGTATGCTGCATATGTGGGATGGGCAGATGCGGGATGCAGGGAACAGTGCCCATATAGATATTGAGGATCTTCTCAATGACGGAAAAAGAGTAATCGGGCGTCCGATGGCGGTATTTGACCGGAATTTTGTTGTAATGGGATGTACGGATGACTATTTTAATCATTTCCCGGATATGAAAGGACGTCTGATCAACCGGCAGATGGACCGAACGGATATCAAGGCTCTTCTGCAGGATGAGGATTATCTGGAAGCGGAAAAACAGAAGGGATTGTTTCTGTATCCTTCCAGACCGGCCGATACCAATCTGCTCTGTTATAATATCTGTTTTTCAGGTGAGTTTTTTGCAAGGATTCTGATGGTGGTCCCGGAGTTTCACTTCCATCCGGGAATCCGGCAGTTGTATGACACATTTGTCCGATATGTGGAAGCGGCGTATCTGAATAATCTGCGCAATCATCCGGAAGAGAATCAGGATGATGTATTGCATCATTTATTTAAAAAGTATCTGTTTCATCCCAAACGAAAAGATTTTGAGACGGATTTTCAGGCATTAAATATGCACAATTGGTTTCGTTTTGATGAATATCGGATTATTGTTCTTCAGATGTTCGGAGCCAGAGAATTTGAGAGAGGTGCATCTTATCTTTGTCAGCAGCTGGAACGTCTGTATGAGTATTCCTGTACCTGCCGGACAGATCGGGAAATCATATGGATCATTAATTATACCCGGGAAAAAGCAATGAAAGATCGTGACAGTTTTCAGAGTAATTTTCCTTATCTGATCCGTGATTTTGGCTGTAAAGCCGGAATCAGTGATTTTTTTCATGATTTTACCATGTTGAGCAATTACAGAAGACAGGCCAACATTGCACTGGATCTGGGGAACCGGAGAGAACCCTACAGCTGGTATTATTCGTTTGATGATTATATTCTGGATTATATGATCGGTCAGACCATGACATTGTTTTCGGCGGAACAGCTGGCACATAAGGGGTTGATGAAGCTGTATGAATACGATAGAGAACATGATACGGAGTTCGTAAAAACATTGAAATATTATATCATGAATCGTTTTAATGCTTCCGAAGCGGCGCAGAAATTATATATTCACAGAACAACTTTTATCAGAAGAATGGAGAGAATCGAAAATCTGGTGTCATTGAATCTGGATGACCCGGATGAACTGCTTCATATTCTGTTGTCTTACAGAATGTTTAAAGGAAAGGAGAAAGAAAATGAGTAAATTCAGAGTCAGGTTTTTACCTCAGAATGTGGAGATTATGGTGGAAGAGGGGACTGACCTTCTTGAAGCACAGATCAAAGCGGGACTTCATCCGGATGCACCCTGCGGCGGCAAAGGCACCTGCGGCAAATGTCTGGTTAATATATCGGAGGGAGAGCCTTCCGGTGTGCAGAAGGCCTGTACCACAAAGGTTACCTGTGATATGACGGTCAATCTGCAGACAAGCGGCGGACACAGCATTCTTCTGGAGGGCGTGCAGCGGAAAATAGTTTTAAAATCAGCCATTCGCAGTGTGAATGTGACGGTAAAACCCTGTGAACTGGGGGATAATGCCTCCGATTGGAAACGTTTGAAGAAAGCGGTGGCAGAAGCCGCCGGGATTGCAGAAGACAGGATTCCCCCCAACAGGAAGCTGATCTCAGATCTGTATCAGATTCTGAAGGACAATGATTATAGTCTGAATGTTGTTTTATGCGGAGATGAGATTCTGGATTTGCGTCCCTCTGATGATCCGGTTTATGTAATGGCCTTTGATATTGGAACCACAACCATTGTGGGATACCTGCTGAATGCAGCAACCGGTGAAGAGCTTGCTGTTACCAGCATGCTGAATCCCCAGTCCCAGTATGGAGCAGATGTTATTGAAAGAAGTAATTATGCCATTGCAGATGGTGTGGAGGAACTGAGCAGTCTGGTTCATGAGGCGTTGAATCAGCTGATTGAACAGGCGGTGAAGAAAGCGGGTGTGAACAGAAAATCCATTTACATGATTTCCGTGGTAGGAAATACCTGTATGCATCATCTGTTTGCCGGTATTTCACCAAAAGCACTGGTCCATGCGCCATATAATCCCACGGTCAGTGAAAGTATGATCATGAAGGCAACGGATATGGAAATTGACATCTTCCCGGATGGAAGGGTTATGTTGCTTCCCAATATTGCCGGATTTGTCGGAGCAGATACGGTCGGTGTGATGCTGGCTACAGAGTTTGATACTCTGGAAGAACTGTCTCTGGTCATTGATATCGGTACCAATGGTGAAATGGTTATGGGAGATAAAAACCGCCGTATTGCCTGCTCTACTGCTGCGGGACCTGCCTTTGAAGGTGCCAAGATTGCATGCGGTATGCGTGGGGCAAAGGGTGCCATTGATCATGCGAAATGGGAAGATGGAAAACTGGTTTACAGCGTAATCGGAAACGGGAAACCCACAGGTATCTGCGGTTCCGGTCTGATGGATATTGTGACATTCCTGCTGGAAGGCGGTATCATGGATGAAATGGGCCGTATTATGGATGAGGATGAATTTGAAACAGATATTGCAAAGACCTGTGCATCCAGAATCATCCGTGTGGAACCCAACAATATGAAAGCATTCCTGCTGGCGGATGAAACGGAAAGCGGGAACGGACAGAAGGTATATCTGAGCCAGAAGGACATCCGTGAAGTACAGCTGGCCAAGAGTGCCATGGCAGCAGGCATTACGTTGATGGCAGATACACTGGGAATTGAACTGGGAGATATCCGGAAAGTTATGATTGCAGGAGCTTTTGGAAACTATATGTCACCTCACAGTGCCTGCGGAATTGGTATGATTCCCGGTGAACTGGAGGAACGGATTGTTCCTGTGGGAAATGCAGCCGGTGAGGGTGCAAAAATTGCGGCACTGAATATGGATGAGTTCAGACGGTGCCAGACGATGGCGGAACACTGTGAATTCCTTGAACTGGCAACGCATCCCGATTTCCAGGATACCTATGTTGATCTGATGGAATTTCCGGAGCAGGAATAAGCTGTAAAAGCAGACTTTGCAGAAGTTTGATGAACGGTAAAGATAAAAGAATAGTAAATTAAACGGAGGATTTACTAAATGGCGGAATTTATTTATGAAGAAATGGCAAAAAAGGCTGAAGAGAGCGGATTTACGGCAGTTGCTCCTCTTGCAATGGAGACGATTATTCTCCATCCGGAGGTTCGCGATACCTGTGCGAAAAATAAATGCCATGCATATGATACCAACTGGAGCTGTCCTCCTGCCTGCGGCACGCTGGAAGAGTGCTGGGCAGAACTGCAGCAGTACAAATACGGTATTCTGCTGCAGACCATGGGAGAACTGGAAGATTCCATGGATTATGAAAGTATGATGGAAATTGAAAAAAAGCATAAGGAGCATGTGGCTGCCTTTGTGGATCAGGCACGGGCCGTTCAGGAAGACTGTCTGGTTCTCGGCGGGGTCTGTACCGCATGTAAAAAGTGTACATATCCGGACAATCCCTGCCGTTTCCCCATGAAGAGGACCTCTTCCATGGAAGCATACGGAATGTTTGTCAGTGAAGTCTGCAAGGCCAATGATCTGACCTATTACTACGGTCCCAACACACTGGCTTATCTGTCCTGTGCATTTTTTAAATAAAATATTTCAAGAAGGTGAATGCGGTGAAACAATATTTGAAAGAATATCCCCGGATTGATCTCCATCTTCACAGCTCTTTTTCGGATGGAACCTGTACACCGGAAGAGATCGCTGCGGAGGCCAGGGAAAAGAAAATCGATCTGATTGCATTAACCGATCATAATACACTGGTCGGCATCGAGCGATTTCGAAAAGCTGTCCAAAAGGAAGGTCAGAAGGCTGCTGCGGGAATTGAACTGACATCCGGGTACCGGACGGCGGATCAGAAAACGAAGGAAATCCACGTGCTGGGGTATTTTCCCATTCAGGCAGATATGGAATCCGAAAAATTTGCACTGCTGAATCAGAGAATCTGTGAATATGGGAACAGCAAATATCTGCAGCTGGAGAAAATTCTGGAAAATATTGCAGGGGATTATCCGGAAGTATCCGTGCAGGAGTTTTATGAGTATATTGTAAACATCAAACCGGATAAAAATTATAACCGGGTTCATATTGCCAATTATCTGGTACACAGGGGACTGGCAGAAACGGTACAGGAGTGTTTTGAACGGTTTCTGTCCGAAAAACAGAAATATTATGTACCAAGAAAGCAGATCACCGTGGAAGAAGCAGTACATGCCATAAAAGAAGCCGGCGGTTTATGTATCATTGCCCATCCGGCGGAATATCATTTTACGGATGAGGAAATGGAACGGTTTTTCCGTCACTGCAGGGAACTTTCTGTGGATGGTGTGGAGGTGTTTCATCCTTCCGATACCGAAGAAGAGGTGGAACGTATCCTGAAAACATTTCAAAAAATGAGAACAGATGGAGAAAATCCGGTTTCGCAGTTTTTTCTGATCAGTACTGGATCGGATTTCCATGGATCCAATAAAAAAAATACCATGGGGAAAGGCTTCTTTTATGATATGGAACGGTCCGTATTCCGTGGAATCTATGAGGAATCCTGCCGGCGAATGTACCGGAAGCTGACAGAGGAAAGATAGTGGTCTTAATAAAGAAAGGAATACATATATTTTCGATATGAAAGTAATTTTATTTCTATCGGATATCTGTATTCCTTTTTTGGTATGCTGTATTTTGTTATATGGATGGAGCAGGAAACTGGCGGTATTCCATGTGTTTCTGGATGGAGCAAAGAAGGGGATGCGGATCGCTGCGGATATTCTGCCCACATTGATCGGGCTTCTGGCAGCGGTGCAGGTGCTGCGGGACAGCGGTTTTCTTGATCGTCTGGCAGAGATTCTTGCTCCGGCTGCACAGCTGGTGAAGATTCCGGCGGAGGTGATTCCGCTGATTCTGATTAAATTGTTTTCCGGTTCGGCTGCCACAGGCATGTTGCTGGATTTGTTTGGAGAGTACGGACCGGATTCACAGGTGGGATTTCTGGCGGCGGTTATCGTATCCAGTGCGGAAACGGTTCTGTTTGTCATGTCAGTGTATCTGAACCATATCCAGGCAGAACGAAGCCGCTGGATTCTGCCGGGGGCCCTGTTCAGTACCTTTTCAGGAATCCTTGCGGCGGTATGGATTACGGAAATCCTTTATTAAAAACGAATCGGCGTTAGTAATGGTTCCTGGAAGGGGATTTATCTCCGCAAACGTCGATTTGAACAGGCTTCCGCTGCATCGGTTGCAGAAACAGAAAAATAAGTGTACACTGATAGCGTTCCATTAAAAAACGAAAGAAGAAGGAGGGAGAAATTCCATGAGCCAAAAGTGTTCTGCACAGAAGCATAAAACGCGCAGGAATCCGGATATTATGCAAAATGATCCGGGGAGAAGAGAACGTGAGTATCATACGGGTATACTTCTGAAACGGTTTGTTTCGTATTATAAGCCATATAAGAGAACGTTGATGATGGATCTTTTATGTGCTGCACTGACCACCGTGTGTGATCTGGTGCTTCCCATGATCATGCGTACCATTACCAGTACCGGGATGGAGAATCCGGAGCTCCTGACGATGCATCTGATTCTGCGTCTGGCGGGTCTTTATTTTTTACTGAAAATTGTGGAATGTTCCGCCAGTTACTATATGGCAGATATGGGACATGTTATGGGTGCGAAAATGGAGACCGATATGCGTCGGGATGCCTACGCACATCTGATGCAGTTGTCGGATCGATATTATAATAATACAAAGGTGGGACAGATCATGGGCCGGATTACTAATGACCTGTTTGATGTCACGGAATTCGCACACCATTGCCCGGAGGAGTTTTTTATTGCCGCAATCAAGGCCACAGGTGCATTTCTTGTTCTGGGCTCCATCAATCTTCCTCTGACTCTGATCATATTTATTATGATACCGATTATGTTGTGCTGCTGCATTGCCATCAACCAGTGGGAACGTGCTGCATTCCGCAGACAGCGTTATCAGATCGGTGAACTGAATGCCAGAATTGAAGACAGTCTGCTGGGGCAGAAAGTGGTGAAAGCATTTGCCAATGAAGCCATTGAACAGGATAAGTTTGAGTATGATAATGTGAAGTTTCTGGGTATCAAGTCTAAAACGTATCAGTATATGGCGATTTTTCAGACTTCGATCCGTATTTTTGATGGTCTGATGTATTTGTCTGTGGTACTTGCAGGCGGCCTTTTTCTGGTTTTGAAAAAGGTGGAACCGGCAGATCTGGTTGCTTACGTGATGTATGTCAGCACCCTGATTGCCACCATACGCCGGATTGTGGAATTTGCAGAGCAGTTCCAGAGAGGTATGACCGGCATAGAACGTTTCCTGCAGATTATGGATGCGGATATTGATATTTTTGATTACGATGGGGCCAGGGAAATGGTGAATCCGAAGGGGGAAATCTGTTTCGAAGATGCTTCCTTTGAATATATGGATGATCACAATACGGTATTTGAACATCTGAATCTTACGATTCATCCCGGAGAAAAGGTGGCGCTGGTGGGACCTTCCGGCAGCGGCAAGACAACCATGTGCAATCTGATTCCCCGATTTTATGATGTGACCGGCGGCCGGGTTGCCATTGATGGGGTGGATGTGAAAGACTATACGGTGCAGAGTATTCGAAAGAATATCGGTATCGTACAGCAGGATGTTTACCTGTTTTCCGGTACGGTATATGACAACATTGCATATGGAAAACCGGGGGCTTCCAGGGAAGAAATTGTGGAAGCGGCGAAAAAAGCCGGTGCCCATGAGTTCATTTCCCATCTGAAGGATGGCTATGATACGTATGTGGGAGAACGGGGAGTCAAACTTTCCGGCGGTCAGAAGCAGAGAATCAGTATTGCCAGAGTATTTCTGAAGGATCCGGCAATTATCATTCTGGATGAGGCAACTTCTGCACTGGATAATGAAAGTGAATTTGAAGTGGCAAAGGCTCTGAATGAACTGGCTGTGGGAAGAACAACGCTGACGGTGGCACACAGGCTTTCAACGATACGGGATTCTGACCGAATTTTTGTTCTGACAGAGAACGGTATCGAGGAAGAAGGCAATCATAATGAACTGATGGACCAGAAGGGGATTTACTACAAGTTTTACCAGATGGCAGAACGCCTGCGGTAAAAACAGAGCAGTTTCAATGGATCATTCGGATAAAGCATTCGGATAGATCATTCTGATGGATATTTAAATGGATAATTCTGAAAAATACGGACATACTGCGTTATATCGAGTATTTGGAGGAAGGTTCATTGAATGAAATGCTGGTCAGTCAGTTTCTGCTGATTCTGGGATTTATTATAATCGGTTATATCTGCTGCAAAATGGGAGTGCTGAATCAGGAATCAAATGATGTGCTGTCATCTTTTGTGCTGAAGGTGACGCTTCCTGCCACCATTCTGAATTCCGCTCTCCGTGATATGGAAATGGATCGGATGGAGGTTCTGACGGTTCTGGCAGCGGCGGCCTGGGTTCATCTTCTGATTCCTTTTATGAGTCATTTGCTGGCAAGGGTATTTCAGCTGAGTTCCACCGTGGAATTGATGCTGAATTACAGTAACATCGGTTTTATGGGATTTCCCATTATCACCCGTTTGTATGGAGAAGCGTACGGATTTTATGTGGCGATTTTTCTGATGGTGTTTAATATCCATTTATTTACCATAGGGGTTCTGACACTGGAAAAGGAAAAGGGGGAAGTGTCCGGCGGAATAACCGGACAAAAGGAAACGAACAGAGAGACGGTGGGATCGGATTGGTTCCGCCGTCTTTACAGTCCGGGGATTGTGGCAGCTGCCATTGCATTTCTGATTGTTATGCTGCGGATCCGGGTTCCTGGTCTGGCAGAGGAACTGGTGTCTTCAGTCAGTGCAGCGACGACGCCTCTGGCCATGATTGTTATCGGTTCTCAGCTGGCAGGAATTCCCATGAAAACAATGCTCTGCAACCGGAAACTGTATTTTCTGGCGGGAATTAAACTGGCAGTCTATCCGATGCTGATCTGGTTTTTCATGAGCTGGCTGATTGGTCCGGGAATGATTGCAAGGGTGGCGACCATACTGGTGGGTCTGCCTGCAGCAGGCAGCGTGGTCATGCTCTGCTCACAGCATGGCGGAGATGCAGAGCTGGCCGTACAATCTATATTTGTGGATCTGATGCTGTCTTTTCTTACGCTGCCGGTACTTCTGATACTGATCGGGTGATAGTTTTTATATTCGTTTCGGTTTTACGGAACATCCGATACCAAGGGCTCCCGTACCGGTGTGACAGAATACCCCCAGAGGCAGCTGGTCACAGAGAATTTCCATACCGGGGAATGCTTCTCTGATTTCTTCGACCCATGCAGCGGTTACTTCCGGTGATGCACTGGTGGCTGCCATCAGGTAGAGATTGCCGGATTCAAATGCGTCCTTAAAGCGGGTTTCCAGATCATTTTTCATGGCTTCAATCATGGCTTTCTTTGCTTTGTTGAAGCCGCGGCATTTTTTGAAGGAATCCAGTTTTCCGGTGGCCAGTTTCAGAACCGGTTTCAGATTCAGCACATTGCCAAGGGCTGCAGCTGCGGGCGTGATGCGTCCGCCGCGTTTTAAATATTCCAGCGTTTCCACTGCGATATAAATGGTCATATCATCTCTGGCATTTTCCAGCATTTCCTGAATCTGCTTTGCAGAATACCCTTCTTTTACCAGTTCCAGAGCATCCAGAATGGTGCAGTGAAGAGGGGTGGAGACACGTCCGTTATTCACAACAAATACTTTTCCTTCATATCGTTCATCCTGGGAAAGCATGATGGCTGTTTCACAGGAACCGCTGAGCCCGCTGCTGAGAGGGATATATACCAGTTCATCATATTCTTCCAGTGCTTTATCCCAGAATTCGGTGACATCCAGGGGGGAAGGCTGGGAAGTTGTAACCGTTGCACCGCTTTCCAGTTTCTTTACAAATTCTTCGGTTGTGATATCCAGACCTTCATAGAAGGTTTCTTCATTTATATAAAAAGGCATATGCAGCAGATGGATGCCGAGTTTTTCGGCTTCAGCCTGCGTGATACTGCTGTAAGTGTCTGTTAAAATTCCGATTTTCATATTCTTGCTGCTCCTTCCGGTTTTATTGACAGTGTTTTTTCAGCGTGATAAATTAAAGGATACTGGGGTTCGAAGGTCATAATCATGAAGTAAAATCCTTTGTCCTTTATTTCGTTATGTACTCTCGGAATCTTTTTCATATGGTTAACAGATCCCCAAAGTACATCGTAATGTTTATGGCTGTACAAATGTAGCATCAGTTTATGTACAGAGTCAATGCATTTACGGACGGAGTGAACAGAATTTATGAGAATGTAACATCAATGTAGAGTTGCAGACTATGTTTTGGGGAGACGGATACTGTTCGTCAGGAGATTGTGCAATTGGAGGAAATGGAAATGGATAAGGATCATGTGTCGAAACAGAAGATCGGACAGGGGACATCTGACCGGCAGGAAGGGCTGCGGCTATCCAATCAGGAATCCAACCGTCTGACCAGAGAGAGTCTTCGGACTGCGTTGATTTACCTCATGGGTGAAAAGGATTTTGATAAAATTACCATAACGGAACTGGTGAAGAGAGCCGGTATTTCCCGGACGGCTTTTTATCGGAATTATAATACGAAGGATGATATTCTGGTGGAAATGATGGAGCAGTTTATTGAGGGGCTGACCCGCTCGTTTTATCAGAAGGAATATCGGAATAATATAAAAAAATGGTATCTGGATACGTTTTCCGCTGTGAAAGAAAATGCAGCGTATGTGCAGATGCTCATGCAGGCAGATATTTCACAGAGCAAAGTGTTTGGTCCCGGATCGCTGCTGGAAAAAATTA
Organism: Lachnospiraceae bacterium; assembly: GCA_051879215.1. Lineage (GTDB taxonomy): Bacteria > Bacillota > Clostridia > Lachnospirales > Lachnospiraceae > TWA4. The sequence continues at coordinate 42,909 of JBJELP010000301.1, forward strand.
TCCCATCCCGTTCAGTTGAAAGACATTACAGAATACTGGCCCTGGAGGGGGCATTTCTTACCATTCTGATCAACTGGTTCCGGGATGGGATGAAGGAGTCCTGTGAATATATGGCAGAGTTCTGTTACAAAACTCTGCGATTGGTGGAAAAGAACATCTGAAAGATTACAGAATGTCGATATATTCGCCTGCCAGTGCCTTGTTCATGCTGCGGACTGCACAGAATTTACCGCACATGCTGCAGGTTTCGCTGTGATCTTCTTCCGGCATGCGGCTGGAGCGGATTTCTTTTGCGGTTTCCGGATCCAGTGCGCAGGCATACTGAGCATCCCAGTCCAGATCGCGGCGGGCATCTGCCATTTTGTCATCGATGTCACGGGCACCGGGGATTCCCTTTGCAATATCGGCAGCATGGGCTGCAATTTTGGATGCGATAATGCCCTGTTTTACGTCTTCCACGTTGGGCAGTGCCAGATGCTCTGCAGGGGTTACGTAGCAGAGGAATGCGGCACCGCTCATGGCTGCCACAGCACCGCCGATGGCACTGGTGATATGATCATAGCCGGGAGCAATATCGGTTACAAGGGGGCCAAGTACGTAGAAAGGTGCCCCCATACAGATGGACTGCTGTACCTGCATGTTGGCTGCCACCTGATTTAACGGTACATGTCCGGGGCCTTCTACCATAACCTGTACGTTGTGATCCCATGCACGTTTGGTCAGCTCACCCAGACGAACCAGTTCCTCAATCTGACATACATCGGTTGCATCCGCCAGACAGCCGGGGCGGCATGCATCGCCCAGAGAAACGGTCACATCATATTCTTCACAGATATCCAGAATCTGATCATAGTATTCATAGAAGGGATTTTCCTGACCGGTCATGCTCATCCATGCAAAAACAAGGCTGCCGCCGCGGCTGACGATGTTCATTTTTCTCTTGTGTTTGCGGATCTGTTCGATGGTTTTGCGGGTGATGCCGCAGTGAAGGGTTACGAAATCCACACCATCCTGTGCGTGAAGACGAACCACATCGATGAAATCCTGAGCAGTCAGAGTGGCCAGATCTCTCTGATAGTGAATCACACTGTCATAAACCGGTACGGTACCGATCATAACCGGGCATTCACTGGTCAGTTTCTGACGGAAGGGCTGGGTATTGCCGTGGCTTGACAGGTCCATGATCGCTTCTGCACCCAGATTCACGGCGCTCATTACCTTCTGCATTTCAATATCGTAATCTTTGCAGTCTCTGGAGACACCCAGATTGACATTAACCTTGGTGCGGAGCATGCTGCCCACGCCTTCCGGACTCAGGCAGGTATGGTTTTTGTTGGCGGGAATGGCAACCTTGCCTTCTGCAACCAGCTTCATCAGCTGCTCAACCGGCATATGTTCTTTTTCGGCAACGGTCTGAATCTGCGGTGTAACAATTCCTTTTCTTGCAGCATCCATCTGTGTGGTATAGGTGTTCATATGTGTTCCTCCTGTTTAAATGGAGCAGACTTTTTCATAAAAGCAAAAGAAAAAGACCGGCTCTGTATGATGAAAATCAATACGGCACCGGTCTTTTTCTGACCAAAGGGCAGAATGAGGGTAGACTATCCCCTTTGGTGAACCGGCGCCTGCGTCATGACAACGCTGTATATATTGCTTCCCAGATTGCAACATATTTTTTGTTATGCGACAAAGAGTGGTGCCCCCGGTCTGCCGCAGGTTTGTCTTAGAATATTATGAATTAGTTGATTACCCGGCTCTGCATCTGTTTCAGAACGCCGCTTTTTTCCAGTGTACCCAGCAGGATGAAAGCAATGATGCTTCCTGCCACGGTGGAAATCAGGAACGGAATAATGTATACAAATACACCGGCGGGTTCAATTCCCATCAGAAGCTTTGCAACGGGATACGCGCAAAGTCCGCCGAGGAATCCGGTACCGCATGCTTCTGCAGCACAGGTGGCCGGCAGGTTTCTGGTTTTGGAGTAGATCAGACCGCAGCAAAGGGCGCCGACCATACTTCCGGGGAAAGCCATCAGGCTTCCCAGTCCCATCAGGTTGCGGATCAGGCTGGCACAGAAGGCCATACAGATACCGTATCCGGGACCGAGCAGTACTGCAGCAAGGATGTTGACCATATGCTGGACAGGTGCACATTTGCTGCCTGCAATGGGAAAGCTGAGCATACTTCCTGCCACAGCGACTGCTGTTAAAATACCGGCAATAGCCAGTTTCTGGGTTGTTGATTTGTTCTTCATAAGACACTCCTCCTGAATATGTGAATTCTGGGAAATAAAAAGAGGAGACACCGGTAAGGTATCTCCCCATGAAAAACATAAGTTTCGGCAAAATCCCTACGTTGGCATTATCCAAATCAGGTTAACGGGTCGAAACGAACAGTTTCCTCTCAGCCGGTGATGCCAGCTCCCCGATGCGGTTTGAATTGTCATAAATGAAAAATTCATGAGTAAGTATAAAGCAAAGTATACAGGAATGCAAGCACATTTTTCGAATCTGTGCACAGTCTATACGGGTGATACAATTTCTCCCGCAATGGCACATGCGGCAGCAGTGGCCGGTGATGCCAGATAGATTTTTACTTTGCTGGTTCCCATACGTCCCAGGAAGTTCCGGTTGTTGGTGGCAACGACCACTTCATCATCGGTCAGGATGCCGCCGGCACGACCGCAGCAGAGTCCGCATCCCGGAGTGGTGATGATGGCGCCTGCTTCTGCCAGAATTTTCAGGGTTCCGTCTGCCAGTGCATCGCGATATACCTTGCGGGATGCAGGGGTTACAATGAATTTGACAAAAGGAGCCACCTTTTTACCCTTTAATATAGCTGCTGCAGTCTGAAGATCTTCCAGACGGCCATTGGTACAGGAACCCAGAAAGACCTGATCGACTTTTGTGCCTGCAGCTTCGGTTACCGGTTTGATGGCGTCCACCTGAGAAGGACAGGCCACAACAGGAACCAGATCTTCTGCACGGTATGTCATGACGCGGGAATATACCGCATCTGCATCGGGACGAAGAGCTTTTACATCTTCATCATAAGGAATCTTACAGTATTCACAGGTCTTTTCATCCGGTACGAAAATACCGCATTTTGCGCCTGCTTCCACAGCCATGTTAGCCATGGTCATGCGGCTGGAAACAGACATATTGTCGATGGTGCTGCCGCAGAATTCCAGAGCCTGATAGGTGGCACCGGAAGCAGTCAGATCACCGATGACACGGAGAATCAGATCCTTGCTGGTTACGCCTTCCGGCATAACGCCGTCAACCACAACCTGAATGGTTTCGGGCACCTTGATCCATAATTCACCGGTTCCCAGGATACCGGCCATTTCGGTGTAGCCGATACCGGTAGAAAATGCGCCCACACAGCCGTAGGTAACCGTATGGCTGTCGGTACCGAAGGCAATGTCACCGGGTTTTACATAGCCGGCTTCTGTCATTAACTGGTGGCAGATTCCATCGGTGCGGTGAACGTTTTTAATACCGTATTTTTCTGCAAATTCATTGCCGATTTTAAACTGGCGGCAGTCGTCGGTCTGGGTTGCGGGAAGAAAATGGTCGTAAATCAGGACCACTTTGTCCGGATCCCAGATTTTCTGAAATCCCATTTCTTCAAATTTCTGAGCGACAAAGGCAACCATGATATCGTCAACCATGCACCAGTCCACTTTGGCGGTTACAATGTCGCCGGGTTTTACTTCTTTTCCGACATTTCTGCCGATTACTTTTTCAATTAATGTATGTGCCATGTGAAATTCCTCCCTTAATCATTGAGTCCGTTGCGTCTGCGCATGGCTTTGACAAGACCGCCTGCGTTTAAGATTTCGGTAAGGTTATCGGGCAGGGAAGCAATTTCATAGGTTTTTCCGTTGCAGACGATCTGTTTGCCGGGGGTAACGGTGGCAATATTGCCTTCTGTTACTTCGTCGTAGAGATCGGGATTCTCGATTAAAAGAAGACCGTTGTTAATGGCATTGCGGAAGAAAATCCGTGCGTAGGATTTGGCAACCACACAGGAGATACCCAGCGCTTTCACGGCTTCCGGAGCCTGTTCTCTGGAGGAACCGCAGCCGAAATTCTTTCCTGCCACAATCATATCACCGGGTTTGATCAGAGAGGCCAGTTCGGGACGAAGGGGAGAAAAGGTATACGGCTTCATGTCTTCAATGGATTTTAATGCCAGATATTCGGTGGGAAGGATGATATCGGTATCAATGTCATCGCCCAGTACCCAGATTTTTGCGGTAAATGATTCGTTCATGATCTTGTCCTCCACATTACAGCAGGTCGGCTGTACAGATTTCGCCCTTGATGGCGGATGCGGTTACAGTGGCAGCAGAACCCAGATATACGAAAGAATCCTTGTGTCCTGCACGACCCTTGAAGTTGCGGGTACCTGTACTGATCAGGGTTTCTCCTTCACCGATAACGCCCTGACAGCTTCCCCAGCATACGCTGCAGTTGGCATTCATTACAATGGCGCCTGCTTCCATGAAGATATCTAACAGCCCTTCTTCCAGTGCCTGCATGTAAACCGTATTGCTGGCAGGTACAACCAGGAAACGAACGGTGGGAGCCACTTTTCTGCCTTTGAGAAGCTGTGCACCGATTCGGAGGTCTTCCAGACGGCCGTTGTTGCAGGAGCCGAGGAAGGCTTCATCAATTTTCACACCCAGGCATTCTTTTGCGGGAACCACGCTGTCAACGAAGTGGGGTTTTGCAACGATGGGTACGATGGTGTTCAGATCAATGTCATAGGTTTCTGCAAATACGGCATCTTCATCACTCCTGAAGCAGGCTTTGGGTTCACGGCCCTGCTGTTTCAGATAATCCAGAGCGATGTCATCCACTTCCATCAGAGCGGTTTTGGCACCGGCTTCCACACAGAGGTTGCAGATGGAGATACGATCACTCATGGTCAGGGTTTTCATACCTTCTCCAACAAATTCCATGGCTTTGTAGTTGGCGCCGTTGGCACCGATTTTACCGATAATGGTGAGAATCAGATCCCTTGCAGTGGAACCTTCGGGCAGTTTTCCTGTCAGATTAAAACGAAGGGTTTCCGGAACCAGAAGCCAGGATTTGCCGGTAACCATGGCGTACAGATAATCGGTACATCCCACACCTGTACCGAATGCGCCCAGAGCGCCGTAAGCACAGGTATGACTGTCCGCACCAAAAATCAGTTCACCGGGGCAGACATGATTTTCCATCATGATCTGGTGGCATACGCCCTTTCCTTCATAAAAAGTAATACCATTGGCTCTGGCAAAATCACGCATTTTTTTGTGAGATGCAGCTGTTTTGGGACTGTCAGCGGGTACATTGTGATCAACGATCCAGACCAGTTTGCTGATATCTGCAATGTGAGGATCTTTTAATTTGTTGTACATATCAATGGTTAAGTGGGTGGTGCCGTCGTTGCTCATCAGACGGTCCACTTCCACTGTATGGATATCGCCGGGTTTTACTGATTCCACACCGGCAGCTCTTGCAATAATTTTTTCAGCTATCGTCATTCCCATGGAAAGAATCTCCTTATCCTTATTTATTCAAAGATGCAATCAGTCCGCCCTGATCCAGAATACCCTGCATGTAAGGGGGGAGCTTTGTACAGTCAAAAGTCTGACCATTGGTGGTAACAATTCCCTCTGTCAGGGACAGTTCCATGTCCTGACCGGCTTCCACATGATCGTACAGATCCTTGCATACAATAACGGGCAGTCCGATATTGATGGCATTGCGGTAGAAAATGCGGGCAAAGGACTTGGCAATAACAGCTTTTACACCCAGAGCTTTCAGTACGCTGGGAGCCTGTTCTCTGGAAGAACCGCAGCCGAAATTTTCAGCAGCAACCACATAATCACCGGGCTTCACAGAAGAAGCAAAATCAGGGTCCAGAGATTCAAATGTATGTGTTTTCATTTCATCAATCGTAGGGAATAATAAATACTGAGAAGCAATGATCTGATCAGTATCCACATCCGTATGGAATTTAAAAATCTTACCCATAAACGGGTCCTCCTTGTTATTGTCAATATGCTGCTGTCCGGAGCTGTAAATCCATTTGGTGGATACGTCACACTGAGGAAACACGCAGTGTTTGCGAGGTCGGATCCGGACAGTTATTTTTATAATGTTATAAGTGTATCATCATCAGGGTAAAAAGTACAGAGGGTAAAATTTATCAGTTTATATGATTATATTTAATGTGGTAATAAAAGGGGTAAACCGCTCGAAATATCCAATTGGATAATACCAGGGGCAAAAGCTTTTGCCTCCAACATCATTGGATATTATCACAAGTTTTTCAGCGGTTTCATCCAAACTATTTCTCTGTTTTTATAAAAAAGACGTGGTTTTGGCTATATTGGATTTGTTCCAGCTTCTTTTATCCAATTTTTGCTTCTCAGGATCGTTGTTTTGCTCTTTTTTCCCTGGTTTCCGGGCTTTTTTGGATATTCCGGCATTTTATCCGGCAATCTTGACCAATTCTGGCTTCTGCACCGATGATGTTTCCGGACTTTTGGATTTTTTCTCACTATTTCAGCTGTTTTTATCCATTTTTCAATTTTCAGGACAGTTTACTTTACAAACCGAATCAGGGCTGAATTTCTGTAAGTGTCGATTTGAAACCAGTAACGGATTTCGGCAAGTATAATAAAATCTTAAGGATTTGTTGTGGGTTTTTTAATTTCTATCTGATATACTGAATGAGAAAAGGCTTTTGAGAGCGAAAATGCGTAAAATCAATCAGAAGTAAATACTATCAGGAAAGGAAAATGATATGAGAAAATGGAAGAAAGCTCTGGCGGTGCTGCTGCTTTTTTCAATGTGTATTTCGGCTGCCACAATGGCGTCGGCTGCTGAAATCACAGTGGAAACGACGGCAGCTTCCGGGACAAACGAACCGGAATCCGAAACCACCGGGACAGAGGAAAAAAAGGAGGAAGAAAGCAAATCGTCTTCCCAGAATAAAAATGGAATGATCAGCAATGACGAGTTTAATATTCGTGTTTCCTTTGGTCTTGGCGGAAATTGCCGAAGCGGTGCAGCCGTTCCGGTGACAGTTCTCATGACAAGTCTGAAGTCTGATTTTGAAGGAATCGTCCGGATTATTGTGTGCGGTGATGGTGACACCGGCACCCAGGGTACAGCATACGAAAAAGAAATCATGCTGACAAAGGGAAGTGAGAAAACGATTACCATGTCAGTGAATAACCTGTCGAATATGGCTTCTTACTACCTTCAGATAGAGGACAGCAATGGAAATATCCGGGTTGAAAAGAAGATGTCCTCCAATATCCGGACAGGCGAGTCCGCACTGGTGGGGATTCTGAGTGATGATTATACTGCTTTGAATTATTTTGACCGTCTGAATCTGACGACGGGCGATTACAGCGGTATGACCAAACTGGTGGAGCTGAGTCCGGAGCTTATGCCGGAGCAGGCATCGGGGCTGGACGTACTTAGTTTTCTGATTATCAACAGTTTTGACACGTCAGAGCTGTCAGATGCCCAGTGTTCAGCAATCGAAGGCTGGGTTGAGCATGGTGGTGTCCTGATCATCGGAACCGGTGCAGATTACAAAAAAACACTGTCTGCCTTTCAGAATGGGATGATATCCGGAACGATTTCCGGTATGAAAGAAGGGACACTTGCCCTTTCTGACAGTGTCATGCCGGCAGTCAATGATCTGACAGGAACCAATCCGGCGGAAGGAGAACCGGTTTCCGAACCGCTGCCGGGTATGGGAATTTTATTTACAGCAGAACAGGGGATTCTGAATATGGAAGTGGCAGATGCTGCCCCTCTGGAACATGTTCTGTCTGATAAAACGTTGCTCTGGAATCGGAATTGCGGTCAGGGGCATGTGATTGCAGCAGCCTTCAATCTGGGCATGGAACCGGTCAGCAGCTGGGCAGGAAAGGAAGATATGGCAGAGGCACTGCTGACCCGGTCTGCATCCGGATACAGTGCCGTAAGAATCAGTAATCTGAACTATGGTTCTTATCAGGACTACTGGTCTGTGTTTAATACGCTGGGAAGTCTGTTTGATCAAAAAGAGCCGGATTTCAATATGCTGGGAATCCTTCTGGCGGCCTTTGTCATCATGGCAGGTCCCGGACTGTATCTGTTTCTGAAACTGATTGATAAAAGAGAGTGGATGTGGGGGCTGATTCCCATTCTGGCTGTTGCTGTAACGGCAGGCATTTTCTTTATTACAAAGGATCTCCGGCTCAACGCACCGGTGGAAATGTCCCTTACTACCTTTCTGGAAGAAGGAGGCTCCGGTCATACGGTCAGAACCAATGTGGTTATGGATGTTATGGTGCCCACAGCTGAAAAAGAAACCATCACGGTTTCCGAAAACCTGTCCAATATGAAACTGATCAGCAGAAATTATTATGAAGCGGACAATGGAAAAGATTATAAAGTTTCCGTCTGTGAAACGGCAGAAGGATACCGTGTCGGATTCAGAAACCGGGAAACCTTCGGTCAGACATGGATGACCTATGATATGGCTGCAGAAACATCCATTACGGAGGGCCTGGAAACAAGGATTGTAAGAAATACAACGGGACTCAGCGGAACAGTTGCCAATCATACCGGTTATGATCTGGAAGGTGTTTGCGTGGTATCTGGGAACAAACGTATTGTCATTGGTTCCATGAAACAGGATGAGTCCGTGGATTTTTCGGAAAAGGACAATCAAACAACCACTGATTATGATCCCTACAGCTTTGGTAATATCCCGGGACTGGAAGTGGATTCTGCGGAATACAGAAAGATTGTAAACGTCTGGACCTGCCTTTTTGAACAGTATGCCTATGCATCCGGCAGCACTCTGATCTCCAGTTCCAACACGTATACCTTTGCAGTGATTCCTGATCTGGCGGCAGATTATGTGAAGGATGACAGAGTAAAAGAATATAACTATGGAGCAATTGTAAAACATACGGAGCTTGCACTCAGTGATTATCCGGGCTGTTCGATTCTGCGTCTCTACGATTATGCAGAAAATAACAATAACTGGGACAGCGACGGAATGATGCGGGCACAGATTGCGGAAGTGGATTTCGATCTGAGTACGAGTCTGAATGGAATCCAGGCAATGGTACGAAATTCCGACAGTCAGGCAATGTATGGAAATACCAGAAATACAAAGATTTACGGATGGAATGTATATACTTCCCAGTATGAAGAGTTATTTACCGGAGATGTGCTGCAGATCGATTTTACAAATGTGACCTGTCCGTATCTTTCAGAAAACGGAAAAATCAGGCTGAAATTTGAATGCAGGACAGCATATGAAGATTATTCTCCTGAAATTGCAGTAATAGGAGGTGGATTCTGATGCTGAAAATTGAACATTTAAATAAACAATTCGGAAACTTTCAGGCAGTGGATGATCTGAATCTTCATATCGAAAAAGGAGAGCTGTTTGGTTTTGTGGGGCACAATGGTGCAGGGAAAACCACCACAATGAAAATCACAGCAGGGCTTCTGGATGCGACCAGCGGAAGCATTACCATCGATGGGGTCAATGCTTTTAAGGAACGTAAAAAAATCAAGAGAAAGATTGGTTATATGCCGGATTTCTTTGGTGTATACGATAATCTGAAGGCACTGGAGTATATGGAGTTTTATGCGTCCATGTATGGAATTGTTGGAAAACAGGCCAGAACCACCTGTCTGAATCTGATGGAACTGGTCAATCTGTCCGATAAAACCAATGCTTATGTGGACAGCCTGTCCAGAGGTATGAAGCAGCGTCTCTGTCTGGCCAGAAGTCTGGTTCACAATCCGGAACTTCTGCTGCTGGATGAACCGGCTTCCGGTCTGGATCCGAGGGCACGATTTGAAATGAAAGAGATTCTGAAGAATCTCAGTTCCATGGGAAAGACCATAATCATCAGTTCCCATATTCTGCCGGAGCTGGCAGATATGTGTACAACAATCGGTATTATGCAGAAGGGCAGGCTGATCATGCATGGAACGGTGGATGATATTCAGCTGAAAGCCATGCATGCAAAACCGCTTCATGTGCGGGTACTGGAGAATCAGGAGCTGGCTGTTCAGCTGCTGAAAGAAGATCCCCATACCAGACGGGTTTCTGTCAGAGAGGATTGTCTGGTGGCAGACTATACCGGTGATGATATGGATACGGCAAAATTGCTGAAACGTCTGACGGATCAGGATATTCCGGTCGAAAGTTTCTTTAAGGAAAAAGGTAATCTGGAATCTCTGTTCCTGGAACTGACAGAGCAAAAAGAAGACGGAGGTGAACAGTCATGATCAGGAATCCGATTCTGAAAAAAGAACTGGTACTGGGAGCACGTACCGTTAAGCTTCCTACGGCATTGATGATTTACAGCGGAATCATGGCAGGTGCAGCCATGGGGATTCTGAATACTGCGGTGAATCTGACAAGCAGTTATTATGGAAATGTTCTGGATAATTATAATTCTCTGACCACCAGTTTTACACTTCTGGCCGTGATGCAGCTGGTCATGATCTGTGTGATTGTTCCCATTCTGACGGCAGGAAGCATTGCGGGAGAAAGGGAAAGACAGACACTGGATATCATGCTGACCGCACCGATTTCTTCCTTTTCCATTGTAATCGGAAAACTGTGGTCTGCAATTTTTAATGTATTTCTGTTTATTATCTGCAGTTTGCCTGCCATGTCCATCTGTTTTCTTTACGGCGGCATGAAGTGGAATTATCTGGGTATTTTTCTGGTCTGCATGCTTTGCATCGCATTTTTTGACGGAGCCATCGGGGTATGGTGTTCTGCAAGATTTCGCAAAACCATAGTGGCAGTGATTATGACCATGGTGATCGAGCTTGTTTTCTATATCGGGACACTGGTGGCATTTGTGTGTGTCTACGTTTACCGATATGAGCAGCTGGTGTCTGTCCGGTTTAACGGCGTGGTGGATGTGGGACCTCTGCCCCTGATTCTGCTGCTGAATCCGGCAGTGGGATTCTGTGATACGATTTTTGCAGCCTGCACCGGAACCCGGATCGTGGACAGCATGCTGTCCGGCGGTTTTTTTGGATCCATTAAAATGTCTGATTTTATTTCCAGACTGATTCCCTATTGGAACTGGATCAGCTTTGGTGTTACGATTCTCCTTGGACTTTATTTTGTCATGATTGCCACATCAAGGGTTAATTCCGTGAACAGGAAAGAAAAGCACGTGAAGGTAAAGGAGAAAAAGAAGCAGAAGAAAAGGAAAAAGCGGGAATAAGAAGCGGGAATAAAAAGCGGAAAACAATTCGTAAAACAGGAAGGTGGTGCAGGAATGACGAATGATCAGAAAATCAGACGGTTTGCAGGACAATTGCGTCGGTGGATTTTTGTCAGAAATCTGCTGGAAACTCTGCCCGGATTTCTTCTGGCAGGCACGTTGATCGCACTTGTGATGGAACTGATTTCCTGCCGGATTCCATGGTACGAAGTGCATTACTGGGCAGGAGGAGTCCTTCTGCTCAGTGTACTGGCTGCCTTGTTCCGGCAGCTGGTGCAGTATCCTTCTTCTGAAAAAGCGGCCGGGATTCTGGATGCGACCGGTCTGAAGGAACGAACGATGACGGCACTGGAACTTATTGGAGATGACAGTCTGTTTGCTGTTATGCAGAAAAATGACACATGGGAAATCCTGTCCGGTCTGTCGGTCACAAAAAGTCTTCCGGTGAAATGGAATCGAAAACAGCTGGCACTTCTTCTGGTATCTGTACTGTTTTTCTCCTTCAGCATTTTCCTGCCCGCTCCTGCCAGAGAGCAGGCGGCGGTTCGTCATGAGGTGAAAAAAGCTGCAGAAAAAGAAATTGAAAAGATTGAAAAACTGGAACAGCTGCTGAAAAAAGAAGAGCAGGAACTGGACGAGAAAGAACGAAAAGAGTATGAAGAACTGCTGTCTTCTATTATAGAAGAATTGAAACAGGCGGATACAAAGGAAAGTTTGAAAAAAGCCATGGAACGGGCGGAGAAAAAACTGGAACAGACGCCTTTTGCTCAAAAGAAGGAGAATGAAAATACACTGAAAGAGGCCAGAATGCAGGCGGAAGCGGCTGCGAAGGCACAGAAAAAGCTGGAACAGCTTATGAATGAAATGAATAAGCAGGCATCGGGTGATCTTTCATCTGTGGATGAAACCATGCGTCAGGAAGCAAAGGAAGCACTGGAACAGCTGGCCGGTCAGATCACGGATAAAGAACTGGCAGAAGCACTTCTTCAGGAAGCTGAACAGATTGCATCCGGGACAGCAACGGCACAGCAGCTGGCAGCGGCAAATGCATCTGTCACAGCCATCAGACAAAGTGCAAATAAAGTTCTTGCATCAGCAGAAAATAACCCGGGTTCCGGTGAAAACGGAAACCAGTCAGAAGGTGGAAACAATTCCGGAAACGGGAATAACTCCGGGAATGGAAACGGCTCCGGGAATGGAAATGGCTCCGGGAATGGAAATGGCTCCGGAAGTGGAAATGGCTCCGGAAGTGGAAACGGCTCCGGAAACGGAAATGGCTCCGGTACCGGATGGAATTACGGCAGCAATGTGGGAACAGAAAAAGAAGGCTCTTATCATGGGGAGATGGTATCGATTCCCAATCAGGTTGGCAATGATGGAAATCTGACCGGCACCCAGGGTGATGGAAGCAGCTATGTGACCCAGGGAGGGGAATCACTGACCTGGTCCGGTAATCAGGTGGAGTACGGTCAGGTGATCGGAGAATACAGCAGACAGGCCATGTCCCAGATCAATCAGGCCTCTTATCCCCCCGGTGTGCAGGATATTATCCGGAATTATTTTGAAACGTTGAATCAGTAACCGAACCGGTCGTTTGGAAAGGATATGGATATGAGTACAGAAAATGAACAGAAATTAAAGGCAATGATTGAGCAGATCAATGCCTGTGAGGCTGAAATCGGCAAGGCAATCATCGGACAGAAGGATATTATCCGGCAGACGATTCTGGCGATTCTGGCAGATGGAAATGTGCTGCTGGAAGGGGTACCCGGTCTGGGAAAAACGGAACTGGTGAAAGCAATATCCAAAGTATTTCAGATGAGTTTTTCCAGAATTCAGTTCACACCGGATCTGATGCCTGCGGACGTAACCGGTACCAGCCTGATTCTGAAGGAAGGGGACCGCAATGTGTTTCAGTTTGAACCGGGTCCCGTATTTGCCCAGCTTTTGCTGGCAGATGAAATTAACCGTGCAACACCGAAAACACAGGCTGCACTGCTGGAAGCCATGCAGGAAAAAACCGTTACTTCCGGCAGAAAAACCTATGAATTGCCCACCCCTTTTCTGGTGCTTGCCACCCAGAATCCCATTGAAAATGAAGGAACCTATCCGCTGCCCGAGGCCCAGCTGGACCGTTTTCTGTTTAAATTGCAGGTGGATTTTCCGAAAAAGAGTGAGCTGAAGGAAATTCTTCAGATTACGGTGGGAACGGAACGTCCGGAGCTTTCTGCCGTAATGACCGGTGAGGAGATTCTGGAAATGCGGAAACTGATCTGTCAGATTCCGGTGGCGGAAGCGGTTATGGATTATGCTCTGTCTCTGGTTGTGGCCACACATCCGGAAGTGGACGGGGCACCGGAGGTGGTAAGAAAATATGTAACGGCAGGAGCCAGTCCCAGAGCGGCACAGGCCATCATCAAAACGGCCCGAGCAAGAGCAGTGATGGAAGGCAGATATAATGTGGCTTTTGAAGATATTCGCTATGTGGCATATCCTGCTCTGCGTCATCGTCTGATCACCAATTTTGAGGCAATTGCAGATGGAATGACGGCGGATCGGATTATTGAAGAGATTATGAAAGGTCTGGAGAAATAAAACCGGAATATATGAGCGAATTATTTGATGAAAAATTTTTTGCGGGATTGAACAGGCTGAAGTTAATGACCCATATTCGGCTGGATAAGGGCATGAGCGGCAGCAGGAAGTCTTCGGAAAAGGGATCATCCGTTGAATTTTCTGATTTCCGGGAGTATCTGCCGGGGGATGATATCAGACGGATTGACTGGAATGTATATGGGCGTCTGGATAAACTGTATGTCAAACAGTTCATGGAAGAAAAAGAGGCTTTTTATCATATTTTTGTGGATACCAGCGGATCCATGGATTTTGGAGAACAGAAAAAATCCGTGATGGCACTTCGTCTGGCAGCTGTTTTTACCTGGCTGGTATTGAAGCAGCTGGATCGTGTGGAAATACTGACGGTGAAGGAGGGACGGCTGGGAAAAACCTGTCCGATTGTTGGACGGAGCAGTTTTCAGCGTCTGCTTCAGGATCTGGAACAGGTATCTTTTGAGGGAACCACCGGAATCAGCAAAGCCGTTCATCAAAGTACCATCAACGGACGGGGTGTCTGTATTCTGCTGTCGGATTTTCTGGATCCGGAGGGGGTGGAGGATGCCATCCGCTATCTGGTGTATAAACGACAGGAAATTCTGCTGATTCAGATTCTTTCAAAAGAAGAAACGGATTTTTACGGAGAAGGTACATTGGAACTGGAAGACATGGAAACCGGCGGAAAAGTGCAGGTAACCATGACCAGACAGACCATGCAGATGTATGCAGATGCAGTGACCTCCCACAAACAGTCTGTTGAAAAGCTGGCAAAACGCTACGGGTGCAGCTATTTCAGTATTCGTTCCGATGAAGAGCTGGAAAAAGTTGTATTCCAGACGTTGAAAAAAGTGTGGCTTTGAACCGGTAATGAAAAATTGTCCTGCATGAAACAGTTTGTCCATTAATGTGAGACATACTGTAAGAAAGGAGTTTCCGACATGGGAGTTTTATCCTACTGGCCGCTGGTATTTTTGCTTCTGATACCGGCAATTATTCTGCTGTATATCCTGAAACAGGAAGCAAAGCCCCAGAAATTTTCATCTACCATGCTGTGGCAGGAGGTTTACCGCAATCTGGAAGCCACCAGACCATGGGAAAAACTGCGTAAGAATCTGCTGCTGTTTCTGCAGATCTTGACGGTGCTGCTTCTGATTTTTGCCATGATGGGCCCCTGGCTACGGTCCGCAGGACGCAGTGGAGAACAGGTGGTGCTGGTACTGGACAATAGTGCAAGTATGGGAACTCTTTATGATGGCGAACAGACCAGACTGGAGGCGGCAAAAGAAGCGGCATGTGATTATGTGGATGAACTTCCGGCTGGCAGTGTGCTTCATGTAATCAGCGGGAACCGGCAGGCTGTTCTGGTTCTGACCGGAAGCAGCGACCGGACAGAAGCAAATCTTCGGATCCGGGGAATTGAACAGACCGAACTGGCAGGTGATCTGTCATCGACCCTTGGACTGGTACAGTCCTGTGCCGGACAGTCGGAAAATGGAGAAATCATTTTCTTTACGGATACTGCTTTTGATATGGGAGATCTGGAGGCACGGGTGGAATCATTTTACAGTGAAGCAGCTAATATTGCATTGAACTCTCTGAGCTATGCACGAAAAGATGACCGGCTTCTGGTTCTGATCCAGCTGTCAAATTATTCCGATGAACCCTATCGGGGAGAAATCAACCTCTATGGAGTGGATGAAAATGGCAAAGAAGAACTGCTGGAAATTGCAGAAGCTGAGGTGAAAGCAGGGGAAACCGGTTCGGTTTATGTGGAAACAGATGCCCAAAAGGCGGACACCGGTGTCCGGATTCTGCGGGCAGAACTGCAGGAACAGGATGCACTGGCAGGAGACAATGAGGCATTTTGTGTTCTGGAAGAAGTGAAAAAAAGAAAGGTTCTGCTTTTGACAGAATCCAATCTGTTTCTGGAGAAAGCATTTTCCAATCTGGCGGGGATTGAATTGTATCGTACCGATGATGTGGGATTGGTGACGGAATCGGAGTATGATCTTTATATTTTTGACGGGATGATGCCGGAAGAACTGCCGTCATCCGGAAGTTTCCTGTTTATCAACGCTCAGTGGGAAGAATACTTTAAAAATTGTGGAAAAGTGACCGGACAGCTGCTGCATTTTGTGGATAGTGAGGTAACTTCGTACATGCAGGAAGGGGAAATCGGGGTCAATGAATCCCTGATTTATGAGCTGCCATCCTGGGGAATTTCGTATCTGAATCCATCTGAAAGTGCGGAAGTTTCAAATGGCTTTGCAGTGTCAGCAGGGTTTTATGGTGTATACGATGGCCATCGCATTGCGGTTATGGGATTTGATCTTCACCAGACTGATTTTGGTCTGAAAGCAGAATTTCCAATTCTGATGTCTGCATTTTCCGATTATCTGCTGAATGGCAGCCTTACGGAGAAAAATTCTTATGTGGTGGGTGACAGTATCATGCTTCATGGAAGTACAAAGGGGTCGGAACTGACTTTGAAACTGCCGGATGGAAGCACACGGATATTGGATGCCTCGGAAGCTTCCGGTTCTTATCTGGAAGTGGAACAGACGGGTATCTATCATGTGTCCCAGGAACTGGACGGAGAACAGAAAGAACAGGATTTCACTGCAGCATTTCCTGCGGCATCGGAATCCCATGTGGAACCTGCGGATAATATGGAAGCAGCTGCCCCGGATAAAACCGATGGGAACAGAGGAATCGGTACTATGGAACTTCGAAATTATATTCTGATTCTGCTGCTGATTCTGCTGATAGCAGAATGGATTGTTTATATTCGATCCAGATGAGATTTGATGGGAGTGTACAGATGCAGATTGAAATTGCGCGTCCATGGACGCTTTTACTGCTGCCGCTGCTGGCAGCGATTATCATATGGTTTGCCAGAGATCTGCACAGCCGTTCACGCAGCAGGCAGATCGGAGAGGTGATGACAAGACTTCTGGTGCTGGCTCTTCTGGTGCTTTCCATGGCAGGAATTACTGTCCGCAGGGACAGCAATCTGATAACCACCGTATTTCTGGTGGATCTGTCGGACAGTGTCAGAGGAGAAACCGGCAATGAGGCAGAATTTGTACAGAAGGCCATCGCAGAAATGCCTGCAGAAAATCAGGCAGGAATTGTGGTGTTCGGATCGGATTCCCGGATTGAACAGTTTGTCAGTGACAGGAAGGTATTTACGGAATTTCAGTCCGAGGTAAAGGGAACGGCAACCAATCTGGAACAGGCTCTCCAGACGGCACTGGCTTTATTTCCCGATGGAAGTGCCAGACGAATCGTGCTTCTGACCGATGGCGCGGAAAATGAAGGAAATATCGGTAATCTGGCATTATCCGTAGCAGGATCGGATCTGGAACTGAAAATTGTCCGATATGACAGCAGTATTGCAGAAGAGGTTTACGTCAGCAATGTAAAGCTGCCGGAAACTATTCATCAGGGGGATCGATTTGAGGTTCAGGTGGAATTATATGCATCGGAATCGGCAGAAGCCACCGTATCTCTGTATTCCGGTCGAACCCTGAAGGGGCAGAAGCAGGTGATTCTCCAGAAGGGAAACAATCAGCTGGTATTTATGGATGAGGGACTGGAAGGCGGTCTGAAGAGTTATCGGGTAACCGTGGAATCGGCGAAAGATACGGTAACAATCAATAATACCTACAGTGCCTTTACCACTGTGGAAGCTGCTCCCCGTATTCTGGTGGTGGAAGGAAATGCCGGGGACAGTACGGCATTTGAGAAAATTCTGCAGGCATGCAATTATGACTATGAAATTGTTACCCCCTCCGGGGTGCCCGGACAGATTGCAGATCTGACGCAGTATCAGACGGTAATTTTTCTGGATGTTTATGCCGATGATCTTCGGGAAGGTTTTCCGGAGCTTCTGAAAACGTATGTAAAGGATTATGCCGGCGGTCTGGTGGTACTGGGAGGACCCAACAGCTATGCACTGGGAAATTACAGAAATACACCGCTGGAAGAAATTCTGCCTGTGAAGATGGAACTGGAGGGTGAAAAACAGATTCCGAAGATTGCCATGACCATGGTAATTGATCATTCTGGCAGTATGAGCAGTCCGTCCACTATGAAAGGCAGCATTTCCAAAATGACAATTGCAAAGCATGCAGCGGTGAACGGTCTGGATTCCCTTCGGGAAATCGATGAGGTTGGCGTGGTGGCTTTTGATGATACCTTTGACTGGGCGGTGCCCATGCAGCCGGTAACTGATCAGGATGCCATTGCCGAAAAAATAGCAGGAATCGAAGTGGGCGGAGGTACCAGTATCTATCCGGCTCTGGAAGCAGCCATGAAGCAGATGGAACAGTCCGATGCCGTGTTGAAACACATTGTGCTTCTGACCGATGGACAGGACGGATATCATGAATACGACGCTCTGCTTTCTGAGATGAATGACAAAGGAATTACCCTTTCCACCGTTGCAGTCGGTGAAGATGCGGATTGCGATATGATGAAATGGCTGGCGGAAAAAGGGAACGGACGGTACTACTACTCAGATGCAGGAAGTTCCCTGCCCAGAATTTTTGCCCAGGAAGTCTATCTGTCTGCCAAAAGTTATCTGGTCAACGAAGAATTTATACCTGAAATTGTGAATTCCCATGAAATCATCCGTGATATTTTTACAGAGGGCAGTCCCAGCCTGCTGGGGTATATTGCAGCAACCCCCAAAGCATTATCCACTGTAATTCTGGAGTCACCCAGAGAAGATCCGATTCTGACAGTATGGCAGTATGGTCTGGGACGAACTGCAGCATGGAACAGTGACGGAACCGGTAACTGGACCGGAAACTTTGCCGGATGGGACCATTATGCAGAACTCTGGAGGAATCTGATTGACTGGACGATTTCCAATTCGGAACTGGGAAATGATACGCTGCAGGTGGAGCAGGAAGCATCCTCTGCAAAGATCACGTATCACACGGAAGAATACTCGGCAGACACAAGTATTTCCTCGGTTATCACCGATGAAGATGGAAACCAGCGAAATGTCACGCTGCAGGCCACTGCGCCCGGAACCTACGAAGCAGAAGTTCCGCTGGAACAGATTGGCGTTTACAGCATCAATGTCCGTAACCGGAAGGGCAGTGAAGTTGTAAAGAATATAAACACTGCAGCAGCCATGCAGTATTCCCGCGAGTATCGATATGCGGATGTTTCGAATGCCCTGGAGAACTTTGCGCGGCAGACCGGTGCAAGGTACATCGAAAAGCCGCAGGAGGTATTTGACAGTAAACTGACCGGTGCTGCGGCAAGAACAGAACTGACCATGCTTCTGATGGCACTGGCAGCGATCCTGTTTTTACTGGATATTCTGATCCGCCGAATGCATGTGGACTGGCTGGGATTCCTCAGCGAGAGGGCAGGGAAGACAGCCGGAAAAATAACCGGAAACCGAAAAACTGCAGAAGGCAGGAAAAAGGCAGAGAACCGATCATTTGCCGCAGATTCTGATGCTGTGGATGTTGAAAAATCTGAGAAAAAGAAAGCAAAAGAAGAAAAAACAGAGAAAGCGGAGCCGGCAGATAATAACAGGAAAGAAGCAGAACCGGCAGCAAAAAACAAAAAGGAAGAGAAGACTGCAGCAAGGACGAAACGAAGCCGTCCTTCTGCTGATGCAAAAAAGAAAAAAGATAAAGAGGCAGATGTCCTTGATACGCAGACGCTGCTCCGTAAAAAGAGTGAGCGGAATCAGTAAAGAAGGGGGTGCATTAGTAATGACCCTTTTCGCACATCAAGCCAGCCAGTATATCCACCACAGGTACAGAACCTGAGTCTTTGAAGCTCTAAAGCTCAAGATCCTTTTTCCAGGGGCCGGTGCCAACGCATGAATTCGCCTGATGCGAATTCATTTGAACGGGGGCACCTAATCTCGCAGGGTCGAAACCTGCGAGATTACCCCTTCCATACAGGAT